>NZ_JBSFVZ010000014.1:0-213048 GCF_053592575.1 Streptomyces sp. NPDC002640 | reverse complement strand
GGCGGCGGCGGTGCCGATCGCGTTCGGGACGGCGTATTACGCGTTGGTGGATCTGGCGGGGCTGGGTGCGGGTGAGTCGGTGCTGGTGCATGCGGCTGCCGGTGGTGTGGGGATGGCGGCGGTGCAGTTGGCGCGGGTGTTGGGGGCGGAGGTGTTCGGGACGGCGTCGCCTGCGAAGTGGGGGGTGACGGGTCTGCCGGTGGATCGTTTGGCGTCGTCGCGTGATGTGTTGTTCGAGGGGGTGTTCCGGGAGCGGACCGGTGGGCGTGGTGTGGATGTGGTGCTGAACGCGTTGGCGGGTGAGTTCGTGGACGCGTCGGCGCGGTTGCTGGCGCCGGGTGGGCGGTTCGTGGAGATGGGGAAGGCGGATGTGCGTGATCCGGGTTCCCTCGGCTGTGTGTACCGGGCGTTCGATCTGGGGGAGGCGGGGCCGGAGCGGATCGGGGAGATTCTCCGTGAGGTGCTGCGGTTGTTCGCGGAGGGTGTGCTGGTGCTGCCGCCGGTGCGGGTGTTCGACGTGCGGCGGGCTGCGGACGCTTTCCGGTTCGTGAGTCAGGCGCGTCATGTGGGCAAGGTCGTGCTGACGGTTCCGGGTGGGTGGGATGCGGAGGGCACGGTCCTGGTCACGGGTGGCACGGGCGCACTCGGCGCCCTCACCGCCCGCCACCTCGCCGCACGCGGCAGCCGCAGCCTCCTCCTGCTGAGCCGCAGCGGCCCCGACGCCCCCGGCGCCGCCGAGCTGGCGGCCGACCTGCGGGCCGCCGGAGCCGAGGCCGAGATCGTGGCCTGCGACATCACCGACCCCGAGGCGCTGGCCGACGCGGTGCGCGGCCGGCACATCTCCTCCGTGTTCCACGTCGCGGGCGTCCTCGACGACGGTGTGGCCACCGCCCTCACCCCCGACCGTGTCGCCCCGGTGCTCGCGGCCAAGGTCACGGCCGCCCGCCACCTGCACCGACTGCTGCACGACGTCGAGGAGTTCGTCCTCTACTCGTCCGTCTCGGCGACGCTGGGCACCCCCGGGCAGGGCAACTACGCGGCGGCCAACGCCTACCTCGACGCCCTCGCCCGGCACCGGCACGTCCGCGGACTGCCCGCCCTCTCCCTGGCCTGGGGGCCGTGGGACGTGGGCGCGGGCATGACCGGCGTCCTCAGCGACGCCGACCGGGAACGCGCCGCGCGTTCCGGTCTCCCGCCGACGACCGCCGAGGAGGGCACGGCCCTGCTCGACGCGGCGCTGGCCGGGGCCGACCCCGCCGTGCTGCCGGGCGCCGTGGACGTCGCCGGGTTCACCGGCCGGCCCGAGGTGCCCCACCTGCTGCGCGGCCTGGTCCGCGGCCCGCGGCGCGCCGCGGCCGCCCGGGCCGGCGAGACCGGCTTCGCCGACCAGGTCCGCGCCCTGCCGGCGGACGAACGCGCGCGGGTCCTGCTGGAACGCGTCCGGGCGGAGGCGGCCGCCGTGCTCGGCTTCGCCGCGGCGGACGCCGTGGAGCGGGACCGGCCCTTCAAGGAACTCGGGTTCGACTCGCTCACCGCGGTGGAACTGCGCAACCGGCTCGGCGCCGTCACCGGCGTCCGGCTGCCCGCCACCCTCGTATTCGACCACCCCACCCCCGAGGCGCTCGCCGAACGGCTCGGCACCGAACTCGTGCCGCCCGCACGGGGCACGGCGGACACGCTGATGGCCGGGCTGGACGAGCTGGAGGCGGCGCCCCACGAGCTGTCCGCGAGCGACCGCTCCCGCCTGCGGGTCCGGCTGAGCGCCCTCCTCGCCCGGTGGGCGGACGACCACGCCGGCCAGGACCCGGAGGACGACGAGGGACAGGACGCCGACCTGCGGGCCGCCACCGAGGAGGACATCTTCGCCCTCATCGACAGCGAACTGGAGACCCCATAGATCGCACTCGTGATCGAAGGACACCCCTACCGGGTGCCCTCACGTGGATTAGGGGTGCTGGCGGCGCTCCGGTGCGGGGACGATCGGAGGGCCGGCCGAGCCGAGGCCCTCCCTCGGCACCCCCACTCGGTATGCGGAAGAACGACCGCCGTATTCCGGCCTGCCCGAAGGGTGAACTCGCCTATGCGGCAGGTTCGTTGGCAGGATGGCCAGCAGGTTTCCCAGAGGCCCGCGATCCGCCGGGCCGTCCTGAGTCTCCCTGAGAAGGAATGCGGTGGACGACGTAACTCAGCACACGACCATGACCGACACAACCGGCCGGGACTCCGGGAGAGGGGAACCCGCCTTCCGTCTGGAAGGCCTGCACAAGGTCTTCGGGGACTACACGGCCGCGAACCAGGTGGACCTCACCGTGCGGCCCGGCTCCTTCTACGGACTCGTCGGACCGAACGGCGCCGGAAAGACCACCACCCTCTCGATGGCCGTCGGCCTGCTCCGGCCCGACGCGGGCACCGCCCGGGTGCACGGCGTCGACATCTGGCAGGAGCCCCTGGAGGCCCGCCGCCTGCTGGGAGTACTGCCCGACGGGCTGGCCATGCCCGAACGGCTGACCGGCCGCGAACTCCTCACTTATCTGGGCCAGTTGCACGGCATCGCCGCCGACGAGGCGGACCGCCGAGCCGACGAGCTGCTCGCCGTGATGGAACTCGACGGCTCCGCCGAACGCACCCTGGTGGTGGACTACTCCACCGGTATGCGCAAGAAGGTCGGCCTGGCCACGGCCCTGCTGCACGCCCCCAAGATGCTGGTGCTCGACGAGCCCTTCGAGGCGGTCGACCCGGTCTCCGCCGCCACCATCAAGCGGATCCTGCGGCGCTTCGTCGACCACGGCGGCTCGGTGCTGATCTCCAGCCACGTCATGGCGCTCGTCGAGGAACTCTGCGACACCGTCGGCGTGATGGCCCGGGGCCGCGTCGTCGCCGAGGGACCCCTGGACGAGGTGCGCGGCGGACGCTCCCTCGAGGAGACCTTCGTCGACCTGGTCGGCGTGACCATCGGCGGCGGGGAGGGGCTGTCGTGGTTGGCGTCCTGATCCGCATGAAACTGGCGGTGCTGCGTCACAGCACGTCGGACTCGAAGATGGCGATGAACAGCCTCGGCTGGTCCGTCGGCATCTGCCTCGCCGTCACCACCGTCATCCTCGCCTTCCTCGACTTCTCCCAGCCGCGGATGCTGATGGACGTGCTCGCGGTGACGTTCGCGCTCTGGGCGCTGGGCTGGATCGTCGGCCCGATCTTCGCCGGCGAACCCCCGCTGAACGGCGAGCACTTCCACCGTCAGCCGATCCCGCGCCGCACCCTGGCCATGGGCCTGCTCGCCGCCGCCATGGTCGCCGTCACCACCGCCGTCACCGTGGTGGCGTTCGGGGCGACCATCGCCTTCGCGGCCCGGCTCAGCTGGCAGGCCGTCGTGGTGTCGGTGCCCGCGGTGGTGCTGCTCCTGCTGCTGGTGGTGCTGCTGTCACGGGTGGTCACCCTGCTGTTCCGCGCCCTGTCCCGGTCGCGGACGGGCGGCGTGATCACCGCGACGGTCACCGCCGCGATCGTCTCGCTGTGCTCGTTCTCCTGGGTCCTGATGATCGGGATCTACCTGCTGCTGGAGTACGGCTTCCCGCCCACCTTCTCCACCGTGGTGCGGGCCCTGCCGTCCAGCTGGGGGCTGCTCGCCGTCGAGGCGGCCGGACGCGGGGACTGGCTGTGGACGGCGGCGCCGCTGGCCGCGCTGGCCGTCCTGGTGGCGGCGCTGTTCGCCGCCTGGACGGCGCTGCTGGGACCGCAGCGGCTGGCCCGCCCGGTCGTCCGGGGTTCCAGCGCGCGCGACGCCGTGCGGCGCCGCCCGCTGTTCCGCAGCGACGTGGGCGTGATCTGCCTCAAGGAGCTGCGCACCTGGTGGCGCGACCCCATGCGCACCCAGAGCATCGTCCTCGGCCCGGCCTTCGCGGTCATCACCGCGCTGTTCCCGCTGATCTTCGACTTCACCGCCGCGTTCCCGTTCGTCGGGGCGGCCGGAGCGCTGATGGCCGCCGCGACCTGCGCCAACCTCTACGGCCAGGACGGCACCGCGCTCTGGCTGACCCTCACGGTGCCCGGCAAGGAGAAGGCCGACGTCCGCGCCCGCCAGCTCGCCTGGCTGATCGTCTTCGGCCCGCTCACGCTGCTGCTGACGCTCGCCGGATCCCTGCTGCACGGCGACACCGCCCTGCTGCCCTGGGCGCTCGCCGGCAACCTCGCCGCGCTGGGCGGCGGCTCCGGCCTGCTGATCTGGGCCTCCGTCGCGGTCCTCGTCCCGGGCCCGGACCCGCACCGGAGCAAGAACTCGCCGATGGACCACGGCGACGTCACCGGTCAGTCGTTCATGATGTTCTTCCTGGTCGCGCTCGCCATGTGCCCGGCACTCGGCGTCGCCTGGGCGGGCCACGCCCTGGACCGGCCCGCGCTGCTGTGGGCGAGCGTCCCGGTCGCCCTGCTCACCGGCGTGCTCAGCCACGTGCTGCTCGGTTCCGTGGCGGCGCGGAAGCTGCGGGACAACGGCCCGGAGCTGCTGCACCTGATGCGTTCCGGAGCCCCGGCGTCGGCCCCCGCCGACGAGGAGGAGGTGGGCAAGTCCCCGTTCGAGACGATGTCCGCCGGACGCCAGACGCTCATGTGGGCCGCCGCGGCGGTCGGCGTCGTCGGCCTGTTCCCGCAGGGCCTGGTGGCCATGGGCATCAAGCTCAACGGCTCCCCCGACAAGGTCTGGTTCCTCGCGCTCCACGTCCCCGACCCCTGGCAGTGGCCGGTGATCGTCGCGATGGTCCTGATCGGCCTCGCGGGCTTCTGGACGGCCTACCTGGTCTACCGGGCCGAGAAGGCGCGGACCGCCGCCCAGGTGGCCGCGTGAGCCGCGCCGCCCACGCCGGCCGACCCTGAGCCGGCCGTGCGGCCGCCCTCTGGCCAGGTGGTTTAGGGGCGGCTGCACGGCGGCTAGGGGTTGGCCGCTCCGTCGGCCGCTGGCTAGCGTCCGGAGTGCTTCAGTCGAGGAAGCAGCCGGACCACACGGCGGGCGCCCGCGCCCGCCCCGGCCGTCGGCCGGACAGGGTTCCGGTGAAACTCGCGACGTCGAGTGATTCGGGGCATTCATGTCGGATACGTACACCGGTGGTTCCGAGGCCGTAGCGATCATCGGGTACGCGTGCAGGCTGCCCGGCGCACCCGGCCCGGCGGCCCTGTGGGAGCTGCTCGCCACGGGCGCCGACGCCGTCACCGAGACCCCCGCCGACCGCGCGCGCGTCCCCGGCGTCCCCCGCGGCGGATTCGTCGACCACGTCGCCGACTTCGACGCCGCCTTCTTCGGCATCTCCCCCCGCGAGGCCGCCGCCACCGACCCCCAGCAGCGCCTGGCCCTCGAACTCGCCTGGGAGGCGCTGGAGGACGCCCGGAGCATCCCGGCCGACCTGCGGGGCAGCCGCACCGGAGTCTTCCTCGGCGCGATCTGGGACGACTACGCCACCCTCCTGCACCGCGAGGGCGACGACGGCGTCGACCGCCACACCATGCCGGGCCTGCAGCGCGGCGTCATCGCCAACCGCGTCTCCTACACGCTCGGCGTGCACGGCCCCAGCCTGACCGTCGACGCCGGCCAGTCCTCCTCCCTGGTCTCCGTCCACCTCGCCTGCGAGAGCCTGGCGCGAGACGAGTCCGACCTGGCCCTCGCCGGCGGAGTCAGCCTCATCCTTGCGCCCGACAGCACCGTCGCCGCGCTGCGGTTCGGCGGACTCTCCCCGGACGGCCGCTGCTTCACCTTCGACGAACGCGCCAACGGCTTCGTACGCGGCGAGGGCGGCGGCGTCGTCGTCCTCAAGCCGCTCGCCCGCGCCCTCGCCGACGGCGACCGCGTCCACGCCGTCGTCCACGGCAGCGCCGTCAACAACGACGGCGGCGGCCCCAGCCTCACCGCGCCCAGCGCCGCGGCCCAGGAAGCCGTCGTCCGCGCCGCCCACGCCCGCGCGGGCATCGCCCCGGACGCCGTCGGCTACGTCGAACTGCACGGCACCGGCACCCCGGTCGGCGACCCCGTCGAGGCCGCGGCCCTCGGCGCGGCCCTCGGCGCCGCGCGCACCACACCGCTGCCCGTCGGCTCGGTCAAGACCAACATCGGGCACCTGGAGGGCGCAGCGGGTGTCGCCGGCCTGCTGAAGGCCGTGCTCACCGTCGAGCGGGGCCTCGTGCCGCCCAGCCTCAACTTCCGTTCCGCGCCGGCCGGCATCCCCCTGGAGCGGCTCAACCTGCGGGTGCAGACCGAGACCGGCGCGCTGGGCGGCGAAGGCTTCGCCGGCGTCAGCTCCTTCGGCATGGGCGGCACCAACTGCCACCTGGTACTCGGCCCCGCCCCGGCTTCTGCCTCTGCCCCGGCCCCGGCTTCTGCCTCTGCCCCGGCTTCTGCTTCTGCCTCTGCCTCCGCCCCTGCCACCGCCACGACGGTTCGGCCGGCCGCCGCCTCCCCGGCGCCCGCCGCGGCCGCCGCGTCCGCCGCCGGCGGTGACGCGCTGCCCACGCCGGTGGTGGTCTCCGGCCGTACCGCGCAGGCGCTGCGCGCCCAGGCCGCCCGGCTGAGGGACGCGGTCGAGGAGTCGGACCTGGCCGTCGCCGACGTGGCGCACTCGCTCACCGCCACCCGCACCCGCTTCGCCCGCACCGCCGTGCTCCTCGCCGAGGACCGCGAGCAGCTGCTCGCGCAGCTCGGCGCGGTGGCCGCGGGACTGCCCGCGCCCGGCGTCAGTGAGGCCACGGCCCGCACCGGACGCCTGGCCATGCTCTTCTCCGGCCAGGGCTCCCAGTGGCCCGCCATGGCCGCCGGACTCCTCGACGTCGACGAGGTGTTCACCCGGACCGTCCACGCCTGCGAGGCGGCGCTCGCCCCGCACACGGACTTCTCGCTGACGGACGTCCTGCGCGGCGCCGAGGGCGCCCCCACGCTGGACCGGGTCGACGTGGTGCAGCCCGCCCTCTTCGCCGTGATGGTGGCCCTCGCCGAGACCTGGCGGTCCCTCGGCGTCGAGCCGGACGCCGTCGCCGGACACTCCCAGGGGGAGATCGCCGCGGCCTGCGTGGCGGGCGCGCTGTCGCTGGAGGACGCCGCCGCGGTGGTCGCCCTGCGCAGCCGTGCCCTGCGGGCCCTCGCCGGACAGGGCGGCATGCTGTCCGTGCAGGCGGGAGCGGACCGCGTCCGCCGGTGGCTGGACGACACGCCGTCGCTGTCCCTCGCCGCCGACAACGGGCCCGCCGCCGTCGTGGTCTCCGGCCCGGACGGCGACCTCGACGACCTCGCGGCACGGTGCGCGTCGCACGGTGTCGCCACCCGCCGCATACCGGTGGACTACGCCTCCCACTCGGCGCAGGTCGAACGCATCCGCGACGAACTGCTGTCGGCCCTGGCCGGCATCCGGCCCCGCACGTCCGACGTGCCGTTCCTGTCCACCGTCACCGGCGAATGGACCGACACGGCCGGCCTGGACGCCGCCTACTGGTACCGGAACCTGCGCTCCACCGTCGAGTTCGCCGGCGCCGTCCGGCGACTGGCCGAGGAGGACTTCCGCTTCCTCGTCGAGGTCACCCCGCACCCGGTCCTGGTGCCCGCCGTGCGCGACACCCTGGCCGAACTGGACGTGACCGGCACCGCCGTCGTCGGCTCGCTGCGCCGCGGCGAGGGCGGCCCGGCCCGGCTGCTCGCCTCGGGCGCCGAACTGCTCGCCCACGGCCTGGACGTCCGGCTGCCCGCCCCGCCCGGCGAGGTCGTGGACCTGCCCACCTACGCCTTCCAGCGCGAACGCCACTGGCGTCCCGGACCCGCCGCCGAGCAGTGGGACGGCACACGGGCGCCCGACGGGAACACCACCGCGCCCCGGACCGCCACGGACCGGACCACCACGGACCGGACCCCCGCGGCCCCGGCCGCCGTCGGCCCGGAGGACGCGCTGCGCGAGCGGCTGCGCTCCGCCTCCCGGCAGTCCGCCCGCACCACCGTGCTCGAACTGGTCCGCTCCCACGCCGCCGTGGCCGGCGGGTTCGCCGACGCCGCCGCCGTCGACCCGGACCTCACCTTCAAGGACCTCGGGCTCGCCTCCCTGACCCTGGTCGAACTCCGGGACCGGCTCGCCGCCGCCACCGGCCTCACCCTGCCGCCCACCTACCTCTTCGACCGCCCCACCCCCGCCGAGGTCGCCCGCCACCTGTGCGACGCCCTGCGCGGCGAGGACACCGACGGCACGCCGCACGCCACCACCCCCGGACACCGGGCGGACCCCGGCGAACCCGTCGCCATCGTCGCCATGGCCTGCCGCTTCCCCGGCGGCATCGACTCGCCCGCGGCCCTGTGGGACGTCCTGAGCGAGGGCCGTGAGGTGCTCGGCGGCCTCCCCGCCGACCGGGGCTGGCAGCCGTACCTCGACGCACTGGACACCCGGCTCCCCGCCGCCGGCGGGTTCCTGGACGACATCGCGGGCTTCGACGCCGGCCTCTTCGGCATCTCGCCCCGCGAGGCCCAGGCGATGGACCCGCAGCAGCGGCTCCTCCTGGAGACCTCCTGGGAGGCCCTGGAGAGACTCGGCACCGACCCGGCCGCCCTGCGCGGCAGCCGCACCGGCGTCTTCGTCGGCGCCACCGCCATGGACTACGGCCCCCGGATGCACGAGCCCGGCGAGGGCTCCGAGGGCTACCTGCTCACCGGCTCGACCGCGAGCGTGGCCTCCGGCCGCATCGCCTACACCTTCGGGTTCGAGGGCCCGGCCGTGACCGTGGACACCGCGTGCTCCTCCTCGCTGGTGGCACTGCACCTGGCCGCCCAGTCGCTGCGCGCCGGGGAGTGCTCCACCGCCCTCGCGGGCGGCGTCACCCTGATGGCCACCCCCGGTGTCCTCGCCGAGTTCGCCCGCCAGGGCGGCCTCTCGCCCGACGGCCGCTGCAAGGCCTTCGGCGCCGAGGCCGACGGCACCGGCTGGTCCGAAGGCGCCGGCGTGCTGGTCCTGCGCCGCCTGTCCGACGCCCTCGCCGACGGACAGCGCGTCCTCGCCGTGGTCCGCGGCTCCGCCGTCACCTCCGACGGCGCGTCCAACGGTCTCACCGCCCCCAACGGCCTCGCCCAGCAACGCGTCATCCGCGACGCCCTGGCCTCCGCCGGCCTGACCCCCTCCGACGTCGACCTCGTCGAGGCGCACGGCACCGGCACCCGCCTGGGCGACCCCATCGAGGCCCAGGCCCTGCTGGCCACCTACGGCCAGGGCCGGGACCCCGAGCAGCCCGTGTGGCTGGGGTCCGTCAAATCCAACATCGGGCACACGCAGGCCGCCGCCGGTGTGGCCGGCGTGATCAAGGCCGTCATGGCCCTGCGGCACGGTGTCCTGCCCCGCACCCTCCACGCCGACACCCCGTCGCCGCACGTCGACTGGTCGGCGGGCGCGGTGAAGCTGCTCACCGAGAACGTCCCCCTGGCCCCCGCGGACCGGCCCCACCGGGCCGCCGTCTCCTCCTTCGGCATCAGCGGGACCAACGCCCACGCGGTCATCGAGGCGGCGCCCGCACCAGCCGGTCCGGAGGCGGAGCGACCGGCAGCCGGCCCCGCGCTGCCGGTGCTCCTCTCCGGACGCGGTGACACGGCGCTGCGCGCCCAGGCCGCCCGGCTGCGGGCGTTCCTGGACACCGAACCGTCCCTGCCGGTGGCCGCCGTCGCGCGGTCCTCGGCCACCACGCGGTTCACCCTGGACCGCCGCGCGGCCGTGTTCGCCGCCGACCGGGAGGAACTGGCGGCCCGCCTCGACGCGGTGGCCGCCGGCCACGACGCGGCGGGCCTGCTCAGCGGCGTCGCGGCGCCGGGGCGCGTGGGGTTCCTGTTCTCCGGTCAGGGCGCGCAGCGGGTCGGGATGGGGCGTGAGCTGTACGAGGCGTTCCCCGTGTTCGCGGAGGCGTTCGACGCGGTGTGTGCGGGGGTGGAGCTGGAACTGCCGTTGCGGGATGTGGTGTTCGGGGATGACGCGGAGCTGCTGGCGCGGACCGTGTACACGCAGCCCGCGCTCTTCGCGGTCGAGGTGGCGTTGTTCCGGCTGGTCGCGTCGTGGGGTGTGACCCCGGACGTGCTGATCGGCCACTCCATCGGCGAACTCGCCGCCGCGCACTGCGCGGGCGTGCTGTCCCTCGACGACGCGTGCCGGCTGGTGTCGGCGCGTGGGCGGCTGATGGACGCGCTGCCCGAGGGCGGCGCGATGCTCGCCGTCGAGGCTGCCGAGGACGGCCTGCAACTGCCCGAGGGCGTGGACCTGGCGGCCGTGAACGGGCCGACCTCGATCACCGTCTCGGGTGACGCCGACGCGGTCGACGCGTTGGAGCAGCGCCTGCGCGCCGAGGGCGTGCGCGTGAAGCGGCTGACCGTCTCGCATGCGTTCCACTCCCACCTGATGGAGCCGATGCAGGCGGAGTTCGCAGCCGTCGCCGCGTCGCTGACCTACCACGCCCCGGCGATCCCCGTGGTGGCCACGGCCCCCGGCGACATCGCCACCCCGGACTACTGGGTGGGCCAGATCCGCGAGCCCGTCCGCTTCGCCGACGCCGTCGCCTCCCTCACCGACACCCGGACCTTCCTCGAACTCGGCCCGGACGGCACCCTGTCCGCCCTCGTCCCGCTCGTCTCCGACGACGCCGCCGCCGTGCCGCTCCTGCGCCGTGACCAGGACGCGGCCGCGTCGGCGCTCAGCGCCGTCGCCGCGCTGTGGACGCGGGGCGTCGCCCCCGACTGGGCGGCCGTCGCCGGTCCGGACGGAAGCCACCCCGTCGAGCTGCCGGCCTACGCCTTCCAGCACGAGCGCTACTGGACCTCCCATGCCCCCGCCACCACCGCACTGGCCGTCGCCGGCCTCGCCGTGGCCGATCACCCGCTGCTGGGCGCCGAGGTGCCGCTGGCGGGCGACGGCGGGCAGGTCTGGACCGGCGTCGTCGGGCTCGCCACCCACCCCTGGCTGGCCGACCACGTCGTGCACGGCCGCGTCGTGCTGCCCGGCACCGCCTACGTCGACCTCGCCCTCCACGCGGGGCGGCAGGCCGGACTGCCCGGGCTCGCCGAACTGATCGTGCACGAGCCCCTGGTCCTGCCCGAGCGGGGCGGCCGCCAGCTCCAGATGACCGTGACCGGGCACACCGTCGAGATCCACAGCCGCCCCGACGGCGACACCGGGGCGCGCTGGACCACCCATGCCGTCGGCACCCTGGAGCCGGACCGCCCGGCCCGGGAGGACGCCTCCGGCCCCGACGACGCCTGGCCCCCCGCGTCCCCGGCCGCCGCACCGGAGTACGACGCGCTCGCGTCCGCCGGTCTCGCCTACGGCCCCGGCTTCCGCGGCCTGCGCGCCGCCTGGCGCGACGGCGACACCGTGTACGGCGACACCGTGTACGCGGAGGTCGAACTGCCCGAAGGGCCGCAGGCCGTGCTGTACGACGCCGCGCTGCACGCGCTCGGCGCCACCGGGCTGCTCCGCGAGGACGGCTCCGCCCTGCTCCCGTTCGCCTGGTCGGGGGTGACCCGGCACGCCGTCGGAGCCACCGCGCTGCGCGTCACCCTGACCCGCCGCGGCCCCGACGAGTACGCGGTGCGGCTCGCCGACCCGGCCGGCCGGCCGGTCCTGACGGCGCGTTCCCTGGCGTTCCGGCCCGTGACCGCCGACCGGCTGGGCGACGCGTCCACGGGCGTGCTCCACCGCATCGACTGGACGCCCGCCGCCGAGGGCGAGGAAGAGCGCGAGACGCCGCTGGCGGCGCTGCCCGTGGGCACCGCCGATCTCCTCGACACGGTCGCGGGGGTGGCCCGTTTCCCCGGCCTGGAGGCCTGGGCCGGGCAGGGCGCCCTCCCGGGCGACGTCCTCGCCTGCGTGGGCTCCGGCCCGGAGCCGGACGAGTCGGGCGCCGACCTCGCGCGGCGCACCCACGACACGGTCGACGCCGTCCTCGCCCTGCTGCGCGACTGGGCGGACGACGAGCGGTTCACCGCCACCCGCCTGGTCGTCGTCACCCGGAACGCCGTGGCCACCGCCGACGGCGAGACGGTCGACCCGGCCGCCGCGGCGGTCTGGGGCCTGGTGCGTTCCGCGCAGACCGAACACCCGGGCCGCTTCGGCCTGGTTGACCTGGACGGCACGCCCGCGTCGGCCTCGGCGCTCGCCGGCGGCCTGCCCGGCGACACCCCGCAGACCGCCCTCCGTTCCGGCACCCCGCTGACTCCCCGCGCGGCGCGGCTGCGTGGCGGCACCACGCCGACGTGGGGCCCCCGCGACACGGTCCTGATCACCGGCGGCACCGGAGCGCTCGGCGCCCGCGTCGCCCGCCACCTGGCCGCCGTGCACGGGGTCGCGGGGCTGGTCCTGCTCACCCGGCGCGGCCCCGACGCGCCGGGCGCCGGCGAACTGGTCGCCGAGCTCACGGCCCACGGCGTCACCGCGACGGTCGTCGCCGGCGACGCCGCCGACCGGCGCGTCCTCGACCGCGTCCTCGCCGACCACCCCGTCACCTCCGTCGTCCACACCGCGGGCGTCCTCGACGACGGCCTGATCACCTCGCTCACCGCCGAACGCGTCGCCGCCGTCCTGCGGCCCAAGACCGAGGCGGCGGCGCTCCTCGACGAGGCGACCCGCGACCTCGGCCTGACCTCCTTCGTGCTGTTCTCGTCCGTGGCCGCCTCCTTCGGCACCGCGGGCCAGGCCTCCTACGCCGCCGCCAACGCCTTCCTCGACGGCCTCGCCGCCCGCCGCCGTGCCGAAGGGCTGCCCGCCCTCTCGGTGGGCTGGGGGCTGTGGGGCGGGGCCGGAGGCATGGCCGACGGCCTCGGCGCGGCGGACCGGGCCCGCTTCGCCGCCCTGGGCGGCGCCCTCGAACCGGACCAGGGCGTGCGGCTGCTCGACGCGGCCGCCACCGCCGGGCCCGCCCACGTCCTGGCCATGGCCGCCGAGCCCGTCCCCGACGCGACCACCACCACGCCGCTGCTGCGTCACCTGGTCCGCCCCGAGCTCCGCCCGGCCGCGTCCGCCGCGTCCGCCGCGGACCCCGGCGGCCTCACCGCACTGCCGGAACGCGAGCGGGCACGCGCCGTCGAGGAACTGGTGCGGACCACGGTCACGGCCGTCCTGGGACACCCCTCCGGCACGCGCCTGGACCCCGACCGGACCTTCAAGGACCTCGGGTTCGACTCCCTCACCGGCGTCGAGCTCCGCAACCGGCTGGCCGCCGCCACCGGGCTGCGGCTGGCCGCCACCCTCGTCTTCTCCCACCCCAGCCCCGCCGCGCTCTCCGCCCACCTCCTGCAGGAACTGGGCGGAGCCGCGACCACCACCGCCGCGACCGGTACCGTCGCGCCGCGCCCCCGGCGCACCGCCACGGCGGACGAGCCGATCGCCATCGTCGCGATGAGCTGCCGCTACCCGGGCGGCGTGGACAGCCCCGAGGAACTCTGGCGCATGGTCCGCGAGGGCCGCGACGGCATCACCGGCTTCCCCACCGACCGGGGCTGGGACCTGGGCCGCCTCCACGACCCCGACCCGTCCCGCCCCGGCACCACCTACGCACGGCACGGCGGCTTCCTGCACGACGCCGCCGCGTTCGACGCCGGGCTCTTCGGCGTCTCCCCGCGCGAGGCGCTCGCCATGGACCCGCAGCAGCGGCTCCTGCTGGAACTCTCCTGGGAGACCTTCGAACGCGCCGGCATCGACCCGGTCACCCTGCGCGGCAGCGAGACCGGCGTCTTCGCCGGCGTCATGTACCACGACTACGCCGCCGCGGCCGAGACCCTGCACGAGACCGAGGGCTACCGGGCCACCGGCGGAGCGGGCAGCGTGGTGTCCGGCCGGATCTCCTACACCTACGGGCTCGAGGGCCCGGCCGTCACCGTGGACACGGCCTGCTCGTCGTCCCTGGTCGCCCTGCACCTGGCCGCGCGGTCGCTGCGGGCCGGCGAGTGCTCGCTGGCCCTCGTCGGCGGCGTCACCGTGATGTCCACGCCCAGTGTCTTCGTGGACTTCAGCAAGCAGCGCGGCCTCGCCCCCGACGGCCGCTGCAAGTCCTTCTCGGCCGACGCGGACGGCACCGGCTGGTCCGAGGGCGCCGGCATGCTGCTCGTCGAGCGGCTCTCCGACGCCGTGCGCAACGGCCACCGGGTGCTGGCCCTGGTCCGCGGTTCCGCCGTCAACCAGGACGGGGCCTCCAACGGCCTCACCGCACCGCACGGCCCCTCCCAGGAGCGCGTCATCCGGGCGGCGCTCGCCGACGCCGGCCTCACCCCCGGCGACGTGGACATGGTCGAGGCGCACGGCACCGGCACCAAACTCGGCGACCCGGTCGAGGCGGAGGCGCTGCTGGCGACCTACGGACGGGACCGGAACCCCGACCAGCCGCTGTGGCTGGGGTCGTTGAAGTCCAACATCGGGCACACCCAGGCCGCCGCGGGCGTCGGCGGCATCATCAAGACGGTGATGGCGCTGCGGCACGGCGTGCTGCCCCGCACCCTGCACGCCGACGTGCCGTCGCCCCACGTCGACTGGTCGGCGGGCGCCGTGGAACTGCTCGCCGAGGAGCGCCCCTGGCCGCAGACCGGACGGCCCCGGCGCGCGGCGGTCTCGTCCTTCGGGATCAGCGGCACCAACGCGCACACCATGATCGAGCAGGCGCCGGCCGAACCCGTCACCGGTGAACCGGTGCCGCGTGACCCGGACACGCTGATCCCCTGGGTGCTGAGCGGAGCCACGCCCGAGGCCCTGCGCGCCCAGGCGGCCCGGCTGCGGTCCGCGGCCGAGTCCGAGGACCCGGTCGACGTCGGGCTCTCGCTCGCGACCCGGCGCACGGCCCTGGAACACCGGGCGGTCGTCCTCGGGGCGGGCCGCGACGAACTCCTCGGCCACCTGGACGAGCTCGCGGTGGGACGCGGCAACGCGCCGACCGGCGTCGCGGTGTCCGGACGCACCGGGTTCCTGTTCTCGGGCCAGGGCGCGCAGCGCGTCGGGATGGGGCGTGAGCTGTACGAGGCGTTCCCCGTCTTCGCGGAGGCGTTCGACGCGGTGTGCGCGCGGGTCGACCTCGAACTGCCGTTGCGTGATGTGGTGTTCGGGGACGACGCGGAGCTGTTGGCGCGGACCGTGTACACGCAGCCCGCGCTCTTCGCGGTCGAGGTGGCGCTGTTCCGGCTGGTGGAGTCCTGGGGTGTTGTCCCGGACGTGCTGGTCGGCCACTCCATCGGTGAACTCGCCGCAGCGCACTGCGCGGGCGTGCTGTCCCTGGACGACGCGTGCCGGCTGGTGTCGGCGCGCGGCCGGCTGATGGAAGCGCTGCCGTCCGGCGGCGCGATGCTCGCCGTCGAGGCCCCCGAAGAGCTGGAGCTGCCCGAGGGCGTGGACCTGGCGGCCGTCAACGGGCCGACCTCGATCACCGTCTCCGGTGACGCGGCGGCGATCGACGCGCTGGAGCAACGGCTCCGTGCCGAGGCTGTGCGCGTGAAGCGGCTGACCGTCTCGCACGCGTTCCACTCGCGCCTCATGGAGCCGATGCTCGACGAGTTCGCCGCCGTCGCGGAGTCGCTGACCTACCACGCACCGGCGGTCCCGGTCGTGACCACGGCTCCCGGTGACCTCGCCACCCCGGACTACTGGGTCGGCCAGATCCGTGAGCCCGTCCGCTTCGCCGACGCGATCACCTCCCTCACCGACACCCGGGTCTTCCTCGAACTCGGCCCCGACGGAACCCTCTCCGCCCTGGTCCCGCACATCACCGAGGACGCCACCGCCGTCCCCGCCCTGCGCTCCGACCAGGGGGAGCACGGCAGGCTGCTGCGCGCCGTCGCCGAGGTCCACGTGCGCGGCGCCGCCGTGGCCTGGGAGACGTTCTTCGCGCCGCTCGGGGGCCGCCCCGTCGAGCTGCCGACCTACGCCTTCCAGCACGAGCGCTACTGGCCCGACGCGGTGGCCGACGCCGGTGCCGCGCCCGTCCGCGACGAGGCGGAGGCCGGCTTCTGGACGGCCGTCGCCGGAGGGGACGTCGACCGGCTCGCCGACGCGCTGGGACTGCCCGACGACGACGCCCGGCGCGGACTGGCCGGACTCATGCCGCACCTCTCGTCCTGGCACGACCGCCGGCGCACCGAGGCGACCGTCGGCTCCTGGTACCACCGGGCGGCCTGGCGCCCCGTCACCCCGGCGCCCGCCGTGCTCGACGGCACCTGGCTCCTCGTCGGCACCGACCTCGAGGACGACCGGGGCGCGCGGATCGCCGACGCGCTGCGGCGCGGCGGCGCCACCGTCCTCGGCCTGCCGGACCCCGGCGACGACCGGACCGCCCTCGCCGACCGGCTGCGCTCGTACGGCGAACTGGCCGGCGTCGTCTCGCTGTGCGGAACGGACACCACCGCGCTGCGGAACGGCGGCGCCCTCAGCCGGGGGCTCGCCGCCACCCTCCTGCTCACCCAGGCCTGCGCCGACGCCGACGTGCCGCTCTGGGCCCTCACCCGGGGAGCGGTCTCGACCGGCCGCGCCGACGGACCGCCGGACCCCGCCCAGGCCCAGATCTGGGGCTTCGGCCGCGTCGCCGCCCTGGAACTCCCGCACGTCTGGGGCGGGTTGATCGACCTGCCCGAGACCCTGGACGTCCGCGCCGGGACCCGCCTGTGCGCCGTCCTCGCCGCCGGCCGCGACCGTGACGGCGACGGAGACGTCGAGGACCAGCTGGCGGTCCGGGCCGACGGCGTCTCCGCCCGCCGTCTCGTCGCCGCCCCCACGCCCCCGCCCGCCACCGGCCCCGGACCCCGCACCGACGGCACCGTGCTGGTCACCGGCGGCACCGGCGCGCTCGGCGCCCAGGTGGCCCGGCTGCTCGCCGCACGCGGCCACACCCGGGTGCTGCTCGTCGGCCGACGCGGACCCGACGCCCCCGGCGCGGCCGAGCTGGTCGCCGAACTCGCCGCGGCGGGCACCACCGCCACGGCCGTCGCCTGCGACGCCGCCGACCGCGACGCGCTCGCCGCACTGCTCGCCGGCATCCCCGAGCAGCACCCCCTCACCGCCGTCGTCCACGCCGCCGGCGTCCTCGACGACGGCGTACTGGACGCCCTGACCCCGGACCGCTTCGAGCAGGTCCTCCGCGCCAAGACCCTGGCCGCCGAGAACCTCGACACCCTCTCCGGCGACCTCCCGCTCGACGCCTTCGTCCTCTTCTCGTCCTTCACCGGCGCCGTCGGCACAGCCGGCCAGGCCAACTACGCCGCCGCCAACGCCCACCTCGACGCACTCGCCGAGCGCCGACGCGCCCGCGGGCTGCCCGCCACGTCGATCGGCTACGGGCCGTGGGCCGAGACCGGCATGGCCGAGGACGAGGCCCTCACCCAGCGCCTGCGCCGTTCCGGACTCACCCCCCTCGACCCGGACCTCGCCATCGGCGTCCTCGGCCGGACCCTCGACGGCACGGACGCGACGGCGGACGGCGCGGCCGTCGTCGTCGCGGACGTCGACTGGCGGCGGTTCGCGTCCGGGTTCACCGCGGCGCGCCCCAGCCGCCTGCTCCGCGAACTCGTCCCCTCCGGCCCGCCGGACGAGGCCGGGGACCCGGCCGGAGCCACCGGCCTCGCCGCCCGCCTCGCCGCCGCCGGCGAGGGCGAACGGCGGCGGATCACCGAGGACCTGGTGCGCACCCTCGCCGCCTTCGTGCTCGGCCACGGCACGGCCGCCACCATCGCCCCCGACAAGGCCTTCCGCGACCTGGGCTTCGACTCGCTCACCGCCGTCGAGCTGCGCAACGCCCTGCGGGCGGCCACCGGGCTCCCCCTCCCGGCCGGCCTGATCTTCGACCATCCGACCCCGGCCGCGCTCGCCGCCCGCCTGCGCGCCGAACTCACCGGCGCCGCCGAGGCCGCCGCCCCCGCCGGAGCCCCCGGCCCCTCCGGGTCCGCCGCGGCCGACGACCCCATAGCCGTCGTCGCGATGGGCTGCCGGTTCCCCGGTGCGGCCACCCCGGAGGAGTTCTGGGACCTGCTGACCCAGGGCCTCGACCTGGTGGGCGACCTCCCCGCGGACCGGGGCTGGGACCTGCGCGACGCCCCCGACTTCGCCCGCCGCGGCGCCTTCCTCCCCGACGCCGCCGGATTCGACGCCGACCTCTTCGGCGTCTCCCCGCGCGAGGCGCTCGCCATGGACCCGCAGCAGCGGCTGATGCTGGAGACCTCCTGGGAGACCTTCGAGCGGGCCGGACTGGACCCCGCCACCCTCCAGGGCCGGCGCATCGGCGTCTTCGCGGGCACCAACGGACAGGACTACGCCGGTCTGTTCCCGGCCGTCGGGTCGGGAGTGGAGGGCCACGTGGCCACCGGCAGCGCGGCCAGCGTGCTGTCGGGCCGCATCTCCTACACGTACGGCCTGGAAGGCCCGGCGATCACCGTGGACACGGCGTGCTCGTCGTCCCTGGTCGCGCTGCACCTGGCGGCGCAGTCGCTGCGGTCCGGCGAGTGCTCGATGGCGCTCGCGGGCGGCGTCACGGTCATGACCGGGCCCACCGCCTTCGTCGAGTTCGCCCACCAGCGCGGCCTGGCGGCCGACGGGCGCTGCAAGGCGTTCGCCGCCGACGCCGACGGCACCGGCTGGGGCGAGGGCGTCGGACTGGTGCTGCTGGAGCGGCTGTCGGACGCGCGGGCCAACGGCCGTCAGGTCCTCGGACTGCTGCGGGGCAGCGCGGTCAACCAGGACGGCGCGTCCAACGGCCTCACCGCCCCCAACGGCCCCGCGCAGCAGCGGGTGATCCGCACCGCCCTGGCCTCGGCCAGACTGTGGCCGTCGGAGGTGGACGCCGTGGAGGCACACGGCACCGGCACGCGGCTGGGCGACCCGATCGAGGCGGAGGCACTGCTCGCCACCTACGGCAAGGACCGGACGGAACCCCTCTACCTCGGCTCGGTCAAGTCCAACATCGGGCACACCCAGGCGGCGGCGGGCATCGCCGGCGTCATCAAGATGCTCCTGGCGATGCGGCACGGCGTGCTGCCCCGCACGCTGCACGCGGCGGAGCCGACCCCGGCCGTCGACTGGGACACCGGCAGCCTGCGGCTGCTCGCCGAGGCGACCCCGTGGACGCCACGGGCCGGCCGGCCGCGCCGGGCGGCAGTCTCCTCCTTCGGCATCAGCGGCACCAACGCCCACGTCGTCCTGGAACAGGCCGACGACGCCGTGCCGGCGGCGCCCGACCAGAGCTCCGTGCTGCCCTGGGCCTTCTCGGCCCACTCCGGCACGGCCCTGAACGCCCGGGCGGAGGCGCTGAAGGCGCTGTGCGACACCCCCGGCGCCTCCGCCGTCGCCACCGGCCGGACGCTCGCCACGACCGCACGCGGACAGGCCCACCGCGCCGTCGTACTGGCCGAGGACCTCCCCGGCTACGCCGCCGGTCTGACGGCCCTGACGGCGGACGAACCCGCCGCCGGGACCGTGCGGGGCACCGTGCGCGAGGGCCGCACCGGATTCCTGTTCTCGGGTCAGGGCGCGCAGCGGGTCGGGATGGGGCGTGAGCTGTACGACGCGTTCCCGGTCTTCGCGGACGCCTTCGACGCGGTGTGCGCGCGGGTGGACCTGGACCGGCCGTTGCGTGAGGTGGTGTTCGGGGACGACGGCGAGGCGCTGAACCGGACCGTGTACGCGCAGGCCGGGCTCTTCGCGGTCGAGGTGGCGCTGTTCCGGCTGGTGGAGTCCTGGGGGGTGACCCCGGACGTGCTGGTCGGCCACTCCATCGGCGAGCTGGCCGCCGCGCACTGCGCCGGGGTGCTGTCCCTGGACGACGCCTGTGCCCTCGTCTCGGCGCGCGGCCGGCTGATGGACGCGCTGCCCGAGGGCGGCGCGATGCTCGCCGTCGAGACCGCCGAGGACGGTCTGGAGCTGCCGGAGGGCGTGGACCTGGCGGCCGTGAACGGGCCGACCTCGATCACGGTCTCCGGCGATGCCGCCGCGGTCAATGCACTGGAGGAGCGGCTCCGCTCCGAGGGCGTGCGCGTGAAGCGGCTGACCGTCTCGCACGCGTTCCACTCCCACCTGATGGAGCCCATGCAGGCCGAGTTCGCCGCCGTCGCCGAGTCGCTGACCTACCACGCCCCGACCATCCCCGTCGTCACCACCGCCCCCGGTGACATGGCGACCCCCGACTACTGGGTGGGCCAGATCCGCGAGCCCGTCCGCTTCGCCGACGCCGTCGCCTCCCTCACCGAACACACCCGCTTCCTGGAACTCGGCCCCGCGGGCGCCCTGAGCGCGCTCGTCCCCGGAGCGGTCCCCGCGATGCGCCGCGACCGCCCCGAGGCCGAGTGCCTGTTCGCCGCCCTGGCCCGGCTGTGGGTCGAGGGCACGGACGTGGACCTGGCGGCCGCGTTCCCGGAGGCACCGCCCGTCACCCTGCCTCCCTACCCGTTCCAGCACACCCGTTTCTGGCCCGAGGCGACCCCCGCCGCACACCGCACCGCGCCCGACCGGGGCCGGTACGAGGTGATCTGGACCCCGGTGGCCGAAGGAGCCGCCCGGCCGACCGGCACCTGGCTGCTGGTCACCCCGCCCGGCGCCGACGCCCGAGCCGAAGCGGCCGCCGACCGGGTGGGCCGCGCGCTGGAGGGCGCCGGCGCCCAGGTCGTCGCCGTCCCCGGCGGCACCGACCGCGCCGCCCTCACGGCACGGCTGCGCGCCGCGACGGGGGGGAGCACCCCCGCCGGTGTGCTGGCACTGGCGTCCGGCGCGGGCTGCCTGCCCTCCGTGGTGGTCCTCGCGCAGGCCCTCGACGACGCCGGCGTGCCGGGTCCGCTGTGGTGCGCCACCCAGGGCGCCGTGCGCGTCTCCACCGACGACCCCGGGCCCGACCCGGACCAGGCCGCCGTCTGGGGCTTCGGTCTCACCGCGGCCCTGGAGATGCCCCGCACCTGGGGCGGACTGGTCGACCTGCCCGCCGAGTGGGACGACCGGACCGGCCCACGCCTGACCGCACTGCTCGGGTCCGCGGACCCCGAGGACCAGGCCGCGATCCGCCGGACCGGCGTGCTCGGCCGACGTCTCGTCCAGGACACCCCCCGGCGCGCGGACGGCACGCCCGACGGATGGCGGCCCACCGGCACCGTGCTCGTCACCGGCGGCACCGGCGCGCTCGGCGCGCACACCGCCCGCCGCCTCGCCCGGCAGGGCGCCCCCCATCTGCTGCTCGTCGGGCGCCGCGGCCCGGACGCCCCCGGCGCCGGCGAACTGGCCGCCGAACTGACCGCGCTCGGCAGCCGCGTCACCCTCGCCGCCTGCGACACCGCCGACCGCGACGCGCTCGCGCGGCTGCTCGCCCGCATACCGGAGGACCTGCCGCTCACCGGCGTCGTCCACGCGGCGGGGACGGTGCACGACGGCGTGATCGCCTCGCTCACCCCCGACGGCGTCGCGGACCTCCTGGACGCGCGCCTGGCCGCCGCCCGCCACCTCGACGAGCTGACCGCGGAGCACCGGCTCGACCACTTCGTGCTCTTCACCTCCTTCGCCGGAGTCGTCGGCAACCTCGGGCAGGCCGCCTACGCCGCGGCCAACGCCGCGCTGGACGCCTTCGCCCAGCGGCGCCGTGCGGCCGGACGCGCCACCACCGCCCTCGCGTGGGGCCCGTGGGCCGGTACCGGCGTGGGCGCGGCCACGGCGGCGGGCGAGCAGCAGCAGCGCACCGGAGTGACACCCCTCTCCCCGGACGAGGCCCTCCTCGCGTTCGACGAGGCCCTCGCCGAGGACCGGACCACGGTCTGCGTGGCCGGCATCGACTGGAGCCGCTTCGGTCCGTTGCTGCGGGGCGGGCGCGGCGGGCGGCTGCTCGACCTGCTGCCCGCCGCACCCCGGCCCGCCACGCCCGCCCCCGACGGGCAGGCGCAGGGGCAGGGGCCGGACCTCGCCGAACGGCTCGCCGGGGCGCCGCGTGCCGAACAGGAGCGCGTCCTCGTCGACCTGGTCGTCTCCAGGACCGCCGCCGCGCTCGGCCACCGCACCGCGGCGGCCATCGACCCGGACCGGCAGTTCCGCGCCCTGGGCACCGACTCGGTGATGGCCGTCGAGCTGCGCAACCTGCTCGACGCCGCCACCGGACTGTCCCTGCCCGCGACCCTCGTCTTCGACCACCCGACCCCCGCGGCTCTCGCCGCCCACCTGCGCGGGCGCCTCCTGGGCGAGGACCCGGCCACCGGCCCGGCGGACACGGAGAGCGCCGTCGTCCGGCTGGAGAAGTTCGAGCTCGGGCTCCTCGAGACCCCGCCCGACGCGGAGGAGACGGCCGTCCTGCTCGCCCGGCTCCGCGACCTCACCGACCGGCTCCGCTCCGCGGCGGCCCCCGCCCCGGCCCTGTCCGGGCCCGCGGGCGCCGTCGACGAGATCGATCTGGAGGCGGCGAGCGCGTCCGACCTCTTCGATCTGATCCACAAAGAATTCGGCAAGTCCTGACATGTACGGTCCCGCCTGCTGGGAGTCACGCTGATGGCGAATGAAGAGAAGCTGCTCGACCACCTGAAGTTCGTCACGGGTGAGCTCCGGCAGGCGCACCAGCGGCTGCGCGAACACGAGGAGCGGGACTCCGAGCCCATCGCCGTCGTGGCGATGGCCTGCCGCTTCCCCGGCGGGGTCCGCACCCCGGAACAGCTGTGGGAACTGGTCACCGAGGGCAAGGACGCCATCGGGCCCTTCCCGGCGGACCGGGGCTGGGACCTGGACGCGCTGCTCGACCCCGACCCCGAGCGGCCGGGCGGCAGCTACGCCCACGAGGGCGGATTCCTCCACGACGCCGCCGAGTTCGACGCCGGGCTCTTCGAGATCTCGCCGCGCGAGGCCGTCGCCATGGACCCGCAGCAGCGGCTGCTGCTGGAGACCTCCTGGGAGGCCTTCGAACGCGCGGGCATCGACCCGAAGTCGCTGCGCGGCAGCCGCGTCGGCGTGTTCGCCGCCACCAACGGCCAGGACTACGCCGCCGCGCTCGCCGCCGACCCGGCGGCCGCCGAGGGTTACCTCGCCACCGGTGCGGTCGCCAGCGTCCTGTCCGGCCGCCTCTCCTACGTCTTCGGTCTGGAAGGCCCCGCCCTCACCGTGGACACCGCCTGCTCGGCGTCCCTGGTGGCGCTGCACCTCGCCGTGCAGTCGCTGCGCCGGGGCGAGTGCACCATGGCGCTGGCCGGCGGCGTCACCGTGATGGCCACGCCCGCCGCCTTCGTCGAGTTCAGCCGGCAGCGCGGGCTGGCCGCCGACGGCCGCTGCAAGGCCTTCGGCGACGGCGCGGACGGCACCGGCTGGGGCGAGGGCGTCGGCGTCCTCCTGGTCGAGCGGCTCTCGGACGCCGTGCGCAACGGCCACCAGGTGCTGGCCGTCGTACGCGGCTCGGCCGTCAACCAGGACGGTGCGTCCAACGGCCTCACCGCCCCCAACGGACCCTCCCAGCAGCGGGTCATCCGCGACGCGCTCGCCTCGGCGGGCCTGGCGCCCTCCGACGTGGACCTGGTCGAGGCACACGGCACCGGCACCCGTCTCGGCGACCCCATCGAGGCGCAGGCACTGCTCGCGACCTACGGCCGCAACCGTCCCGCCGACCAGCCGCTGTGGCTCGGCTCGGTCAAGTCCAACATCGGGCACACCCAGGCCGCCGCCGGTGTGGCCGGCGTCATCAAGGCGGTCATGGCGCTGCGGCACGGCGTGCTGCCCCGCACCCTGCACGCCGACCGGCCCTCCCGGCAGGTGGACTGGTCGGCCGGCGCCGTCCGGCTGCTCGCCGAGAACCGGAGCTGGTCGGATTCCGGCCGCACCAGACGCGCCGCCGTCTCCTCGTTCGGGGTGAGCGGCACCAACGCGCACACCGTGCTCGAGCAGGCCCCCGAGCCCGACCTCGCGTCCGAGGAGACCCCGGCCGCGCCCTCCCCGACGGCCGCCGAGCCGCCGCTGATCCCGCTGCCGCTCTCCGCCCGCACCCCGCGCTCCCTGCGCGAGCAGGCGGCCGGCCTCCGCGCGCTCCTCACCGAGCGGCCCGGGACCCGCCTGGCCGACCTCGGCCACTCCCTGGCCACCACCCGCGCGTCGCTCGCCGCGCGCACCGTGGTGCTGGCGGCAGGACACGACGACGCCCTCCGTGCCCTCGCCGGGCTCGCCGAGGGCACGGTCCCGCCGGAGGCCGAGTCCGGCATGGTGGCCCCCGGGCGCACCGCGTTCCTGTTCTCCGGTCAGGGCGCGCAGCGGGTCGGGATGGGCCGCGAGCTGTACGCGGCGTTCCCCGTGTTCGCCGAGGCCCTCGACGCCGTGTGCGCGGCGGTGGAGCTCGAACTGCCGCTGCGGGACGTCGTGTTCGGGGACGACGCGGAGCTGCTGGCGCGGACCGCGTACACGCAGCCCGCCCTTTTCGCCGTCGAGGTGGCGCTGTTCCGGCTGGTGGAGTCCTGGGGCCTCACCCCGGACGTGCTGATCGGCCACTCCATCGGCGAACTCGCCGCCGCCCACTGCGCGGGCGTGCTGTCCCTGGAGGACGCCTGCCGCCTAGTCTCGGCGCGTGGCCGGCTGATGGACGCGCTGCCGTCCGGCGGCGCCATGCTCGCCGTCGAGGCCGCCGAGGACGGGCTGGAGCTGCCGGAGGGCGTGGACCTCGCGGCCGTCAACGGCCCCACCTCCGTCACGGTCTCCGGCGACGCCGAGGCGGTCGACGCGTTGGAGCAGCGGCTGCGTGCCGAGGGCGTGCGCGTGAAGCGGCTGACCGTCTCGCACGCGTTCCACTCGCACCTGATGGAGCCCATACAGGCGGAGTTCGCCGCCGTCGCCGGGTCGCTCACCTACCGCACCCCGACCGTCCCGGTCCTGACCACCGCCTCCGGCGACCTGGCCACCCCCGGCTACTGGGTGAGCCAGATCCGCGAGCCCGTCCGGTTCGCCGACGCCGTCGGCCGGGCCCACGAGGCCGGAGCCACCCGCTTCCTCGAACTCGGCCCCGACGGCACGCTGTCCGCGCTCGTCCCGCACATCGCCGACGACGTGACCGCCGTCCCCACCCTGCGTTCCTGCCGCGACGAGGCCACGGCCCTGCTCCACGGCATCGCGCGCGCCCACGTCCACGGTGCGCCCGTCGACTGGTCCGCCCCCCTGGCCGCGGCCGGCGCCCGGCCCGTGGAACTGCCCACGTACCCGTTCGAGCGGCAGGCGTACTGGCCGAGCGCCCGCATCGGCACCGGGGACCTGACCTCCGCCGGGCTCGGCGCGGCCGGCCACCCGCTGCTGGGGGCCGCCGTGTCGCTGGCCGCCGGCGGCGGGGTGCTCCTCACCGGCCGGATCACCGCCGCCACCCACGGCTGGCTCACCGACCACACCATCCACGGCAGCGTCCTCCTCCCGGGCACCGCCTTCGTCGAACTGGCCTGGCAGGCCGGGGAGTACGTCGGCTGCGGCACCGTGGAGGACCTCACCCTCACCGCGCCCCTCGTGCTGCCCGCACGCGGCGGTGTGCAGATCCAGGTCAGCGCCGGGGCCGAGAACGAGGACGGCACCCGCCGCCTGGAGATCCACTCGCGCCCCGACGGCGAGGAGGAGTGGACCGGCCACGCCGTCGGCGTCCTCGCCGCCACCGCGGCCGACCCGGCCGGCGCGCCGCAGGCGTGGCCGCCGCAGGCCGAGCCGATCGACCTCGACGGCTTCTACGGGCGGGCCGCCACGGCCGGCTTCACGTACGGCCCCGTGTTCCAGGGCCTCAAGGCCGCCTGGCGGGCCGGCGAGGAACTGTACGCCGAGGTGGAACTGCCCGCCGCCGCCCACCGCGACGCCGGCCGCTGCGGACTGCACCCCGCCCTGCTCGACGCGGCGCTGCACCTGACCGGTCTCGACCCGGACCGGGCCGGGCTGCCCTTCGGCTGGGAGGGCGCCACCCTCCACGCGACCGGCGCCACCACGGCCCGCGTCCACCTGGCGCCCACCGGGGCGGACACCTGGACGCTGCGGATCAGCGACCCCGAGGGCGGCCCCGTCGCCACCGTCGAGTCGCTGACCCTGCGCGCCGCGACCGCCGTCGGCCCGCGCCACGACTCGCTGTTCACCCTCGACTGGACGGCCGTCCCCGTGCCGGAGCGGACCGGCACCCTCGCCACCGCCGCCGACAGTCTCGACGCCTTCCTCGCCGGGCACACCGGCGCGGCGCCCGACGCCGTCGCCTGGCCCGTGGCGGACGCGGACACCGACACCGCCGTCGCCGAGGTCCTGACCGGCCTCCATGCCTGGCTCGCCGACGAACGGTTCACCGGCTCCCGCCTGGTGCTGGTCACCCGCTCCGCCGTGGCCGCCGCGACCGGCGACGACGTCACCGGTCTGTCCGGCGCGGCCGTCGGCGGACTCGTACGCTCCGCGCAGGCCGAACACCCCGACCGTTTCGTGCTGCTGGACACCGACACCGACACCACCCCCGACGACGCCCTGCTCGCCGCGCTCGCCCACGGCGACGAACCCTGGCTCGCCCTGCGCGGCGGCACCCTGCTCGCCCCCCGGCTGGCCCGCGCGTCGGCGTCCGGCGCGCTCGCCGTGCCCGACACCGGGGCGTGGCGGCTCACCGCCGACCGCGCGACCGGATCCCTGCGCGACCTCGCCCTCACCCCCGCCCCCGGGACGGCCGCGGAGCTCGCGCCGGGCGAGGTGCGGGTCGCGGTCCGCGCGGCCGGCGTCAACTTCCGCGACGTCCTGATCGCGCTCGGCCAGTACCCCGACCCGTCCGCCCTCATGGGGTCGGAGGGCGCCGGCGTCGTGGTCGAGGTCGGCCGCGGCGTCAGCGACCTCGCACCCGGCGACCGCGTGTTCGGCCTGTTCGCGGGCGGCTTCGGACCCCTCGCCGTGGTCGACCGGCGGATGCTCGCGCCGGTGCCGCCGGAGTGGACGTTCACCGACGCGGCGACCGTACCGATGGCCTTCCTGACCGCGTACTACGCCCTGGTCGACCTGGCCGCCCTCGAGCCCGGCGAACGGGTGCTGATCCACGCGGCCGCCGGCGGCGTCGGCATGGCGGCCGTACAGCTCGCACGGCACCTCGGCGCCGAGGTGTACGGAACGGCCTCGCCCGCGAAGTGGGCGGCCACCGGCCTGGACACCGCCCACCTCGCCTCCTCCCGCGACCTCGGCTTCGAGGCGGCCTTCGCCGAACGCACCGCCGGCCGCGGCGTGGACGTCGTCCTCAACGCGCTGGCCGCCGAGTTCATCGACGCCTCCGCACGGCTGCTCGCCCCCGGCGGACGCTTCGTCGAGATGGGCAAGGCCGACCTGCGCGACCCGGAGTCCTTCGGCGACCGCAGCTACCGCGCCTTCGACCTCGGCGACGCGGGACCGGACCGCCTCCAGCAGATGCTGCTGGAGGTCCTCGACCTGTTCCGCGCCGGCCACCTCACCCTGCTGCCCGCGCGGACCTGGGACGTCCGGCAGGCGCCCGACGTCCTCCGCCACGTCGGCGCCGGCCGGCACGTCGGCAAGAACGTGCTCACCCTCCCGCGCGCCCTCGACCCGGACGGCACCGTCCTCGTCACCGGCGGCACCGGCGTCCTCGGGCAGCGGCTCGCCCACCACCTGGTCGAACGGCACGGCGTACGCCACCTGCTCCTCGTGAGCCGCAGCGGCCCCGACGCACCCGGCGCCCGGGAACTCGTGGAACGGCTCGGCGCGCTCGGCGCCCAGGTGCGGGTCGCGGCGTGCGACGCCGCCGACCGGGACGCGCTGGCCGCGCTCCTGGCCGGCCTCCCCGCCCGGCACCCCCTCACCGGCGTGGTGCACGCGGCCGGCGTCGCCGACGACGGCGTCGTCGACGCGCTGACACCCGAACGGATCACCGCCGTCCTGCGCCCCAAGGCGCACGCCGCGCTGGCCCTGCACGAGCTGACCGCCGGCCACGACCTGGCCCTGTTCACCCTGTACTCCTCGGCGTCCTCCGCCTTCGGCTCACCCGGCCAGGCCAACTACGCCGCCGCCAACGCCTACCTGGAGGCGCTCGCCCAGCACCGCCGCGCCCGGGGACTCGCCGGGACCGCGCTCGGCTGGGGCCTGTGGGCGGAGGAGAGCGCCATCAGCGGCGGCCTCGACACCACCGGTGTCTCCCGCGCCACCCGTGTCGGCGGCGCGCTCACCACGGACGAAGGGCTCACCCTCTTCGACGCCGCCCACGACACCGGGCTGCCCCACCTGCTCCCGCTGCGCTTCGACCTGTCCGCCGCCCGGACGCTGCGCCCCGTACCCGCCCTCCTCCGCGGCCTCGTCCGCGCGCCCGCCCGCCGCGTCGCCGGCGCGGTCACCGGCGGCTCCGGGCTCGCCGAACGCCTCGCCGCGCTCCCCGCCGCCGAACAGCACCGCCTGCTCACCGGGCTGGTGCGCGCCGAGGCCGCCGCCGTCCTCGGCCACTCCGGCGTCGACGCGGTCGCCCCCGACCGGGTGTTCCGCGAACTCGGCTTCGACTCGCTGACCTCCGTCGAACTCCGCAACCGCGTCAACGCGGCCACCGGGCTGCGCCTGCCCGCCGGCCTGGTCTTCGACTTCCCCACCCCCGCCGCCCTCGCCGCCCACCTGCGCGAACTGCTCACCGCCGGCAACGGCGACGCACCCGCCGCCGCCACCGTCGCGGCCCCCGCCGACGAACCCATCGCCGTCGTCGGCATGGCCTGCCGCTTCCCCGGCGGAGTGGGCTCGCCCGAGGACCTGTGGCGGCTGGTATCCGAAGGCGGCGACGCCATCGGCCCGTTCCCCACCGACCGCGGCTGGGACCTGGGATCGCTGTACGACCCGGACCCCGACCGCGTCGGCACCACCTACGCCCGCGCCGGCGGATTCCTCGCCGACGCCGCCGAGTTCGACGCGGCCCTCTTCGACATCTCGCCGCGCGAGGCGCTGGCGATGGACCCGCAGCAGCGGCTGCTCCTGGAGACCTCCTGGCAGACCTTCGAACACGCGGGCATCGACCCCCACCAGCTGCGCGGCAGCCGGGCAGGCGTCTTCGTCGGCGCCGCGTCGTCCGGCTACGGAGTGGGCGTGCGCCTGCCCGAGGGCGTCGAGGGCCACTTCCTCACCGGCAGCTCCACCAGCGTCGCCTCCGGCCGCCTCGCCTACACCTACGGGCTCGAGGGCCCGGCCGTCACCGTGGACACGGCCTGCTCGTCGTCGCTGGTCGCCCTGCACCTGGCCGTGCAGTCGCTGCGCAACGGCGAGTGCACCATGGCGCTGGCCGGCGGCGTGAGCCTGATGGCCACGCCGGCCATCTTCACCGAGTTCTCCCGCCAGCGCGGCCTGTCCGTCGACGGCCGCTGCAAGTCCTTCTCGGCCGACGCGGACGGCACCGGCTGGAGCGAGGGCGTCGGCATGCTCCTCGTGGAGCGGCTCTCCGACGCCGTGCGCAACGGCCACCGCGTGCTGGCCCTGGTGCGCGGCTCGGCCGTCAACCAGGACGGCGCGTCCAACGGGCTCACCGCGCCCAACGGCCCGTCCCAGCAGCGGGTGATCCGTGCCGCGCTGGCGTCGGCGGGGCTGGAGCCCTCCGACGTGGACGCGGTGGAGGCGCACGGCACCGGCACCCGGCTCGGCGACCCCATCGAGGCCGAGGCGCTGCTCGCCGCGTACGGCCAGGGACGCGACCCGGAACGGCCCCTGTGGCTCGGCTCGGTGAAGTCCAACATCGGCCACGCCCAGGCCGCCGCGGGCGTCGGCGGCATCATCAAGACGATCGAGGCACTGCGGCACGAGGTGCTGCCCCGCACCCTGCACGCCGACCGGCCGACCACGCACGTGGACTGGTCCGCCGGCGCCATGGCGCTGCTGACCGAGGCCCGCCCCTGGCCGTCGGCCGGACGGCCCCGGCGCGCGGGCGTGTCCTCGTTCGGCGTGAGCGGCACCAACGCGCACGTCATCATCGAGCAGGCACCCGACCAGCCCGCCCAGCCCGAGCAGCCCGCCCGGCCCGCACCGGCCGCGGCGCCGGAATCCGCGCGCCCCGTGCTGGTGCCGTTGTCCGCACGGTCCGCACCGGCACTCGCCGGCCAGGCGGACCGGCTGCTCGACCTGCTCGAGCGCGACGACACGCTGCGCCCCGTCGACCTGGCCCACTCCCTGGCCGTCTCCCGTCCCGCACTGGACCACCGCGCCACGCTGGTGGCCGCCGACCGCGCCGAACTCGTCGCGGAACTGACGGCACTCGCCAGGGGCGAGGCCCGCACGGACGTCGTCCGGGGCGGCGGCACCGGCTTCCTCTTCTCCGGCCAGGGCGCGCAGCGCGTCGGGATGGGCCGTGAGCTGTACGAGGCGTTCCCCGTCTTCGCGGAGGCGTTCGACGCGGTGTGCGCGGCGGTGGAGCTCGAACTCCCGCTGCGTGATGTGGTGTTCGGGGACGACGCGGAGTTGCTGGCGCGGACCGTGTACACGCAGCCCGCGCTGTTCGCGGTCGAGGTGGCGCTGTTCCGGCTGGTGGAGTCGTGGGGCGTCCGGCCGGACGTGCTGGTCGGTCACTCGATCGGCGAGCTGGCCGCCGCGCACTGCGCGGGCGTGCTCTCCCTCGACGACGCCTGCCGCCTGGTGTCGGCGCGCGGCCGGCTGATGGACGCGCTCCCCGAGGGCGGCGCGATGCTCGCCGTGGAGGCTGCCGAGGACGGCCTGGAGCTGCCGGAGGGCGTGGACCTCGCGGCCGTCAACGGCCCCACCTCCGTCACGGTCTCCGGCGACGCCGAGGCGATCGACGCACTGGAGCAGCGGCTGCGCGCCGAGGGCGTGCGCGTGAAGCGGCTGACGGTCTCGCACGCGTTCCACTCGCGCCTGATGGAGCCCATGCAGGCGGAGTTCGCCGCCGTCGCCGCGTCGTTGACCTACCACGCCCCGTCCGTCCAGGTCGTGACCACGGCCCCCGGCGACATCGCCACCCCGGACTACTGGGTGGGCCAGATCCGGCAGCCCGTCCGGTTCGCCGACGCGATCGCCTCGCTCACCGAGCACACCCGCTTCCTCGAACTCGGCCCCGACGGCACCCTCTCCGCCCTCGTGCCGCACAGCGTCGAGACCACCACCGTCGTCGTCCCCGCCCTGCGCGACGGGCACGGCGAGGCGGCGAGCCTGCTGCGCGCCCTCGCCCGGCTGCACAGCCACGGCGCACCCCTCGAACCCACCCGCCTCACCGCGGGCGGACGCCTGGTCGAGCTGCCCTCCTACGCCTTCCAGCGCGAGCGGTACTGGCTCGACGCCACGCCCGCCCGTGCCGTGCACGGGACGACCGGTGACGCCGAGGAGCGGTTCTGGGACGCCGTCGACGCGGCCGACCGGGACGCGGTGGCCGCCGCGCTCGACCTGCACGACGGCGACACCGGCCTCGACACCGTGCTGCCCGCGCTCACCGCCTGGCGCCGGGAGAGCCGGAAGCGCTCCGTGGTCGACGCCTGGCGGTACCGCATCGCCTGGACGCCGTTGGAGACCCGGCCCGACACCCCGCTCACCGGCACCTGGCTGCTGGTCGGGGAACCCCGGCCCGAGGTGGCCGACGCCCTGCGGGCCGCCGGTGCCCGGGTGACCGAGTGCGCGCCCTCCGACGTCCGCCCCGACCTGTTCCTCGCCGACGACCTGGCCGGAGTCCTGGCCCTCGACCCCGACGCGGGCGGCCTGCTGGCCCTCCTCCAGGCGCTCGGGCGGGCGGACGACACCGGCGTACGCTGCTGGGCCGCCACCCGGGGCGCCGTCTCCACCGGACGCCTCGACCCGCTCACCGACCCCGCCGCCGCCCGCGTCTGGGGGCTCGGCCGGACCGCCGCGCTGGAACACCCCGGCCGGTGGGGCGGACTCGTCGACCTCCCCGAGACCCTCGACCGCCGCGCGGGCGCCCGGCTGGCCGCCGTCCTGGCCGGCACCGGTGACGAGGACCAGCTCGCCATCCGCGACGCCGGTGTCTTCGCCCGCCGGCTGCGCCGTGCCGCGCCCGAGCCGGCCGCCGCGCCCTGGCGGCCGGACGGCACCGTCCTCATCACCGGCGGAACCGGCGCCCTGGGCTCCCACCTCGCCCGGACGCTCGCCGCGCGCGGCGCCCGCCGCCTGATCCTGACCGGCCGCCGCGGCCCCGACGCCCCCGGTGCCGCCGACCTCGTGGCGGAGCTGCGGACCGCCGGAGCCGAGGCCGAGGTCGTGGCCTGCGACGCCGCCGACCGCGACGCGCTCGCCGCCCTGCTCGCCGGCATACCCGAGGCCCACCCGCTCACCGCGGTGGTGCACGCGGCGGGCATCGGGGACGACACATCCCTCATGGACCTCACCGAGGAGCGTCTGGGCGCCGTGCTGCGCGCCAAGGCCGACGCCGCCGACGTCCTCGACGAACTCACCGCCGCACTCGGCACCGTCACCGCCTTCGTCACCTACGCGTCCATCTCCGGCATCTGGGGCAGCGGTGGCCAGGCCGCCTACGCCGCCGCCAACGCCCACCTCGATGCCCTGGCCGAACGCCGCCACGCCGCCGGGCTGCCCGCCACCTCGATCGCCTGGGGCCCCTGGGCCGAGGCCGGCATGGCCGCCGGCGACGAGGCCGTCGCCCACCTGCGCCGCCGCGGGCTCCGCCCCCTCGACCCCGAGTCGGCCGTCACCGCGCTGGACCGTGCCGTCGCCTCCGGCGACGCGTGCGTGACCGTCGCCGACGTGGACTGGGAGCGGTTCGCCGCCACCTTCACCGCCACCCGGCCCAGCCCGCTGCTCACGGACATCCCCGAAGTGGGCGACACCGCCACCACCGTCGCGCCCGCGGCCGGCGCGGCCCTCCGCGACCGGCTCACCGCACTGCCCGCCGCCGAACGCGAGCGGGCCCTGCTCGACCTGGTGACCACCACGGTCGCCCACGTCCTCGGACACCGTGACCGCGCCGCCGTCGACCCCGCGGCCGCCTTCCGCGACCTCGGCCTCGACTCGCTGACCGCCGTCGAACTCCGCGACCGGCTCACCGCGGCCACCGGCCTGCCCCTGCCCGCCGCCCTGGCGTTCGACCACCCCACCGCGCTGCTGCTCGCCGCCCGCCTGAGGGACGAACTGCTCGGCGACACGGACACCACACCGCTCCGGCACGGCGGGAACGTCACCACCGACGAACCCCTCGCCATCGTCGCCATGAGCACCCGGCTGCCCGGCGGCGTGCGGTCGCCCGAGGACCTGTGGCGGCTCGTCGCCCAGGGCGGCGACGGCATCTCCGGCTTCCCGACCGACCGCGGCTGGACACTGGACGGCCTCGACCACACCACCGAGGGCGGTTTCCTGTACGACGCCGCCGAGTTCGACGCCGAACTCTTCGGCATCTCGCCGCGCGAGGCGCTGGCGATGGACCCGCAGCAGCGGCTGCTGCTGGAGGTTTCCTGGGAGGCGTTCGAGCGGGGCGGCATCGACCCGACCTCGCTGCGCGGCCGTCACGCCGGCGTCTTCGTCGGCGCCTCCAGCAGCGGATACGGCACCGGCGGCACCCCGCCGGAGGAGGTCGGCGGGCACCTGCTCACCGGCACGTCCAACAGCGTGCTGTCCGGACGCCTCGCCTACACGTACGGGCTGGAGGGCCCCGCCCTCACCGTGGACACGGCCTGCTCGTCGTCCCTGGTCGCCCTGCACCTGGCCGCGCGCGCCCTGCGCGCCGGCGAGTGCGACCTCGCCGTCGTGGGCGGCGTCGCCGTCATGCCCACCCAGGCGGGCTTCAGCGAGTTCGCCAAGCAGGACGGCCTCGCCGCCGACGGCCGGTGCAAGTCCTTCGCCTCCGCGGCCGACGGCACCGGCTGGTCCGAGGGCGTCGCCGTCCTCCTGGTGGAACGGCTCTCCGACGCCGTCCGCGACGGCCACGAGGTCCTCGCCCTGGTGCGCGGCTCCGCCGTCAACCAGGACGGCGCGTCCAACGGCCTCACCGCCCCCAACGGGCCCGCGCAGCAGCGGGTCATCCGCACCGCGCTGGCCTCGGCGGGGCTCGAGCCCTCCGACGTGGACGCGGTGGAGGCGCACGGCACCGGCACCCGGCTCGGCGACCCCATCGAGGCGGAAGCCCTGATCGCCACCTACGGCCGTGACCGCGACCCGGCACGCCCGCTGCTGCTCGGCTCCCTCAAGTCCAACATCGGCCACACCCAGGCCGCCGCCGGTCTGGCCGGCGTCGTCAAGATGGTCATGGCGCTGCGCCACGCCGAACTCCCCAGAACCCTGCACGTGGACGAGCCGACGCCGCACGTGGACTGGTCGGCCGGCACGGTCGCCCTGCTCACCGAGCACCGGCCGTGGCCCGAGGCGGACCGGCCGCGCCGGGCGGCCGTGTCGTCGTTCGGCATCAGCGGCACCAACGCACACGTCGTCGTCGAACAGGCGCCGCACACCACGCCGGCCGGTGAGCCGGACGGCGCGCCCGCGCCGGTCACCGTCCCGCCGGTGCTCGCGTGGCCCGTCTCCGGGCGGACCGCCGCCGCGCTGCGCGCCCAGGCGACCCGACTGCGCCAGGCCCTCGACGAGCACCCCGAGGCGGACCTCGTCCGCCACGCCCGCGCCCTCGCCGCCGGCCGGGCCGCCCTCGACCACCGTGCCGTCGTGCTCGGCTCCGACCGGGACGACCTCCTCGACGGCCTCACCGCCCTCGCGGAGGACCGCACCTCCCCGGCCGTCGTCCGAGGCACCAACGGCTACGGCCGGGCCGCCTTCCTGTTCTCGGGTCAGGGTGCGCAGCGGGTGGGGATGGGGCGTGAGCTGTACGACGCGTTCCCGGTCTTCGCGGACGCCTTCGACGCGGTGTGCGCGCGGGTGGACCTGGACCGGCCGCTGCGTGAGGTGGTGTTCGGGGACGGCGAGGCGCTGGACCGGACCGTGTACGCGCAGGCCGGGCTCTTCGCGGTCGAGGTGGCGCTGTTCCGGCTGGTGGAGTCGTGGGGCGTCCGGCCGGACGTGCTGGTCGGTCACTCGATCGGTGAGCTCGCGGCCGCGCACTGCGCGGGTGTGCTGTCGCTGGACGACGCGTGCCGGCTGGTGTCGGCGCGTGGCCGGCTGATGGACGCGCTGCCGTCCGGCGGCGCCATGCTGGCCGTCGAAACCGCCGAGGAGGGTCTGCGGCTGCCCGAGGGCGTGGACCTGGCGGCGGTGAACGGCCCGACCTCCGTCACGGTCTCCGGCGATGCCGCCGCGATCGACGCGCTGGAGCAGCGGCTCCGTGCCGAGGGCGTCCGTGTGAAGCGGCTGACGGTCTCGCACGCGTTCCACTCGCGCCTGATGGAGCCCATGCAGGCGGAGTTCGCCGCCGTCGCCGCGTCGCTGACGTACCACGCCCCGACGATCCCCGTCGTCGCCACCGCTCCCGGTGACATGGCGACCCCCGACTACTGGGTGGGCCAGATCCGCGAGCCCGTCCGCTTCGCCGACGCCGTCGGCCGGGCCCACGACGCCGGGGCCGACGTGTTCCTGGAGCTGGGCCCCGACGGCACCCTCACCGGTGCCACCCTGCGCTGCCTCGACGGGCGCCCCGTCGTGGGCACGCCCGCCCGTCGCGCCGACGGCTCCGAGCCCGAGGCGCTGCTGCGGGCCGTGGCGGTGCTGCACGTCAACGGCGTGTCCGTGGACCTGTCCGCCCTCCTCCCGGCCGGTGCCGTACGCGCCGACGGTCTGCCCACCTACGCGTTCCAGCGGGAGCGGTACTGGATCGACCCCGCCCCGCAGCCCGCGGCCGGCGCCCACGACGCGGCGGAGGGCCGGTTCTGGGAGGCCATCGAGCGGCAGGACGCCGCCGAGGTCGCCCGGACCCTCGGCCTCGACGCCGACACCCTCGACGCCGTCCTGCCGGCGCTGTCCGCCTGGCGCGGCGGACGCCGCGAGCGTGCCGTGCTCGACGCGTGGCGCTACCGCGCCGTGTGGCAGCCGCTGCCCGAGCGGCCCGCCCTGCCCACCGGGACCTGGCTGGTCCTCACCGCCGACGGCTCCGTCCCCGAGGACCTCGCCGCCGCCTTCTCCGGCCACCTCGTCGGCGCCCGGTTCGACGCCGACCCCGCGTCCTTCACCGATGTCGCGGGAGTGGTCTGCCTCCCGTCGGCCCCCGGCGACCTGCTGCCCCTCTTCCGTGCCGAACTCCCCGCCCCGCTGTGGGTGCTGACGCGCGGCAGCGTCACGGTGGGCCGCGCCGACCGGCTCACCGACCCGTCCGGCGCCCTCCTGTGGGGCCTCGGCCGCGTCGCCGCCCTCGAACTGCCCCGCAGCTGGGCCGGGATCGTCGACCTGCCCGCCACCCTGGACCGCCGTGCCGCCGCCCGGCTCCTCTCCGTCCTCACCCAGGAGCCCGGCGAGGACCAGGTGGCGATCCGGGAATCCGGCGTGCTCGCCCGGCGCCTGCGCCGCGCCCCGCTGTCCGGCTCCTCCGCCGTCGCCGAGCCCTGGCGGCCTTCGGGGACCGTGCTGGTCACCGGCGGCACCGGCGGTCTCGGAGCCCGGGTGGCCCACTGGCTGGCGGACCGCGGCGCCCGCGACCTGGTGCTGACGAGCCGTCGCGGACCCGACGCGCCGGGCGCGGCCGACCTGGTCGCCGCGCTCGCGGAGCGCGGAGTCCGGGCCGAGGCCGTCGCCTGCGACGTCGCCGACCGCGACTCCCTGGCCGCCGTGCTGGCCGCCCACCCCGTCACGGCGGTGGTCCACACCGCGGGCGTGACCGCGACAGGACCCCTGGAGACGGTCACCGGCGAGGAGTTCGCCGAGGTCCTGCGGGCCAAGGTGGCGGGCGCGACCCACCTGCACGAACTGCTCGCCGGCACCGACCTGGACGCGTTCGTGCTGTTCTCCTCCATCGCCGGAGTGTGGGGCAGCGGCGGCCAGTCGGCCTACGCCGCGGCCAACGCCTACCTCGACGCCCTCGCCGAGCACCGCCGCCAACTGGGCCTGCCCGCCACCTCCGTGGCCTGGGGCCCGTGGGCCGGGTCCGGCATGCTGGCGGACACCGACGCCGAGGACACCCTGCGCCGCCGGGGCCTGAACGCCCTCGACCCCGACCGCGCGCTGGCCGCGCTCGGGGACGCCGTCGACGCGGGCGACACCTGCGTCACCGTCGCGGACGTGGACTGGAGTCGCTTCGGCGCCGCCTTCACCAGCGGGCGCCCCAGCCCTCTGCTGGAGGAGTTCGTCACGCCCGCCGACCGGGAGGAGACCGGCACCGGCGCCGCCACCGAGTTCGCCGCCCGGCTGCGGTCCGCGCCGCCCGCCGAGCGGATCCGGCAGCTCACCGACCTGGTCCGCGCCGAGGCCGCCGCCGCGCTCGGCCACCGTTCCGCCGACAACGTCCCCGCGCAGCGGGCGTTCGCCGATCTCGGCTTCGACTCGCTGACCTCCGTCGAACTCCGCGACCGCGTCAACGCGGCCACCGGGCTCCGGCTGCCCGCCGGCGTCGCCTTCGACCACCCCACCGCCGCGTCCCTCGCCGCCCGCCTCGCCGAGCTGCTCGGCGAGCCCGCCGATCCGGCCCCGGCCCCCGCGGGAGCCCGCGGCGCGGTCGCCGCCGACACGGACGACCCGGTGGTCATCGTCGCCATGGCCTGCCGCTTCCCGGGCGGCGTGGCCGACCCCGAGAGCATGTGGCAGCTGGTCGGCGAAGGCCGCGACGCGGTCCGGGCCTTCCCCACGGACCGGGGCTGGGACCTGGAGGCGCTCGCGGCCGGGGACGGCCCCGGCACCTCGTACGTCGACGAAGGAGCCTTCCTCGACGACGTCAGCCGCTTCGACGCCGCCCTGTTCGGCATCTCGCCGCGTGAGGCGCTCGCGATGGACCCGCAGCAGCGGCTCCTCCTGGAGAGCACCTGGGAGGCCCTGGAGCGCGCGGGCATCGACCCGCTGTCCCTGCGCGGCAGCCGTACCGGCGTCTTCGCCGGCACCAACGGCCAGGACTACACCCGGCTCACCCTCGCCGACTCCGGCGAACTGGAGGGCCACGTCGCCACCGGCGGCTCCGCGAGCATCCTGTCCGGGCGCGTCGCCTACGCCTTCGGGCTCGAAGGCCCCGCCGTCACCGTGGACACCGCCTGCTCGTCGTCCCTGGTCGCCCTGCACCTGGCCGCGCAGTCGCTGCGCAACGGCGAATGCGACCTGGCGCTGGCCGGCGGTGTCACCGTCATGGCCACCCCCGGCGCGTTCGTGGAGTTCAGCCGCCAGCAGGGGCTGGCGGCCGACGGCCGCTGCAAGCCGTTCTCCGACGACGCCGACGGCACCGCCTGGGGCGAGGGCATCGGCCTGCTCCTGGTCGAGCGGCTGTCCGACGCGCGCCACCACGGTCACCCCGTGCTCGCGGTCGTCGCCGGCTCCGCCACCAACTCCGACGGCGCGTCCAACGGGCTGACCGCCCCCAACGGCCCGTCCCAGCAGCGGGTGATCCGTGCCGCGCTGGCGTCGGCGGGGCTGGAGCCCTCCGACGTGGACGCGGTGGAGGCGCACGGCACCGGCACCCGGCTCGGCGACCCCATCGAGGCGGAGGCGCTGCTCGCCGCGTACGGCCAGGGACGCGACCCGGAACGGCCCCTGTGGCTCGGCTCGGTGAAGTCCAACATCGGGCACACCCAGGCCGCCTCGGGTGTCGCGGGCGTCATCAAGATGGTCGAGGCCATGCGCCACCAGCTGCTGCCCGCCTCCCTGCACGCGGACCGGCCCGCGTCCGGGGTCGACTGGTCGGCCGGAGCGGTGCGACTGCTCGACAGCCCCCGGCCGTGGACCGGCACCGGGCGGCCGCGCCGCGCGGGCGTGTCCTCGTTCGGCATCAGCGGCACCAACGCGCACGTGATCCTGGCCGAACCGCCCGCCGCCGAGGAGCCGGAGCCGGTCGTCGCCGCCCCGGCGCCGCAGCCGGCCGTCGTGCCCTGGCCGCTGTCCGGGCACACCGCCGACGCCCTCGCCGCCCAGGCCGGCAGACTGCTCGGCGCGCTCGACGCACGACCGGCGGACGTCGGTCACACCCTCGCCACCGGCCGAGCCGCGCTCACCCACCGTGCGGTGGTGCTGGCGCACGACCCGGACCAGGCCGCCCAGGCGCTGACCGCCCTCGCCGAGGGCCGCCCCGACCCCGCGGTCGTCCGCGGCACAGCACGCGAGGGCAGGACCGGGTTCCTGTTCAGCGGGCAGGGCGCCCAGTACGCCGGGATGGGGCGTGAGCTGTACGACGCGTTCCCCGTCTTCGCGGACGCCTTCGACGCCGTGTGCGCCCGTCTCGACCTCGAACTGCCGCTGCGCGACGTGGTGTTCGGGGACGACGCGGAGCTGCTGGCGCGCACGGTGTACACGCAGCCCGCGCTCTTCGCCGTCGAGGTGGCGCTGTTCCGCCTGGTGGAGTCGTGGGGCGTCCGGCCGGACGTGCTGGTCGGTCACTCGATCGGCGAGCTGGCGGCCGCTCACTGCGCGGGCGTGCTGTCGCTGGACGACGCCTGTGCCCTCGTCTCGACGCGCGGCCGGCTGATGGACGCGCTGCCCGAGGGCGGCGCCATGCTGGCCGTGGAGGCCGCCGAGGACGGCCTGGAGCTGCCCGACGGGGTGGACCTGGCGGCCGTCAACGGCCCCACGTCCATCACCCTTTCGGGCGCGGCCGCCGCGATCGACGCGCTGGAACAGAGACTCCGCGCCGAGGGCGTCCGTGTGAAGCGGCTGGTCGTCTCGCACGCGTTCCACTCGCGGCTGATGGAGCCCATGCGGGCGGAGTTCGCCGCTGTCGCCGAGTCGCTGACGTACCACGCCCCGGCGATCCCCGTGGTCGCCACGGCCCCTGGTGACATCGCGACCCCCGGCTACTGGGTGGGCCAGATCCGCGAGCCCGTCCGGTTCGCCGACGCGGTCGCGCCGCTCACCGACGTGCGGGTCTTCCTCGAACTCGGGCCCGACGGCGTGCTGTCCTCGCTGGTCCCGTACCTGCACGACGGCACGCCCGCCGTGCCGCTCCTGCGCCGCGACCGCGACGACACCGAGTCCGCGCTGACCGCCCTCGCCCACGCCCACACCGCCGGCGTCACCCCCGACTGGGCCGCCGTCCATGCCCCGTGGACACCCCGCCGGATCGACCTGCCCACCTACGCCTTCCAGGGCGAGCAGTACTGGCTGCGTCCCGGCCACGGCGCCGGCGACCTCGGCGCCGCCGGGATGCGGGCCGCGGGGCACCCCCTGCTGCGGGCGGAGGTCTCCCCGGCCGTCGGCGGCGGACTGCTGCTCTCCGGCCGGCTGTCCACCGCGGTCCAGCCCTGGCTGGCCGACCACGTCGTGCACGGCGGCATCGTGCTGCCCGGCACCGCCTTCGTCGAACTCGCCCTGCACGCCGGCGCGTCCGCCGGACTCGCGCGGCTCGACGACCTGACCCTGCACACCCCGCTCGTCCTGCCCGAGCGCGGGGGAGTGCAGGTCCAGGTGCGGGTCGCGGCCGACGGCGCGGTCGACGTCCACGCCCGGCCCGAGGCCGACGAGGACGGCCCCTGGACCCGGCACGCGAGCGGCCTGCTCACCGCCGAGGACCCCGCACTCCCGGCCCACGACACCGCCTGGCCCCCCGCCGGCGCGGAGCCAGTCGCCCTCGACGGCCACTACTCCGCCCTGTCGGACGCCGGACTGTCCTACGGCCCCGCCTTCCAGGGGCTGCGGGCCGCCTGGCGGTCCGGGGACGTGCTGTACGCCGAGGTCGCGCTGCCCGGACAGGGCACCCCGGACGGGTACGGCCTGCACCCGGCCCTGCTCGACGCCGCGCTCCAGGCGCTCGCCGCCGGCCCGCTCGGCGACGACGGGGCGGCCCGGGTGCCGTTCGCGTTCGGCGGCGTCTCGCTGTACGCCACGGGCGCCTCCGTGCTGCGGGTGCGCCTGACCCCGGCGGGCCGGGACACGGTGTCGGTGGCGGCCTTCGACGAGACGGCCCTGCCGGTGCTCACCGCCGACACGCTGACCCTGCGCACCCTGGACGGGCCGCCCGCGCAGGCGTCCGCCCCCCTGTACGAGGTGACGTGGACACCGCTGGGGGCGAAGGAGGAACCCACCGCGCGGACGGAACCGGCCCCGGTGGTCGTCGACGACCCCACGGATCGGGACGCGGACGGTCCGGTGGTGTGGCGGGCGCCCGCCGACGCCGTGGAGGCGCTGGCGGGCCTGCAGGCCTGGCTGGCCGCCGAGCCGCTGGACGACGCGCCCCTCGTGGTGCTCACCCGTGGCGCCGTCGCCGTCTCGGACGGCGGCGAGATCGCCGACCCGGCGCGGGCGGCCGTCTGGGGACTGGTCCGCTCCGCGCAGACCGAGCACCCCGGACGACTGGTCCTGCTGGACGCGGACACGGAGGACGGCCTGACCACGGCCGCCGCCAGGCTGGTCGACTCGGGCGAGCCGCAGGCGGCCCTGCGCGACGGCGCCCTGCTGGCGCCCCGGATCACCCGGGTGCGCACCCCGGAGGAGCCGCCCGGGCCGCGCCCCGCGCTCGACCCCGAGGGCACCGTGCTCGTCACCGGCGGCACCGGCGCCCTCGGTTCCCTGCTCGCCCGCCACCTGGTGGAACGGCACGGAGCACGGCACCTGCTGCTCACCGGCCGCCGCGGCGCCGACGCCCCGGGCGCCGCCGAACTCGCCGCCGAACTGGCGGCCGCGGGAGCCTCGGTGCGGTTCGCGGCCTGCGACACCGCCGACCGCGACGCCCTCACGGCCCTGCTGGCCGACGTGCCCGCGGAGCACCCGCTCACCGGCGTCGTGCACGCCGCCGGCGTCGTCGACGACGGCATGGCCGACGCCCTGACCCCCGAACGGCTGCGCGCGGTCCTCGCCCCCAAGGCGGACGCCGCGATCGTGCTCGACGAGGCGACCCGGGACCTCGACCTGGCGTTCTTCGTCCTCTACTCGTCCGTGGCCGCCACCCTCGGCACCCCCGGACAGGCCAACTACGCGGCGGCCAACGCCGTCCTGGACGCCGTGGCGCTGCGCCGGGCCGCGCTCGGCCTGCCCGCCGTGTCGGTGGCCTGGGGCCTGTGGGCCCGTTCCAGCGCCATCAGCGGTCACCTCGACGCGCAGGCCCTCGCCCGGGCGAGCCGGCTCGGCGCGCCCCTGACCGACACGCAGGGCCTCGCCCTCTTCGACGCCGCCCTCACGGCCGCCCGCCCGCACCTGGTGGCGGCGGCCGTGGACCGGGCCCGGCTGCGCGCCGCCACCGAGGTCCCCGCGATCCTGCGCGCCCTGGCGGGCGTCACCCGCGGCCAGGCCGGACGGGCCGACGGCCGGCGCGGCGGCGAGGGACTCGCCGCGACCCTGGCCACCGCCGCGGACCCGGTGCGCCTGCTGCTGGACCTGGTGCGGGCCGAGAGCGCCGCCGTGCTCGGCTTCGCCTCCGCCGACGAGGTCACCGCCGACCGCGCCTTCCGCGAGCTGGGCTTCGACTCGCTCACCGCGGGCGAACTGCGCAACCGCCTCAACACGGCCACCGGCCTCAGACTCCCCGCCACCCTCGTCTTCGACTACGCCAACCCCACCGCCCTCGCCGAACACCTCCTCGTCCAGCTCGGCGGCGGCGCCCGGGAGACCGTCGCGAAGCGCCGCGCCACCCCCGTCCGCGACGACGAACCGATCGCCATCATCGGCATGGCCTGCCGCTACCCCGGCGGCATCGCCTCCCCCGAGGACCTGTGGCGGCTCGTCACGGCCGGCGACAGCGTCGCCATGCCCTTCCCCGAGGACCGCGGCTGGGACCTCGAGGCGCTCTACGACCCCGACCCGACGCGCCGCGGCAGCTCCGACGTCCGCCTCGGCGGATTCCTCGACGGCGCCGGCGACTTCGACGCCGGCCTGTTCGGCATCTCGCCCCGCGAGGCGCTCGCCATGGACCCGCAGCAGCGGCTCCTCCTGGAGACCTCCTGGGAGGCCTTCGAGCGGGCCGGCCTGAACCCCGCCGGACTGCGCGGCACCCAGGCGGGCGTCTTCGTCGGCGCCACCAACGTCGGCTACGCCAGCGGCCCCAACCTCCCCGAGGAGGTGGACGGGCACCTGCTCACCGGCATGTCCGGAAGCGTCGTCTGCGGCCGGATCGCCTACACCTTCGGGCTGGAGGGTCCCGCCGTCACCGTGGACACCGCCTGCTCGGCGTCGCTGGTCGCCCTGCACCTGGCGGTGCAGTCGCTGCGCAACGGCGAGTGCGACCTCGCCCTCGCGGGCGGCGCGACCGTGCTCGGCGCCCCGGACGTCTTCACCGAACTGAGCAAGCAGAAGGGGCTCGCCCCCGACGGCCGCTGCAAGTCCTTCTCGGACGACGCGGACGGCACCGGCTGGTCCGAGGGCGCGGGCATGCTCGTCGTCGAGCGCCTCTCCGACGCCCGGCGCAACGGCCACCGCATCCTCGCCGTGGTCCGCGGCACCGCCGTCAACCAGGACGGCGCCTCCAACGGCCTCACCGCGCCCAGCGGCCCCGCCCAGCAGCGGGTCATCCGCGCCGCGCTGGACGCCGCCGGCCTCGCCCCCTCGGGCGTGGACGCGGTCGAGGCCCACGGCACCGGCACCCGGCTCGGCGACCCCATCGAGGCCCAGGCCCTGCTGGCGACATACGGGCAGGAGCGGGAGGACGACCAGCCGCTCTGGCTCGGCTCGCTGAAGTCCAACATCGGACACACCCAGTGCGCGGCGGGCGTCGGCGGCGTCATCAAGATGGTGGAGGCGATGCGGCACGGCGTCCTGCCGCGGACCGTCAACGTCTCCGCGCCGACCGGGCAGGTGGACTGGTCCGCCGGCTCCGTCGCGCTGCTCACCGAGGAGCGGCCGTGGCACCGCGGGGAGCGGCCGCGCCGCTCCGCCGTCTCCTCCTTCGGCATCGGCGGCACCAACGCGCACGTCATCCTCGAGGAGGCCCCGGCCCCGCGCGCGCTGCCGCCCGCCCCGCGGCCCGCGACGGCGCCCGGCGGCGCCGAGGCCGCGCGGCCCGTCGCCTGGCCGGTCTCCGCCCGCGGCACCGAGGGCCTGCGCGCCCAGGCCGCCCGCCTGCGCGCGCACACCGCCGAGCAGTCCGCGCCGGATCCGGCGCGGATCGCCCGGACCCTGGTCACCGCCCGGGCCGCGCTGGACCAGCGGGCCGTGGTGATCGGCCGCCACGACGACACCGACGGCCTCCTCGCCGGACTCGACGCGCTCGCCGCGCAGACCCCGGCCGACTCCGTCGTCCAGGGCACCGCCGTCCAGGGACGCACCGCGTTCGTCTTCACCGGCCAGGGTGCCCAGTACGCGGGCATGGGGCGCGAACTCCACACCGCGTACCCGGCGTTCGCCGAGGCCTTCGACGCGGTCGCGGCCCGGATCGACATCGGGACCCCGCTCGCCGACCTGCTCTTCGGGGACGGCCACCGCTTCGAGCGGGCCGGCAACGCCCACGCCTGCACCTTCGCCCTGCAGGTGGCCCTGGCCCGGCTGCTGGAGTCCTGGGGCGTCACACCCGACGCCGTCCTCGGCCACTCCACCGGCGAGCTGGCCGCCGCGCACATCGCCGGCATCCTCTCCCTCGACGACGCCTGCACCCTCGTGGAGGCACGCGCCCGGCTCCTGCTCGACCTGCGCGAGGACGGCAGGATGCTCGCCGTCGAGGCGCGCGAGGAGGACGTGCTCCCGCTGCCCGACGGCGCCGACCTCGCCGTGGTCAACGGGCCCGAGGCGCTGGTCGTCTCCGGCGACGCGGACGTCCTGGAGACGCTCGCGGCCCGCTGGCGCGACGAGGGCCGGCGCGTGAAGGACGTCTCCGTCTCCCTCGCCGCCCACTCCCACCACGTCGACCCGGCCCTCGCCCCGCTCGCCGCCGTGGCCGCCGGCCTCACCCACCACGAGCCCGCCGTCCCCATGGTGGCCACCGGCCCCGGCCGGCTCGACACACCGGAGTACTGGGTCGGGCAGATGCGGCGCACCGTCCGCTTCGCCGACGCCGTGCGCCGCCTGGACGGTGTGCGCAGGTTCGTCGAGATCGGCCCCAAGAGCGGCCTGTCGGCGATGGTCCAGCAACTGGTCGAGGACGCGGTCACGGTGCCGACGCTGCGGCCCGACCTGCCCGAGTCCGAGGCCCTGCTGCGGACGCTGGCCGGGCTGCACGTCTCCGGCGCCCGCGTCGACTGGCCGCTGGAGCCGGTCGAGGGCGCCGACCTGCCCACCTACGCCTTCGAGCACCGCCGCTACTGGGCGCTGCCCGAGTCCGGCCCCGCCGACGTGGAGGGCGCCGGCCTGGCCGGCGTCGACCACCCGCTGCTGGGCGCCGCGGTGGCGTCCGCGACCGACGACGGCTTGCTGCTCACCGGCCGGCTGTCGACCTCCGCGCACCCCTGGCTCGCCGACCACCGGCTCCGCGGCACCGTCCTCGTCCCCGGCACCGCACTCCTCGAACTCGCCCTGCAGGCGGCCCGGGCGACCGGCGGACGGCTCGTCGACGAACTGACCCTGCACGCGCCGCTGGTGCTGCCGGAGCGGACCGCCGTCAGGTTCCAGGTCGTCGTCGGCGCCGAGGACGGCACGGCCGGCGGCCGCGAGGTCGCCGTCTACGCCCGCCCCGAGTCCGGCGCCGACGGCCCCTGGGTCCGGCACGCCTCGGGCATGCTCGCGCCCGACCTGCCGGCGGAGCCGGAACCGGCCACGGTGTGGCCCCCGGCGGACGCCGAACCCGTCGACCTCGACGGGCACTACGCAATGCTGGAGACGGCGGGCCTCGAGTACGGGCCGGCCTTCCGCGGACTGCGGGCCGCCTGGCGGTCCGGCGACGTCCTGCACGCCGAGGTCGCCCTCCCGGAGCAGCAGCGCGGCGGCGCCTACGCCGCCCACCCCGCGCTGCTGGACTCCGCGCTGCATGCGCTGGCCCTGGCCGGCCCCGAGGGCGACGGACCGCCGCGACCGCGGCTGCCGTTCTCCTGGTCCGGGGTCGCGCTGCACGCGGTCGGCGCGGGCACGCTGCGGGTGCGCCTCACCCCCGCAGGCCCGGACGCCGTGACGCTCGACGCCTTCGACGAGGCGGGCCTGCCCGTGCTGTCGGTCGCGTCGCTGACGCTGCGGGAGGCCGCCGGGAGCATCACCCCGGCACCCGCGGACGACTCCCTGTTCGAGGTCACGTGGACCGGGCCCGACCGGCAGGGCACGACCGACACCGGCACCGGCACCGGCACGGCGTACGTGACGGTGGACGACCCCGGCCGTCTCGCCGAGGTGCCACCGGTCGCCCTGTGGCGGGCCCCGGCCGACCCGGCGGCGGTGCTCGCCGGGGTGCGGGCCTGGCTCGCCGACGACCGCACGGCCGACGCGCGCCTGGTGGTGCGCACCCGCGGCGCGGTCGCCGCCGTCCCCGGTGACGACATCGCCGATCCGCTCACCGCCGCCGCGTGGGGCCTGGTGCGCACGGCGCAGACCGAACACCCCGGCCGCTTCACCCTGGTCGACGCGGACACCGACGAGCAGGCGGCCGCGGTCCTCGGCACCCTCGCCGAGGCGGACGAACCGCAGGCGGCGGTCCGCGACGGCCGCGTCCTGGTGCCCAGGCTGACGCGGTTCCGGCCCGACGCCGGTGGCGCCGACACTCCCGCCGACGGCACGGGCACCGCCGACGGCACCGCCACCGCCGTGCGCCTCGACCCCGACGGCACCGTGCTGGTCACCGGAGGCACCGGTGCGCTGGGCGCGATGCTGGCCCGGCACCTGGTCACGAACCACGGCGTCCGGCACCTGCTGCTGACGGGCCGCCGCGGCCCGGACGCCCCCGGGGCGCGGGAACTCGTCCAGGACCTCGCCGACCGCGGCGCCGACGCCCGCGTCGTCGCCTGCGACGCGGCCGACCGCGAGGCGCTGGCCGCGCTGCTCGCCGGGATCCCGGCCGCGCACCCGCTGACCGGCGTGGTGCACACCGCCGGCGTCCTCGACGACGGCGTGCTGGAGGCGCAGACACCCGAGCGGCTGGCCACGGTGTTCGCGCCGAAGGCCGAGGCCGCCCTCCACCTGCACGAACTGACCGCGGGCCAGGACCTCGCCCTGTTCGTCCTGTACTCCTCCCTCGCGGCGACCGTCGGAGCCGCCGGGCAGGCCAACTACGCGGCCGCCAACGCCGTCCTGGACGCGCTCGCCGCGCACCGCGCCCACCGCGGCCTGCCCGCCGTCTCGCTGGGCTGGGGGCTGTGGGAGCAGCCGGGCGCGATGGCCGAGCACCTCGACGGCACGGCCGTCGCCCGGCTCACCCGGCTCGGCGACGCGCTGGGCGCCGAGGAGGGCCTGGCCCTCTTCGACGCCGCGCTGACCGCGGGACGGGCCCACCTGGTGCCCACCCGCTTCGCGCCCGCCCCGGTACGCGCGGCGCACGAAGTGCCGCCCCTGCTGCGCGCGCTGGTCCGTGTCCCCGCCCGGCTCCGCAAGGCCGGCGCGTCCGGCGCGGACCGTGGGAACGGCCTCGCGCAGCGGCTGGCGGCCGCCGCCGACCCGGCCACGCTCCTGCTCGACCTGGTCCGCGACGAGGTCGCCGCGGTCCTGGTCCTCGCCCCGGGCGAACGGGTCGCCCCCGACCGGGCCTTCCGCGAGCTGGGCTTCGACTCGCTCACCTCCGTGGAACTGCGCAACCGGCTCTCGGCGGCCACCGGCCTCAAGCTGCCCGCCACCGTGGTCTTCGACCACCCCGCGCCCCGGGCGCTGGCGGAACACCTGCGCGAGCGGCTCGCCGTCGCCGTCGGCACCGCGGCGACCGCGACCGCCGCCTCGACCGCCTCCGCCTCCGCGACCGCTTCCGCATCCGTCCCGTCCCCGTCGGCCGAGGCGCCGGCGGGCGAGCCGATCGCCATCGTCGCGATGGCCTGCCGGTACCCGGGCGGGGTGGACTCGCCCGAGGACCTGTGGCGGCTGATGGCCGAGGAACGGGACGCGGTCGGACCGTTCCCCACCGACCGCGGCTGGAACCTCGGCGCCACGGGCCGCGGCGACGTCCGTGCCCGCGGCGGCGCGTTCGTCGACACGGCGGGCGACTTCGACGCGGCGCTCTTCGGTATCTCCCCGCGCGAGGCCCTCACCATGGACCCGCAGCAGCGCCTCCTGCTGGAGACCGCCTGGGAGACCTTCGAGCGCGCCGGCATCGACCCCGCCGCCCTCCGCGGCAGCCGCACCGGCGTCTTCGCCGGCGCCATGGGCTCCGGCTACGGCACGGGCCTGCGGATGCCCGAGGACGCGGAGGGCCACCTGGTCACCGGCAGCGCCGGCAGCGTCGCCTCCGGCCGCATCTCCTACACGTTCGGGCTGGAGGGTCCCGCCGTCACCGTGGACACCGCCTGCTCGGCGTCGCTGGTCGCGCTGCACCTGGCCGCGCAGGCGCTGCGCGCCGGGGAGTGCACCATGGCGCTCGCCGGCGGCGTCACCGTGGTCGCCGCCCCGGACGTCCTGATCGGCTTCGACCGGCAGAACGGCCTGGCCGCCGACGGCCGCTGCAAGGCGTTCGCCGCCGCGGCCGACGGCACCGGCTGGGGCGAGGGCGTCGGCCTGGTCCTGCTGGAGCGGCTCTCCGACGCCCGCCGCAACGGCCACCAGGTGCTCGCGGTGGTCCGCGGCTCCGCCGTCAACCAGGACGGGGCCTCCAACGGCCTCACCGCGCCCAACGGCCCCTCCCAGCAGCGCGTCATGCGCGAGGCGCTGGCCGCCGCCGGACTGCGGCCGTCCGACATCGACGCGGTGGAGGCGCACGGCACGGGCACCCGGCTCGGCGACCCGATCGAGGCCCAGGCCCTGTTCGAGGTCTACGGCCAGGACCGCGAGGAGCCGCTGCGGCTCGGATCGGTCAAGTCCAACATCGGCCACACCCAGGCCGCCGCCGGAGTCGCCGGCGTCATCAAGACCGTCGAGTCGATCCGCCGCGGCATCCTGCCGAAGACGCTGCACGTCGACGAGCCGACCCCCGAGGTCGACTGGACGGCCGGCGCGGTGGAACTGCTCACCGAGGCCCGGCCCTGGCCGAGCACCGGCCGTCCGCGCCGGGCGGGCGTCTCCTCGTTCGGGATCAGCGGCACCAACGCCCACGTCCTCGTCGAGGAGGCCCCGCCCGAGCAGCGGCCGGAACCGACCGCCCCGACCGACCCGGCCGCTCAGGCCGACCCGTCCACGCCGGCCGGCCCGGCCGGCCCGGGCGAGGTGCCCGCCGTGCTGCCCTGGCTGCTCTCGGCCGGTTCGCCCGCCGCCCTGCGCGGCCAGGCGGCGCGGCTGCTCGCCTTCGCCGACGCCCACCCGGAGGTCCCGGCCGCGGACGTCGCCCGCGCCCTCACCGGATCCCGCGCGCAGCTCACCCACCGCGCGGCGTTCCTCGGCACCGACCGCGAGGCGCTGCTCGCCGCCCTGCGGGCCTTCACCGAAGGCGCCCCGGGCGCCCCCGTCGGCAGGGCGGACGCCTCCCGCACCGCGTTCCTCTTCGCCGGCCAGGGCGCGCAGCGCTCCGGCATGGGCCGGGAACTGTACGAGACGCACCCGGCGTTCGCCGCGGCGTTCGACGCGGTCTGCTCCCGCTTCGAGCTCGGCCGGCCGCTGCGGGACGTGGTGTTCGGCGACGACGACGACGTGCTGGCCAGGACCGAGTACACCCAGCCCGCCCTGTTCGCGCTGGAGGTGGCGCTGTTCCGGCTCGTGGAGTCGTGGGGTGTCCGGCCGGACGTCCTGGTCGGCCACTCGATCGGCGAACTGGCCGCCGCGCACGTCGCCGGCGTGCTGTCCCTGGACGACGCGTGCACCCTGGTGGCCGCCCGGTCGCGGCTCATGCAGGCCCTGCCCGCCGGCGGCGCCATGCTCGCCGTCGAGGCCGCCGAGGACGAGATCACGCTGCCCGACGGCGTGGACCTCGCGGCGGTCAACGGCCCGAAGGCGCTGACCGTCTCCGGCGACGAGGACGCGATCGCCGACTGCGAGGAGCGCTGGCGCGCGGAGGGCCGCAAGGTGCGGCGGCTCGTCGTCTCGCACGCCTTCCACTCGCACCGCATGCAGCCGATGCTGGACGCCTTCCACGAGGTCGCCGCGCGGCTCACCTACCACGCGCCGTCCGTCCCGCTGATCTGCACGGCGCCGGGCGACCCGGCGACCCCCGAGTACTGGGTGCGCCAGGTCCGCGAACCGGTCCGGTTCGCCGACGCCGTCGCCGAACTGGGACGCCGGGACGTCGGCGCCTGCGTCGAGCTCGGCCCCGACGGCGTGCTCTCCGCGCTGGCCGGCGCCACCGTCGGCCAGGACGTCGCCGCGGTGCCCGTCCTGCGGCCGGGCCGCGCCGAACCGGTCACCCTGCTGACCGCCGTCGCCACCGCGCACACCCGCGGCACCCGCGTCGACTGGCAGGCCGTCCTCGGCTCCGGCCCCCGGGCCGCGCTGCCCACCTACGCGTTCGACCGCACCCGCTACTGGCCGGAGCCCCGCACGGAGGAAACCGGCACGGCCGACACCGAGTTCTGGGCCGCCGTCGACTCCGGCGACCTCGGCTCCCTGGCCGGCCTCGACCCGGCCACGGCCGCCGCGCTCGCCGAGGCGCTGCCCGCCCTCGCGACCTGGCGCCGCACCCGCGCGCTGAGCGGGACCGCGGCCGGCTGGCGGTACCGCGTCACCTGGGCCGACGTCCCCGCGGCCCGGCCCGCCGGCGGCCACTGGCTGGTCGCCGCCGACGAGGAGAACACCGGCCTCGCCGCGGGCGTCGCCGCCGCCCTGCGGGACGGCGGCACCGGGGCGACCGTCTGCACCCCGGACGACCTGTCCGCGGCCGACCCCGCCGACGGGGTGCTGCTGCTGTCCGGCGACCCGGAGACCGTGCTCTCCGTGGTCCGCACCGGCCTCGGCTCGCCGCTGTGGTGCGTGACGACGTCGGCCGTCGGCGCCGCCGGCACCGCCGCCGACCCCCGGGCGGCACAGGTGTGGGGTCTGGGCCGGGTCGCGGCCCTCGAACTCCCGCGCCGCTGGGGCGGTCTCCTCGACCTGCCGGAGCAGCCCGGCGCGGACACCCTCGCCCTGATCCCCGCCGTCCTCGGCGGCACCGAGGACCAGGTGGCCCTCCGCGACGGCCGGATCCTGGCCCGACGTCTGGACCGCGCGCCGCTGGCGCCCGGCGGGGCGTGGAGCCCCGCCCGCGCCACGCTCGTCACCGGAGGCACCGGAGCCCTCGGCGGGCACGTCGCCCGCCTGCTCGCCCGGCAGGGCGCCGAGAAGCTGGTCCTCACCAGCAGGTCCGGGCCCCGGGCACGGGGCGCCGCGGCCCTGGTCGCGGAACTCGCCGAACTGGGCTGCAGCGCCGCCGTGGAGGCCTGCGACGTCGCCGACCGCGACGAGCTCGCCGCGCTGCTGGCGCGGCACCCCGTCCGGGCCGTCGTCCACACCGCCGGAACCGACACCGCCCGCCCGCTCCAGGAACTCGACGCCGACACCTACCGCGAGGTCGTCCGCGCCAAGGTCCTCGGCGCCCGGAACCTCGACGAACTCCTCCCCGACGCCGAACAGTTCGTGCTGTTCTCGTCCATCGCCGGAGTGTGGGGCAGCGGCGACCAGGCCGCCTACGCGGCCGGCAACGCCTCCCTCGACGCGCTCGCCGAACGCCGCCGAGCCCAGGGCCGCCCGGCCCTCTCCGTCGCCTGGGGCCCCTGGGCCGGCGAAGGCATGGCCGCCGCCGGACTCGGCGGGGGCGACGGCGACGCCGCCGCCTACCTCGCCCGCCGCGGACTGGGCGCGATGGAACCCGCCACGGCACTGCGGGCCCTGGCCGACGCGCTCGGCGCTCAGGACACCTGCGTCACCGTCGCCGACGTCGACTGGAGCCGCTTCCTGCCCGCCTTCACGGCGAGCCGCCCCGCCCCGCTGTTCGCCGCGCTCGCCGAGGGCGAGGGCGACGGACAGGGCGCGCAGGCCGCGGAGGAAGGCCTCACCGCCTACGCCGTCGGACTCGCCGGCTTCTCCCCGGCACGGCGCGAACGCGCCCTGCTCGACCTGGTGCGCCGGCAGGTCGCCGACGTGCTCGGCCATCAGGGGCTGGACGGCGTCGCCGCCAGGAGCGGCTTCGCCGACCTCGGCTTCGACTCGCTCACCGCCGTCGAGATCCGGGGCAGGATCGCCGCGGCCACCGGGCTGGCACTCCCCAACTCGATGATCTTCGACTACCCGACGCCCGCGGCGCTCGCCGCACACCTGTCGGAGGAGATCGCCGCCGACGCCGCGGGAGGCGCCGACCCGGCCCCGCCCGCCGCCACGGATATCCCCGCGGACGACCCCGAAGAGGGGCCGTCGGAGTACGACATCGACCTGATGGACGTCGACGCCCTCATCCAGACCGCGTTGGAGAATCCGGACGACTGAGCCCCATTCCCGTCCGCTCCGGCAACCCCGCCGAAGCCACCGGCCGGCCCGGCCCCCTAAGGGGTCGGGCTAGGGGTTGTCCACTCCTCGGAGCCGTTCGTAGGCTCAGCGAGAGTTTCCGCACGGAATTTCGAATGCCCGCCGAAAACGCCCTTTCGGTATCGGGGAAACAGCAGCCGGAATTCTTTTGTCGCGCGGTCCTGGTAATTCAGCGAATTTCCGCCGCGAAAGTGCGCTGCGGGGTCCGGAGAAGGTGACAGCGAGTGGCCGACGACCAGAAGTACCTCGACTATCTCAGGCGGCTCACCGCGGACCTGCGGCAGACGCGTCGCCGCCTGCGGATCGCCGAGGCACGCGGCAGCGAACCCGTGGCGGTCGTCGGCATGGCGTGCCGCTACCCCGGGGACGTGAGCTCCCCGGAGGACCTCTGGAAGCTGGTCTCCGAGGGCCGCGACGGCATCTCCGCCTTCCCCGTGGACCGCGGCTGGGACACCGCCGCCATCTACGACGAGGCCCCGGACGCCGCCGGCACCACCTACGTGCGCGAGGGCGGATTCGTCCACGAGGCCGCCGAGTTCGACGCCGGCCTGTTCAACATCTCGCCGCGCGAGGCGCTCGCGATGGACCCGCAGCAGCGGCTGTTCCTGGAGACCTCCTGGGAGGCCCTGGAGCGGGCGGGCATCGACCCGCTGTCCCTGCGCGGCAGCCGCACCGGCGTCTTCGTCGGCTCCTCCTCGTCCGCCTACGGCGCCGGGCTGCGCGCCCTGCCGCAGGGTGTCGAGGGACACCTGCTGACCGGCAGCGCCCCCAGCGTCGTCTCCGGGCGGGTCTCCTACGCCCTGGGCCTCGAAGGCCCCGCCGTCACCGTCGACACCGCCTGCTCGTCGTCGCTGGTGGCCATCCACCTCGCCGTGCAGGCACTGCGGTCCGGCGAGTGCGACGCCGCCCTCGCCGGCGGCGTCACCGTGATGACCAGCCCCGGCATCTTCACGGAGTTCAGCCGGCAGCGCGGCCTGGCCGCGGACGGCCGGTGCAAGCCGTTCTCCGCCGACGCCGACGGCACCGGATGGGCCGAGGGCTCCGGCACGATCGTCCTGCGGCGCCTCGCCGACGCCGAGCGGCGCGGCGACCGGATCCTCGCGGTGATCCGCGGATCGGCGGTCAACCAGGACGGCGCCTCCAACGGCCTGACCGCCCCCAACGGCCCCTCCCAGGAGCGGGTCATCCTGGCCGCCCTGGAGAACGCCCGCCTGAGCCCCGGCGACGTGGACGCCGTCGAGGCGCACGGCACCGGCACGACACTGGGCGACCCGATCGAGGCCCAGGCGCTGCTCGCCACGTACGGGCAGGGCAGCCGCCGCGAGCCGCTGCTCCTGGGCTCCGTCAAGTCCAACATCGGGCACGCGCAGGCCGCCTCCGGCGTCGCCGGGCTCATCAAGATGGTGCTCGCCCTCGGCAACGAGGAGCTGCCGCCCACCCTCCACGCCGCCGAACCCACCCCGCACGTCGACTGGTCCCAGGGCCAGGTCCAGCTGCTCACCGAACCGGTCGCCTGGCCCCAGGACCCGGAACGGCCCCGCCGTGCGGGCATCTCCTCGTTCAGCATCAGCGGCACCAACGTCCACATCATCCTGGAGGGCCCCGACGCGACGGCCGAACAGGCCGCCGACGACGCGGACGAGGCCGAGGGCACCGACGCCGCCGCGGGCGGCGAGGAGAACCGGAGCGGCAGCGCCCCGGCGACGACCGCCGACGCCGGCCGGCCGGTGCTCCCCGTGGTCCCGTGGGTGCTGTCCGGACACACCGCCGAAGCCCTCGCCGCCCAGGCCGCCCGTCTCACCGCCCTCGCCGACGCCGACCCCGCCTCCGTGGGCCGCTCCCTCCTCTCGCGCGCGGTGCTGGAGCACCGTGCGGTGGTGGTGGGGGAGGACCGTGCCGGGGCGTTGCGCGCGCTGGCGGGAGACGTGGCGCACCCGGGTGTGGTGCGGGGTGTGGCGCGGTCCGGTGGTTCCCCGGTGCTGGTGTTCCCGGGTCAGGGGTCGCAGTGGCTGGGGATGGGGCGGGAGCTTGCGCAGTGGTCGCCGGTGTTCCGGGAGTCGTTGGAGGCGTGCGCGGCGGCGTTGGAGCCGTTCGTGGACTGGTCGTTGGGGGAGGTGCTGGAGAGCGAGGACGAGGCGCTGTGGGGCCGGGTGGACGTGGTCCAGCCGGTGCTGTGGGCGCTGATGGTCTCGCTCGCCAAGCTGTGGCGGGCGTCCGGTGTGACGCCGTCGGCGGTGGTGGGGCACTCGCAGGGCGAGATCGCCGCCGCTGTGGTCGCGGGCGGCCTGTCGCTTGAGGACGGGGCGCGTGTGGTGGCACTGCGCTCGCGTGCGCTGCGGGCGCTGGCCGGACGCGGCGGGATGGTGTCCCTGGCCGCCGGCTCGGACGTCGCCGAGGAACTGGCGGCGGCCTTCGACGGCCGGGTGTCCGTGGCTGCGGTCAACGGCCCGGGCTCGACGGTGGTCTCGGGTGAGCCGGAAGCGCTGGACGCGCTGATGACGGCGTGTGAGGAACGAGGGGTGCGCGCCCGCCGCATTCCGGTGGACTACGCCTCGCACTCCGTGCAGGTGGAGGAGCTGCGCGAGCGGATCCTCACCGACCTCGCCCCGATCACGCCAGCGTCGTCGACGATCCCGCTCTACTCGTCGCTGACCGGCGGCCGGATCGACACCGCCGAGATGGGCGCGCAGTACTGGTACGACAACCTCCGCTCCCTCGTCCGGTTCGGCGACGCGACCGCCGCGCTGCTGGCCGACGGGCGGACCGTCTTCCTGGAGAGCAGCCCGCACCCGGTGCTGACCCCCGGCATCGAGCAGACCCTTGAGCAGTCGGATCGACAGGGCGTCACCCTGGCGTCCCTGCACCGCGATCGCGGTGACGCCACCCGCTGGCTGACCGCGCTCGCCGAGGCGCACGTGGCCGGCGTCCCCGTCGACTGGACCACCCTCCTGCCTGAAGCCCGGCCCGTCGACCTCCCCACCTACGCCTTCCAGCACACCCACTACTGGATGACCGAACCCCCCGAGGTCGCCCGCGCCCTGGACGCGGCCACGGGCGGCGGCGATGCGGACGAGACGGAGTTCTGGGACGCCGTCGACCGACTCGACTACGACCAGGTCGCCGGCACCCTGCACCTCGAGTCCGGCGACGGTCTGGAGACCGTGCTGCCCGCCCTCTCGGTGTGGCGGCGCGGCCGCGCCGAACGCTCCACGGTCGACGCCTGGCGCTACCGCGTCGCCTGGCAGCCCGCCGAGCGGGCCCCCGCCACCGCACTCGACGGGCACTGGCTGCTGCTGCGCACGGAGGGGTCGGACGCCGACCACGCCGCGCGCTGCGCCCAGGCGCTGCGCGAAGCCGGCGCGGACCTGACCGAACTGACCGTGCCCGACGCCGGCCTCGACCGGTGGGGCCTCAGCGAACTCCTGCGCGGGGCTGCCGAATCCGCCGCACGGATCACCGGCGTCCTGTCGCTGGCCGCCGACGACCGCAGGCCGCACCCCGAGGACCCGGCGGTCTCCGTCGGACTCGGCGCCACCCTCACTCTCGTGCAGGCGCTGGCCGACGCCGAGATCACGGCACCGCTGTGGTGCCTCACCCGCGGCGCCGTCGCCGCGCACCGCGCCGACCGGATCACCGACCCCGCCGCCGCCCGCGTCTGGGGACTCGGCCGCGTCGCCGCCCTGGAACACCCCGAGCGCTGGGGCGGTCTCGTCGACCTGCCCGCCGACGCCGAACCCCGCGCGCTGGCCCGCCTCGCCACCGTGCTGACCGGGGCCGAGGACCAGGTGGCCGTCCGGGCCGAAGGGGTCTACGTACGCCGCCTGCTCCACGCCCCCGCCACCGCCACCGGTGAGCCCGCCCCCCGGCCCGCCGCACCCGAAGCCGTCCTGATCACGGGCGGCACCGGCGCGCTGGGCGCGGAAACCGCCCGGATGCTCGCACGCCGGGGCACCCGGAAGCTGGTGCTGTGCAGCAGACGGGGCGGCGACGCCCCCGGCGCCGCCGACCTCGTCGCCGAACTGGCCGGTCTCGGGGCGGCGGCGACCGTCGTCGCCTGCGACGTCGCCGACCGCGACGCACTCGCCGCGCTGCTCGCAGAACACCCGGTCACCGGCGTCGTCCACGCCGCGGGACTCGACCCGGTCCTCCCGCTCGACGCCACGTCGGTGCCCGAGCTCGCCGACGGCCTGAGGGCCAAGGCCCTCGGTGCCGAACACCTCGACGCGCTCCTCCCCGACGCCGAACTGTTCGTCCTGTTCTCGTCCATCGCCGGCATCTGGGGCAGCGGCGGACAGGGCGCCTACGCCGCCGCCAACGCCCAGCTCGACGCCCTCGCCACCGCCCGCCGGGCGGCCGGCCGGGCCGCCACCGCCGTGTCCTGGGGCTCCTGGGCGGAGGCCGGCATGGCCGCGCGGGACGGCGCCGACGAATACCTCAGACGCCGAGGGCTGCGCCCCATGGCAGCGGCCCTGTGCATCGCCGCGCTGGAACGCGCGATCGACTCCGAGGACGCCTGCCTGACCGTCGCGGACGTGGACTGGGCACGCTTCACGCCCGCCTTCACCAGCCGCCGGCCCAGCCCGCTGCTGACCGCGCTGCCCGAGGCGGTCGACGCCCTCGCGGAGACCGCGGACGGCAGCGAGACCTCGTCGGACGCCCCGGGCGCCTCCGCGGCCGTGCGCTCCCTGCTGGCCGGGGTGCCCGCGTCGGAACGCGGCCGCACCCTCGCCGACCTGGTCCGGCGCGAGACCGCCACCGTCCTCGGCTACCCCGAGCCCGTCGAGGCCGACCGGCCGTTCAAGGACCTGGGCGTGGACTCCCTCACCGCGCTCCAGGTCCGCAAGCACGTCGCCGACGCCGTCGGTCTGCCCCTGCCCGCGACCCTCGTCTTCGACCACCCCACCCCCGCCGCGGTCGCACGCCACCTGCTGTCGCTGATCAGCGAGGACGAGCGCGCGGACGCCACGACCGGCACGACGGCCGTGGCGTCCGACGAACCGCTCGCCATCGTCTCGACGGCCTGCCGCTACCCCGGCGGCGTGGACTCGCCCGAGGCCCTGTGGGACCTCGTCGCCGAGGGCCGGGACGGCGTCGGCGCCTTCCCCAGCGACCGAGGCTGGCGGGCGGCTCCCGGCGCGAGCGTCGACTTCGCCCTCGAGGGCGGCTTCGTCCACGACGCCACGGAGTTCGACGCCGGACTGTTCGGCATCTCGCCGCGCGAGGCGCTGGCGATGGACCCGCAGCAGCGGCTGCTGCTGGAGACCGCCTGGGAGGCGCTGGAGCGGGCGGGCATGAACCCGCGCGCGCTCCAGGGCACGTCGACCGGCGTCTTCGTCGGCGCCTCCCCCTCCGGCTACGGCGTGGGGGCCACCGATTCCGGCTCCGAGGGGCACTTCCTGACCGGCATGTCGGGCAGCGTCCTGTCCGGCCGCGTCGCCTACACCTTCGGCCTGGAGGGCCCCGCCGTCACCGTCGACACGGCCTGCTCGTCGTCGCTGGTGGCACTCCACCTGGCCGCCCAGTCGCTGCGCGCCGGCGAGTGCTCCATGGCGGTCGTGGGCGGCGTCGCGGTGATGAGCACCCCCGGAGTCTTCGCCGAGTTCGACCGGCAGGACGGTCTGGCCTCGGACGGCCGGTGCAAGGCGTTCGCCGCCGCCGCGGACGGCACCGGCTGGGGCGAGGGCGTCGGCGTGCTGCTCGTGGAGCGGCTGTCGGACGCCCGCCGCAACGGCCACCAGGTGCTGGCCGTGGTGCGGGGTTCCGCGGTGAACCAGGACGGTGCGTCGAACGGTCTGACCGCGCCGAACGGTCCGGCGCAGCAGCGGGTGGTGCGGGCCGCGCTGGCCGCCGCCGGTCTGCGGGCGTCCGAGGTGGACGCGGTGGAGGCGCACGGCACCGGCACCCGGCTGGGTGACCCGATCGAGGCGCAGGCGCTGCTCGCCACCTACGGGCAGGACCGTGAGGAGCCGCTGTACCTGGGCTCGGTGAAGTCCAACATCGGTCACACGCAGGCCGCTTCGGGCGTCGCCGGCGTGATCAAGATGGTGGAGTCGCTCCGCCGGGGCGTGCTGCCGCGGACGCTGCACGTGGACGAGCCGACGCCGCACGTGGACTGGTCCGCGGGCGCCGTGTCGCTGCTCACCGAGGACCGGCCGTGGCCCGAGGCGGGGCGTCCGCGTCGAGCGGGTGTGTCGTCGTTCGGCGTGAGCGGGACCAACGCGCACGTCATCCTGGAGCAGGCCGCCGAGGCCGCCGAGGCCGCCGAGGCGGCTCCGGTGCGACCGGGGGCTGCGGGGCCGTGGGTGCTGTCGGCCCGGTCGCGGGGTGCCCTGGTCGCGCAGGCCGGGCGGTTGGCGTCCTTCATCGCCGAGCGTCCCGAGGCGGATGCCGCGGCGGTGGCCCACACGCTGGCGACCGGTCGTGCCGCGCTGGAACACCGGGCGGTCGTGCTCGGCGACGACCGTGACGACCTGCTCACCGGACTCCGCGCCCTTGCCGCCGACGAACCCTCACAGGGCGTCGTCACCGGCACGGCACGCAGCGGACGCACCGGATTCCTGTTCTCGGGCCAGGGCGCGCAGCGGGTCGGGATGGGGCGTGAGCTCTACGACGCCTTTCCCGTCTTCGCCGACGCCTTCGACGACGTGTGCGCGCGGGTCGACCTTGAACTGCCGCTCCGTGACGTGGTGTTCGGGGACGACGCGGAGCTGCTGGCGCGGACGGCGTACACGCAGCCCGCGCTGTTCGCCGTCGAGGTGGCGCTCTTCCGCCTCGTGGAGTCCTGGGGCGTGACCCCGGACGTGCTGGTCGGCCACTCGATCGGCGAGATCGCGGCTGCGCACTGTGCGGGTGTGCTGTCGCTGGACGACGCGTGCCGGCTGGTGTCGGCGCGTGGGCGGCTGATGGACGCGCTGCCCCAGGGTGGCGCGATGCTGGCCGTCGAGGCTGCCGAAGAGCTGGAGCTGCCTGAGGGTCTGGACCTGGCGGCGGTGAACGGGCCGACCTCGATCACCGTCTCCGGTGACGCGGACGCGGTCGGCGCGCTGGAGCAGCGGCTGCGTGCCGAGGGCATGCGCGTGAAGCGGCTGACCGTTTCGCACGCGTTCCACTCGCACCTGATGGAGCCGATGCTCGACGAGTTCGCCGCCGTCGCGAAGTCGCTGACCTATCACGCTCCGACCGTCCCCGTCGTCGCCACCGCTTCCGGTGACCTGGCCACCCCCGACTACTGGGTGGGCCAGATCCGCGAGCCCGTCCGCTTCGCCGACGCGATCGCCTCCCTGACCGACGCCGAGACCCGGACCTTCCTCGAGATCGGCCCGGACGGCACCCTCGCCGCGCTCGTCCCGCACATCAGCGAGGACGCCACCGCCGTCCCCGCCCTGCGTAAGGGAGCGGGGGAGACGGCCGCCTTCGCACGGGCCCTGGCCGGACTGTTCGCCCAGGGCACCGCCGTGGACTGGGGCCGGTATCTGTCGGGGCCGGGTGTGGGTCTGCCGACGTATGCGTTCCAGCGTGAGCGGTTCTGGCTGGAGGCGGTGGGGGTCGAGCATGCCGCGGCCGCTGTCGCTGGTGACGAGGCGTTCTGGTCGGTGGTCGAGGCTGGTGACAGTCAGGCTCTGGCCGAGGTGCTGCGGGTGGGTGCCGGTGAGGCGGAGGCGGTGCTGCCGGCTCTGGCCGGGTGGCGTCGTGAGCGCGTGGACCGTTCGCGTGCGGACGGAATGCGCTACCGCGTCAGCTGGCGCGTGACGGAGGAGAAGTCCGCCGCTGCGGTTGGGCGTTGGCTCGTGCTGCAGACCGAGGGGGTGTCCGACGAGCGGGTCGAGCAGTGTGTGGCGGCTCTGGAGGGTGCGGGTGCGGAGCCGTTCGTCGTGCTGCTGGACGACGGTGAGCTGGATCGTTGGGAGCTGGCGGCTCGTCTGACCGAGGAGGAATCCCTCGGCGGCGGTGTCGCTGGCGTGTTGTCCCTGGCGGCGCTGGATGCGCGGCTGGGGGTGCCGGGGGTTTCTGAGGGGCTTCCGGTGTCGGTGGCGTGGTCGCTGGCGCTCGTGCAGGCGCTGGGCGACGCGGAGATCGACGCGCCGTTGTGGTGCGTGACGTCGGGTGCGGTGTCCAAGGGCCGTGCGGACGGTGCGGTGGATCCGGAGCAGGCGCAGGTGTGGGGTCTGGGCCGGGTGGCGGCACTGGAGTTCCCGCAGCGCTGGGGCGGCCTGGTGGACGTTCCCGCGGTGCTGGACGAGCGGGCCGGTGTGCGGCTGGCCCGGGTCCTCGCGGGGACGGAGGACCAGGTGGCCCTGCGGGCCTCCGGCACCTTCGCCCGCAGACTCGTCCGCATCGCGCCCCACCCCGACGCCCCCGGTGAGTTCACCCCCACCGGACCGGTCCTCGTCACCGGTGGCACCGGCGCCCTCGGCGCCGCCGTCGCCCGTCGCCTCGCCCGGCGCGGCGTCACCGAGCTCGTGCTGACCAGCAGACGGGGCATCGAGGCCCCCGGCGCCTCCGAACTGGCGGCCGAACTGGCCGCTCTGGGCGCCAAGGCGACCGTCGTGGCCTGTGATGTGGCCGACCGCGAGGCCCTGGTCGCCTTGCTGGCGGAGCACCCGGTGACCGGTGTGTTCCACGCGGCCGGTGTCGTGGACACCGTTCCGCTGGTCGGGGTCGGTCCGGAGCAGTTCGCCGAGGTGCTGCGGGCGAAGACGCTCGGTGCGCGGCACCTGGACGAACTGGTGCCCGACGCCGAGACGTTCGTGCTGTTCTCGTCGATCGCCGGTGTGTGGGGCAGTGGCGGGCAGTCCGCGTACGCGGCGGCCAACGCCCACCTGGACGCGCTGGCCGAACGGCGCCGCGCCCGTGGCCTCGCCGCCACCTCGGTGGCGTGGGGCCCGTGGGCCGAAGCCGGCATGCTCGTCGAGGAGAACGCCGAGGACTACCTGCGCCGCCGCGGCCTGACCCCGCTCCCGCCGGAGCTCGGCGTGACCATCCTGGAGGACGCGGTCGCCCGCGACCTGGGCTGCCTCGTCGCCGCCGACGCCGACTGGGCGCGCTTCGCGCCCGCCTTCGGTTCCGGCCGTGCCACCACCCTCTTCGACGACGTGCCCGAGGCCGCGGCCCCGTCCGCCGCCGGTTCCACCCAGGCGGGGGACTCCGACGCCCACCCCCTCATGGCCGCGCTCGCCGGAAAGGGCGCCGCCGAGCGCCGGGCCCTGCTGCTGGAGACGGTGCGGGCCGGTGCCGCCGCCGTCCTCGGCCATGCCAACGCCGACAGCATCCCGGTCGAGCTGCCCTTCTCCGACCTGGGCTTCGACTCGCTCACCGCCGTCGATCTCCGGGACCGGCTGACGACGGCGACCGGCCTGTCGCTCTCCGCGACCCTCGTCTTCGACCACCCCACCGCCCAGGCCTTGGCCGGCCACCTCGCCGGACTGCTGCCCTCCTCCGCGCCCGGCGACACGGTGACGGCCACCGCGACGCACGCCGCGGCCGACCCGGACGAGCCGATCGCGATCGTCTCCATGGCGTGCCGCTTCCCCGGCGGAGTCCGGTCGCCGGAAGACCTGTGGGACCTGGTCGCCTTCGGCGCCGAGGGCCTCACGCCCTTCCCCTCCGACCGCGGCTGGGACCTCTCGGCCCTCCAGGAGTCGGGAGCCTTCGCCACCGAGGGCGGCTTCGTCCACGACGCCACGGAGTTCGACGCAGACCTGTTCGGCATCTCGCCGCGTGAAGCGCTGGCGATGGACCCGCAGCAGCGGCTGCTGCTGGAGACCGCCTGGGAGACGCTGGAGCGGGCGGGCATGAACCCGCGCGCGCTCCAGGGCACGTCGACCGGCGTCTTCGTCGGCGCCTCCACGTCCGGCTACGGCACCGGCGGACAGACCGGAGGCGCGGACGGCCACCTCATGACCGGCATGGCCGGAAGCGTGCTGTCCGGCCGCGTCGCCTACTCCTTCGGCCTGGAGGGCCCGGCCGTCACCGTCGACACGGCGTGCTCGTCGTCGCTGGTCGCGCTGCACCTGGCCGCCCAGTCGCTGCGTACCGGGGAGTGCTCCATGGCGCTCGCCGGCGGTGTCACCGTGATCGTCGGTCCTGACATCTTCGCCGAGTTCGACCGGCAGGACGGTCTGGCGTCGGACGGCCGGTGCAAGGCGTTCGCGGCCGCCGCGGACGGCACCGGCTGGGGCGAGGGCGTGGGTCTGCTCCTGCTGGAGCGGCTGTCGGACGCGCGGCGCAACGGGCACGAGGTGCTCGGCGTGGTGCGGGGTTCGGCCGTCAATCAGGACGGTGCGTCGAACGGTTTGACCGCGCCGAACGGTCCGGCGCAGCAGCGGGTGGTGCGGGCCGCGCTGGCCGCCGCCGGGCTGCAGGCGTCCGAGGTGGACGCGGTGGAGGCGCACGGCACCGGCACCCGGCTGGGTGACCCCATCGAGGCCCAGGCCCTGCTCGCCACCTACGGGCAGGACCGTGAGGAGCCGCTGTACCTGGGCTCGGTGAAGTCCAACATCGGTCACACACAGGCCGCTTCGGGTGTCGCCGGTGTCATCAAGATGGTGCAGGCCATGCGCCACGGCAAGCTGCCCCGGACACTGCACGTGGACGAGCCGACGCCGCACGTGGACTGGTCCGCGGGCGCCGTGTCGCTGCTGACCGAGGACCGCGCGTGGCCGGAGACCGGACACGCGCGCCGGGCCGGCGTGTCCTCGTTCGGCGTGAGCGGGACCAACGCGCACGTCATTCTGGAGCAGCCCGCCGAGGCCGCCGAGGTGGCTCCGGTGCGACCGGGTGCCGCGGGGCCGTGGGTGCTGTCGGCCCGGTCGCGGGGTGCCCTGGTCGCGCAGGCCGGGCGGTTGGCGTCCTTCCTCGCCGAGCGTCCCGAGGTGGATGCCGCGGCGGTGGCACACACGCTGGCGACCGGTCGCGCGGCCTTGGAGCACCGGGCGGTCGTGCTCGGTGACGACCGGGAGCAACTGCTGGTCGGCCTGCGGGCGTTGGCCGAGGGCAGTGCCGCGCCGTCCGTGCTCCACGACGAGGCCGTACACGGTGGTCCGGCCCTGCTGTTCTCGGGTCAGGGCGCGCAGCGGGTCGGGATGGGGCGTGAGCTCTACGACGCCTATCCGGTCTTCGCCGACGCCTTCGACGCGGTGTGCGCCCGGGTGGACCTCGAGCGGCTGCTGCACGAGGTGGTCTTCGAGGACGGCGAGGCGCTGAACCGGACCGTGTACGCCCAGGCCGGGCTCTTCGCGGTCGAGGTGGCGCTGTTCCGGCTGGTGGAGTCGTGGGGTGTGGCCCCGAGTGTCCTGATCGGTCACTCGATCGGTGAACTCGCGGCTGCGCACTGTGCGGGTGTGCTGTCGCTGGAGGACGCGTGCCGGCTGGTGTCGGCGCGCGGTCGGCTGATGGACGCGCTGCCCGAGGGCGGCGCGATGCTCGCCGTCGAGACGTCCGAGGACACCCTGGGCCTGCCCGACGGGGTGGACCTGGCGGCCGTCAACGGCCCGACCTCGATCACGGTCTCCGGTGACGCCGAGGCGATCGACGCGCTGGAGCAGCGGCTCCGTGCCGAGGGCGTGCGCGTGAAGCGGCTGACCGTCTCGCACGCGTTCCACTCCCACCTGATGGAGCCCATGCAGGCGGAGTTCGCCGCCGTGGCCGAGTCGCTGACCTACCACGCCCCGACCGTCCCGATCGTGACCACGGCAACCGGCGACATCGCCACCCCGGGCTACTGGGTGAGCCAGATCCGGCAGCCCGTCCGGTTCGCCGACGCGATCGCCTCCCTCGGCGGTGTGCGGACGGCGCTGGAGCTGGGCCCCGGCGGGGTGCTCTCCGCCCTGGTGGCCGAGCAGGCCGACGGTCTGGCCGCCGTGCCCGCCCTGCGCGCGGACCGGCCCGAGGCCGCGACCTTCGTGCGCGCGCTGGCCCGGCTGCACACCCGCGGCGTTCCCGTCGAGTGGGGCCGGTATCTGTCGGGGCCGGGTGTGGGTCTGCCGACGTACGCGTTTCAGCGTGAGCGGTTCTGGCTGGAGGCGGTGGGGGTCGCGGATGACGTGGCCGCTGCCGCTGGTGACGAGGCGTTCTGGTCGGTGGTCGAGGCTGGTGACAGTCAGGCGCTGGCCGAGGTGCTGCGGGTGGGTGCCGGTGAGGCGGAGGCGGTGCTGCCGGCTCTGGCCGGGTGGCGTCGTGAGCGCGTGGACCGTTCGCGTGCGGACGGGATGCGCTACCGCGTCAGCTGGCGCGTGACGGAGGAGGACTCCGCCGCTGCGGGTGGGCGTTGGCTCGTGCTGCAGACCGAGGGGGTGTCCGACGAGCGGGTCGAGCAGTGTGTGGCGGCTCTGGAGGGTGCGGGTGCGGAGCCGTTCGTCGTGCTGCTGGACGACGGTGAGCTGGACCGTTGGGAGCTGGCTGCGCGTCTGACCGAGGAGGAATCCCTCGGCGGAGGTGTCGCTGGGGTGTTGTCCCTGGCTGCGCTGGATGCGCGGGTGGGGGTGCCGGGGGTTCCTGAGGGGCTTCCGGTGTCGGTGGCGTGGTCGCTGGCGCTCGTGCAGGCGCTGGGCGATGCGGAGATCGACGCGCCGTTGTGGTGTGTGACGTCGGGTGCGGTGTCCACGGGCCGTGCGGACGGTGCGGTGGATCCGGAGCAGGCGCAGGTGTGGGGTCTGGGCCGGGTGGCGGCGCTGGAGTTCCCGCAGCGCTGGGGCGGGCTGGTGGATGTTCCCGCGGTGCTGGACGAGCGGGCCGGTGTGCGGCTGGCCCGGGTCCTCGCGGGGACGGAGGACCAGGTGGCCCTGCGGGCCTCCGGCACCTTCGCCCGCAGACTCGTCCGGTCCACCGGCCCCACCGGTGCCCCGGTCCGCCCCTGGCGGCCGAACGGAACCGTCCTGGTCACCGGCGGCACCGGCGGTCTCGGCTCGCGCGTGGCCGCCTCGCTCGCCGAGGCCGGCGCCGAGCACCTGGTGCTCACCGGCAGGCGCGGCCCCCAGGCGCCGGGCGCGGACGAACTCGCCGCGTCGCTGGAGGCCCTGGGCTGCCGTGTCACCGTCGTGGCCTGTGACGTGGCCGACCGCGAGGCCCTGGAGGCATTGCTCGCGGAACACCCGGTCACCGGGGTGTTCCACGCGGCCGGAGTCGTGGACACCGTTCCGCTGGTCGGGGTCGGTCCGGAGCAGTTCGCCGAGGTGCTGCGGGCGAAGACGCTCGGTGCGCGGCACCTGGACGAACTGGTGCCCGACGCCGAGACGTTCGTGCTGTTCTCGTCGATCGCGGGTGTGTGGGGCAGTGGCGGGCAGTCCGCGTACGCGGCGGCCAACGCCCACCTGGACGCACTGGCCGAGCGGCGCCGCGCCCGTGGCCTGACCGCCACCTCGGTGGCGTGGGGCCCGTGGGCCGAAGCCGGCATGCTCGTCGACGGCGAGGCGGAGGAGCACCTGCGCCGCCGCGGCCTGCTGCCGCTCGAGCCCGGTCTCGCCGTGAACGCGCTGGAGCAGGCGGTCACCCACGACCTCGGCTGCCTCACCTTCGCCGACCTCGACTGGCAGCGCTTCTCCGGCAGCTTCACCGCCGTCCGGCCGTCGACGCTGTTCGCCGAACTCCCCGAAGCCGCCCGCCAGGCGACCGAGACGACGGCCCCCACCGCGGCGGCCCCCTTCCGGCGGCGCGTCGCGGAACTCGGCGCGCAGCAGCGGGAACGGGTCCTGCTGGCCCTCGTCCGCGACGAGGCGGCCGCCACCCTGGGCCACAGCGGCAGCGACGCCGTCGCACCGCTGCGAGCCTTCTCCGACCTGGGCTTCGACTCGCTGATGGCGGTGGAACTGCGGGGACGGCTCAGCGAGGCCACCGGCCTGGACCTGCCCGCCACCCTGGTCTTCGACCACCCCACCGCCCAGGACCTCACCACCCATCTGGCCGCCCTGCTCGCCGCGGACCTGCCCCTGGCGGCCGAGGACCGGCAGGACGCCCCCGGTGCCGCCGCGGTGCCCGCCGGCCCGGACACCCGTGCCGCGCACGACGAGCCGCTGGCCGTCATCGGCATGAGCTGCCGCTTCCCCGGCGACGTCCGCTCCCCCGAGGACCTGTGGAACCTGGTCACCGGCGGTGTCGACGCGGTCGGCGACTGCCCGCCGGAGCGCGGCTGGCCGCTGCGGCCCGCGACCGACGCCGAGGGGCCCCGCCCGCTCCAGGGCGGCTTCCTGGCGGACATCGCCTCGTTCGACGCCGGCCTGTTCAACATCTCGCCCCGCGAAGCCGTGATGATGGACCCGCAGCAGCGGCTGCTGCTGGAGACCGCCTGGGAGGTCTTCGAACGCGCCGGCATCGACCCGCTGTCGCTGCGCGGCTCCCGCACCGGCGTCTTCGCGGGCGCCAACAACCACGACTACACCTCGCTGCCCGGCGAGACCCCCGAGGGCGGCGAGGGCTACCTCGCCACCGGCGGCTCCGCCAGCGTCCTCTCCGGCCGGATCTCCTACACCTTCGGCCTGGAGGGCCCGGCCGTCACCGTCGACACCGCCTGCTCCTCCGGCCTGGTCGCCCTGCACCTCGCGTCCCAGGCGCTGCGCCGCGACGAATGCTCCCTGGCCCTCGCCGGCGGCGTCGTCACCATGTCCACCCCCGGCGTCTTCGCCGAGTTCGGCAAGCAGGACGCGATGGCGGCCGACGGCCGCTGCAAGGCGTTCTCCGACGACGCCGACGGCACCGGATGGGGCGAGGGCGCCGGCGTCCTGCTGCTGGAGCGCCTCTCCGACGCCCGCCGCAACGGCCACCGCGTCCTCGCCGTGGTCCGCGGCTCCGCCGTCAACCAGGACGGCGCCTCCAACGGCCTCACCGCCCCCAACGGGCCCTCCCAGCAGCGCGTCATCCGCGCCGCCCTCGCCGACGCCGGGATCGCCGCCGCCGACGTGGACATGGTCGAGGCCCACGGCACCGGAACCCGGCTCGGCGACCCCATCGAGGCGCAGGCCCTGCTGGCCACCTACGGCCAGGACCGGCCCGGCGACGAGCCGCTCTGGCTGGGCTCCGTCAAGTCCAACATCGGCCACACGCAGGCCGCCTCCGGCATCGCCGGCGTCATCAAGGGAGCCATGGCCATGCGCGCCGGCCGGCTGCCGCGCACGCTCTTCGCCGACCGCCCCACCACCCAGGTCGACTGGACGTCCGGGAACGTCCGGCTCCTCGACGAGGAACGGGCCTGGCCCGACCGGTCCGGTCCGCGCCGCGTGGGCGTCTCGTCGTTCGGCATGAGCGGCACCAACGCCCACGTGATCCTGGAACAGGCCCCCGCCGAGGAGACCGCCGAGGCCGAGAAGGCCCGCCGCGCCCCCGCCGCGCCCGCCACGGCCCCCGCCCCCACGGACCAGGCGCCGCCCGTGCCGTGGCTGCTCTCCGCCGACACCCCCGCCGGGCTGCGCGACCAGGCCCGCCGGCTCGCCGCGTCCGACCCGGTCACCGGGGCGGACCACGACCCGCTCGACGTGGCCTGGACGCTGGCCACTGCCCGGGCCACGCTCACCGAGCGCGCCGTCGTCCTCGGACCCGAAGGGCTGACCGCCCTCGCCGCGGACGGCGAGTCGCCCCAGCTGCGCCGCGGCACGGCCCGCCGCACCGGGGCGCCCGTCTTCGTCTTCCCCGGGCAGGGCGCCCAGTGGAGCGGCATGGCCGCCCGGCTGATCGACACCGAAGCGGTGTTCCGGGCCCGGCTGGAGGAGTGCGAGCGCGCCCTCGCCCCCTACCTCGACTTCTCGCCCATCGCCGTGATCCGCGGCGAGGACCCCGAGCACGACGGCGTCGACCGGGTCGACGTGGTGCAGCCCCTGCTGTGGGCGGTGATGGTGTCGCTGGCCGAGCTGTGGCGCGCGTCGGGCGTCGAGCCCGCCGCCGTGATCGGCGCGTCCCAGGGCGAACTGGCCGCCGCCGTCGTGGCGGGAGCCATGGAGCTGGAGGACGCCGCGCGGATCGTCGCCGCCCGCAGCCGGGCCGTCGCCGACCAACTGTCCGGACGGAGCGGCATGGTGTCCCTGCCGATGCCCGAGGCCGACGCGGCGGAACTCCTCGCCACGCTGGACCGCCCGGCGTGGATCGCCGCGCTCAACGGCCCCCGGGTCACCGTGGTCGGCGGCGGGAACGCCGCACTCGCCGACCTGGCCGCCGAGTGCGAGCGGCGCGGCATCCGAGCCCGCCGCATCGACGTCGACTACGCCTCCCACACCGTCCTGGTCGAGCCGCTGCGGCCGGTCTTCGACGCGCTGCCCGGCGCGCCCGCCACCGCCGGCGACGTGCCGTTCTACTCGACGGTCACCGGCGCCGCGCTGACCGGCGACGACCTCGCCCCCGGCTACTGGTACCGCAACCTCCGCGACACCGTACGGTTCGACCAGGCCGTCCGCGCCGCCGTGGCCGACGGCCACACCGCCTTCCTCGAGATCAGCCCGCACCCCGTGCTGACCCCGGGCATCACCGACATCCTCGACGACATCGACACCCCGGGCGCGGTCCTCACCACCCTGCGCCGGGGCGAGGACGAGGTCCGCCGCTGGGTCCTGGCCCTCGCCGAGGCCCACTGCGCGGGCGTCGGCGTCGACTGGCCCGGCGTGCTCGGCGGCCCCGCCGGCCGGAACGTCCTCGACCTGCCCACCTACCCCTTCCAGCAGCGGCGCTACTGGCCCGACATCCGCCCCACCGCCGACGTCGCGGCCGCCGGACTCTCCGGCGTACGGCACCCGCTGCTCGGCGCGGCGGCCCCGCTCGCCGGCGGCGGCACCCTGTGGACGGGCAGGCTGTCCACCGCCACCCACCCCTGGCTCGCCGACCACGCCGTCGGGGACACCGTGCTGCTGCCCGGCACCGCCTTCGTGGAACTGGCCCTGCGGGCCGGCCTCGACGGACTCGACGAACTCACCCTCCAGACACCCCTGGTGGTGCCGGCCGGCGCGGCCGTCACCCTGCAGATGCTCGTGGGGGAGACCGCCGCGGACGGCCGCCGACCCGTCACGATCTCCGCACGGCCCGAGACCGCGGACGACCTCGGCGAGGCCGGGCCCGCCTGGACCACGCACGCCACCGGCTTCCTCGCCGGAGACGGCTCCGCGGCCACGCCGCCCGAGCCCGCCGGCCCGGCGCCGTGGCCGCCCGCCGGAGCCGTACCGGTGCCCGTCGACGGCTGCTACGAGGACCTCGCCGCCGCCGGCTACGCCTACGGGCCGACCTTCCGCGGACTCAGGACCCTCTGGCGGGCCGGGGACGACCTCTGCGCGGAGGTCGCGCTCCCCGACGGAGCCCGCGCGGACGCCGAGCGCTTCGGACTCCACCCCGCGCTCCTCGACGCCGCCCTGCACGCGGCCGGGGTTGGCGGACTGCTCACGCGGCCCGGCCTGCTCCCCTTCGCCTGGGAGGGCGTCCGGCTGCGGGCGACCGGCGCCGACACCCTGCGGGTGCGGCTGTCGCCGGCCGGCCCGGACGCCGTCTCGCTCCGCGCCGACGACGCCTCCGGGACCCCCGTCGCCGAGGTCGCCTCCCTCACCCTGCGGCCGATGGCCGCCGACGCGCTGCGCCGGGCGGCCCGCGCCGCGGACCTCGACGCGCTCCACCGTGTGGACTGGACCCCCGCCGCCGAAGGGACGGCCCAGCCGCTCGTCCTGGTCGGCCCGCCGCCCGCCTCCCTCGCCCCCGCGGCGGCGACCCGCTACGACGACCTGGAAGCCCTCGGCGCCGCCGTCGACGCGGGCGAGCCGCTGCCGGAGACCGTCCTGTGGTGCGGCTCCCGGCCCGGCGGCGGGAACGCCACCCCGGCCGCCGTGCACGCCGCCGTCCACGAGGCGCTGCACGCCACCCGGACCTGGCTGGCCGACGCGCGCTTCGCCGGCTCCCGGCTCACCGTGCTCACCACGCGGGCGGTCGCCGTCGGCGCGGGCGAGGACGTCCCCGACCTCGCCGGAGCCGCCGTCCACGGCCTGCTGCGCTCGGCGCACAGCGAGCACCCGGACCACTTCGCCCTGGTCGACCTGGACGGACACCCCGACTCGGCCGCCGCGCTGCCCACCGCCCTCGGATCCCCCGAGCCCCAGCTCGCGATCCGCGCGGGCGCCCTGCTCGCCCCCCGCCTCGCCCAGGGCGCCGGCCCAGCACTCGCCGAGGAGCCGGTCCCCGGGACCCGCCTGGACACCACCGGGGAAGGCACCCTGGAGGGGCTGGCGTTCGTGCCCGCCCCCGAGGCCCTCGCCGACCTCGGCCCCACCCAGGTCCGGGTCGCGATGCGCGCCGCGGGCGTCAACTTCCGCGACGTGGTGATGGCCCTCGGCATGGTCCCCGGCCAGCGCGGCATGGGCACCGAAGGAGCCGGCGTCGTCCTGGAGACCGGCGCGGAGGTCACCGACCTCACCCCCGGCGACCGCGTGTTCGGCCTCTTCGCCGGAGCCTTCGGACCCACCGCCGTCACCGACCGGCGGATGCTGGCCCGCATGCGGAAGGAGTGGACCTACGCGGAGGCCGCCTCCGTGCCCACCCCCTTCCTCACGGCCTACTACGGCCTGGTGGACGTCGCCGGCGCCACCCCGGGCGAGAGCGTCCTCGTCCACGCCGCGGCGGGCGGCGTCGGCATGGCCGCCGTGCAGCTCGCCCGCCACCTCGGCCTGGAGATCCACGGCACCGCCTCCCCGGGCAAGTGGCCGGCCACCGGCCTGCCCGACGAGCGGCTGTCCTCCTCCCGCACCACCGACTTCGAGCAGCGGGTGCGCGAAGCCACCGGCGGACGCGGCGTCGACATCGTGCTGAACTCGCTGGAAGGCGCCTTCATCGACGCCTCGCTGCGGCTGATCGCCCCCGGCGGCCGGTTCGTCGAAATGGGCAAGACGGACATCCGTGACGGCGAACAGGTCACCGCCGCCCACCCGGGCGTCCACTACGAGGTCTTCGACCTCATGACCGGCGACCGCGGCCGGATCGCGGAGATCTTCACCGAGATCGTCGACCTGTTCGACAGCGGAGTCCTGGAACTCCTCCCGCTCACCGCCTGGGACCTGCGCGACGCCGCCGAGGCCTTCCGGTACATGGGCCGCGGCCGCCACATCGGCAAGAACGTCCTCACCCTGCCCGCCGCCCCCGACCCCGACGGCACCGTCCTCATCACCGGCGGCACCGGAGCGCTGGCGAGCCTGCTCGCCCGCCACCTGGTCGCCGAACACGGCGTACGCCACCTGGTGCTGGCCGGCCGCAGCGGCCCCGCCGCGCCCGGCGCCGACCGGCTCGCCGCCGACCTCGCCGAAGCCGGAGCCACCGTCCGGATCGAAGCCTGCGACGTCGCCGACCGCGACGCCCTCACCGCCCTGCTCGCCGGCCTCGACCGCCCGCTCACCGGCGTCGTCCACGCCGCCGGAATCCTCGACGACGGCGTGCTCGACGCGCTCACCCCGGAGCGCGCCGACCGGGTCCTGGCCCCCAAGGCGGACGCCGCCCTGCACCTGGACGAACTGACCGCCCACCAGGACCTCGCCTTCTTCGTCCTGTTCTCCTCGGCCGCCGCCACCTTCGGGGCCGCCGGACAGGCGAGCTACGCCGCCGCCAACGCCGTGCTGGACGCCGTGGCCCACCGCCGCCGGGTCCGCGGACTGGCCGGCCAGTCCCTGGCCTGGGGCCTGTGGGACACCGAGGACGGCATGGCGGCCGGCTTCGGCCGCGAGGGCCACCGGGCGACGAGGGCCGGCGTGATCGGCGCGGAGACGGGGATGGCCCTGTTCGACGCGGCCCGCGGCCTGCCCCACGCCCACCTCGTGCCCGTCGCCCTCGACCACGCCCGGCTGCGCGAGGAGGCGCACGGGCAGGAGGTACCGGCCCTGCTGCGCGGACTGGTCCGCGCCTCCGCCACCCGCGCCCGGGCCGGCGCCGCGCCCGAACGCAGCCTGGCCGCCGACCTCGCCCGGCTCCCCGCGCCCGAACAGCGGCGCACCGTCCTCGACCTGGTGCGCGCCCAGGCCGCCGCCGTCCTCGGCTACGACGGCCCCGACGCGGTCGCCGCCGACCAGGCCTTCACCAAGCTCGGCTTCGACTCGCTCACCGCCGTCGAACTGCGCAACCGGCTCACCAGGGCGACCGGGCTGCGCCTGCCCGCCGGCCTGGTGTTCGACCATCCCACGCCGACCGCGCTCGCCACGCACCTGTGGACCGAACTGGCCGGGACCGCCGAACCGGAGCAGGAGGAGGACACCGGCGCCGTACTGGCCGGACTGCACCGGCTCGAGGAAGCCGTCGCCCGGCTCACCGCGTCCGGCGCCGACGGCCGGGCCGTCGCCGACCGGCTGCGCGCCCTGCTGGCCCGGATGGCCGAGGGCGAGACGGACCCGGCGGGCGTGCGGACGGTCGTCACCGACCGGCTCGAGGACGCCTCCGCGTCCGACGTCTTCGACTTCATCGACAAGGAGCTGGGACTGTCGTGAACTCCCGCCACACGACCGACCGCACCGCACCCGCGCAGGGAGCGGGCACGGCGGACGACCAGAAACTCCTCCGGTACCTCAAGCGCGTCACGGCCGACCTCGCCGAGACCCGGCAGCGGCTGGCCGACGCCGAGAACCAGGCCCGCGAACCGCTCGCCGTCGTCGGCATGGCCTGCCGCTACCCGGGCGGCGCAGACGACCCCGACGGGCTGTGGCGGCTCGTCCACGAGGGCCGCGACGCCGTCGGCGGCCTCCCCGCCGACCGCGGCTGGGGCCTGCCCGAGGGACACCAGGCGCTCTCCGCCCTCAAGGGCGGCTTCATCGAGGACGCCGACCGCTTCGACGCGGCGCTGTTCGGGATCAGCCCCCGCGAAGCACTCACCATGGACCCCCAGCAGCGCGTCCTGCTGGAGACCGTGTGGCAGGCGCTGGAACGGGCCGGCATCCCGCCGCTCTCCCTGCGCGCCACCCGGACCGGGGTGTTCGTCGGCGCCGGCTCCTCCGGCTACGGCGGAGGCGCCCAGCTGCCCGAAGGCTCCGAGGGCCACCTGATGACCGGCATGGCCGGCAGCGTCCTGTCCGGCCGGATCGCCTACACCTTCGGGCTCGAAGGGCCCGCCGTCACCGTCGACACCGCCTGCTCGTCGTCCCTGGTCGCCGTGCACCAGGCCGCCCGGGCCCTGCGCGGAGGCGAGTGCGACCTCGCCGTCACCGCCGGCGTCGCCGTCCTCGCCGACCTCGGCATGTTCGGCGAGTTCGGACGCCACGGGGGCCTCGCCGCCGACGGCCGCTGCAAGTCCTTCGGCGCGGGCGCCGACGGCACCGGCTGGGCCGAGGGAGCGGGCGTCGTCCTGCTGGAACGGCTCTCCGACGCACGGGCCAACGGCCACCACGTCCACGCCGTCCTGTGCGGATCCGCGGTCAACTCCGACGGCGCCTCCAACGGCCTGACCGCCCCCAACGGCCGCGCCCAGCGCGCCGTCATCCGCGCCGCGCTCGCCGACGCCGGACTGCTCCCCTCCGAGGTGGACGCCGTCGAGGCGCACGGGACCGGCACCCGGCTCGGCGACCCGATCGAGGCGGAGGCGCTGCTCGGCACGTACGGCCAGAACCGCGAGGAACCGCTCTGGCTCGGCTCGATGAAGTCGAACATCGGCCACGCCCAGGCCGCCGCGGGCATGGCCGGGCTCATCAAGATGGTCGAGGCGCTGCGCCACGGCGTCCTGCCCCGCACCCTGCACGCCGACGAACCGTCCCCGCACATCGACTGGGCCGCGGGCGCCGTGCGGCTGCTGCACGAGGAGAGACCGTGGCCCTCGACGGGACGGCCCAGACGCGCCGGCGTCTCGTCCTTCGGGCTGAGCGGCACCAACGCCCACGTCATCCTCGGCGAGGCGCCCGCGCCCGACCCCGGCTCCAACTCCGGCTCCGACTCCGGCTCCGGCTCCAACTCCGACTCGGACGCAGGCTCCGGCTCCGGCTCCGACCTCGACGGGACGGCGCGCGCCGCCTCCCCGGCCCCCGCCCCCGCCGTGGTGCCCTGCCCCGTCTCCGGCCGGACCGCCGAGGCGCTCGCCGAGCAGGCGCGGCGGCTCGGCGCCGCGCTCGGGGCGCGGCCGGACCTGGACCTGCTGGACATCGGCCACACCCTCGCCACCACCCGCTCGCCGCTGGAACACCGCGCCGTCGTGCTGGCCGGCGACCGCGCCGGTCTCGCCGCCGGCCTGGAGGCGCTGGCCGCGGGCCGCGCCCCCGCGGGGCTTGTCCGCGGCGAGGCACCCGAGGACGCCCGCACGGTCTTCCTCTTCACCGGCCAGGGCTCCCAGCGCACCGGCATGGGCCGCGAACTCCACGCCGCGTTCCCGGTGTTCGCCCGCGCCTTCGACGAGATCTGCGCCCGCCTCGACACCGGAACGGGTCCCGGCCTGCGCCACCTCGTCCTCGGCGACGGCGAGAGCGAGGAAGACGGCGGGAGCGGGAGCCGGAGCGGGGGGAACGGCGGTGGCGCGCTCGACCGGACGGTCCACGCCCAGGCCGGGCTCTTCGCGCTCGAGGTCGCGATGTTCCGGCTGCTGGAGTCCTGGGGCGTGGCCCCCGACCAGCTCGTCGGTCACTCCGTCGGAGAACTGGCCGCCGCCCACGTCGCCGGAGTGCTCTCCCTCGACGACGCCTGCGCCCTCGTCGCCGCCCGCGGCCGGCTGATGGACGCGCTGCCGGAGGGCGGCGCGATGCTCGCCGTCGAGGCCGCCGAGGACGCGCTGGAACTCCCCGACGGCGTCGACCTGGCCGCCGTGAACGGGCCGGCCGCGATCACGGTCTCCGGCGACGCGGACGCGATCGACGCGCTGGAGACACGGCTGCGCTCCGAGGGCGTGCGGGTGAAGCGGCTCGCCGTCTCCCACGCGTTCCACTCGCGCCTGATGGAGCCGATGCTCGACGACTTCGCCGCCGTCGCCCGCTCGCTGACGTACCACCCGCCGGTGCTGCCGCTCGTCTCCACGCTGACCGGCGGCCCCGCCACCGCGGACACCGTGTGCGACCCGGAGTACTGGGTGCGGCAGGTCCGCCGGACCGTGCGGTTCGCCGACGCGGTCTCCTGGACCCACGAGCACGGCGCCTCGGTCTTCATCGAGCTCGGCCCGGGCGGCGCCCTCGCCGCCGCCGCCCGCGACGTCCTGCCGGCGCCCGGCTCGACGCCGCGCGGTCCCACGGTCGCCGCCGCGCTCCGCCCCGGCCGCCCCGAACCGGAGGCCCTGCTCACCGCCCTCGCCGCGGCCCACACGGCCGGCGCGGCCGTCGACTGGCGGGCCGTCTTCGGCTCCTGGGGCGGACGCCCGGTGCCGCTGCCCACCTACGCCTTCCGCCGCGACCGCTACTGGATCGAGCCCGGCACCGCGCGCCCCGCCGGGCCCGCCACCGCCGACCGGGCCGAGGACCGGACCACCGACCCGGCCGCGGAGCGGTTCTGGAACGCCGTCGAGACCGGCGACGCCGGCCTGCTCGCCGAGACCGTGGGCCTGCCCGACCCGGCCGCCGTCGAACCCCTGCTGCCCGCCCTCACCCGCTGGCGGCACGACCACCGCGACCGCGTCCGCGCCGACGCGCTGCGCTACCGGGTGACCTGGCGGCCCCTCACCGGCCCCGCCCCCGCCCCGGCCCACGGCCGCTGGCTCGCCGTGCTGCCCGCGGAACGCGGCCACGACCCCCTGACCGCCGCGGTGCCCGCCGCGCTCCGCGACGCCGGGGCCGAGGTCACCGAACTGCCCGTCGGCCTCCTCACGGGGACCGACCGCGGACAACTCGCGGAACTGCTCCACCAGTTCGCCGCCGACGGCCCCTGCACCGGGGTGGTGTCGCTGCTCGGCCTGGAGGACACGCCGTCCGCCGAGCACCCCGCCCTCGCCGCGGGCCTGGCCGGGACCGTGCTGCTCACCCAGGCCCTCGGCGACGCCGGGATCGACGCGCCGCTGTGGGCGCTGACCCGCGGCGCCGTCGCCGTCGGGCCCGCCGAGCGGGTCGGCAGCCCCCGCCAGGCCGCCCTGTGGGGCTTCGGACGGGTCGCGGCCCTCGAACACCCCGGCCGCTGGGGCGGACTGATCGACCTGCCCGCCGCCCTCGACGAGAAGTCGGCCGCCCTCCTGGTGACCCTCCTCACCGGCACGACCGGCGAGGACCAGACCGCCCTGCGGCCCTCGGGCGTCTTCGCCCGGCGCGTCACCCCCGCCACCGGGAGCGCCGCACCCGACGGCTCCTGGCGCCCGGACGGCACCGTCCTCGTCACCGGCGGGACCGGCGCCCTCGGCCTCCGCACGGCACGGCTCCTCGCCGAACGGGGCGCCACCCACGTGGTCCTGGCGGGCCGCCGCGGCCCGCACGCGCCCGGAACGGCCGAACTCGCCGCCGAACTCGCGCCCGCCACCCGGATCACCGCGGTCGCCTGCGACGTCACCGACCGCACGGCCATGGCGGCGCTCCTCGCCGAGCACGACGTCCGCACGGTCGTGCACGCCGCCGGCGTGACCGGCGCCGAGGCCCTGGAGACCACCGGTCCCGACGCCTTCGCCGGCGTCCTCGACGCCAAGGTGCGCGGCGCCGAGGTGCTCGACGAACTCCTCTCCGACACCGCGCGCGCCGCACGCCTCGTGCTCTTCTCCTCCGTCGCCGGAGCGTGGGGGAGCGGCGGGCAGGCCGCCTACGCCGCGGCCAACGCCCAGCTGGACGCCCTGGCCGAGCGCCGCCGCGCCGCCGGGCTGCCCACCACCTCGATCGCCTGGGGCCCCTGGGACGGGGCCGGCATGGCCGCGGACGGGGACACCCGCGAACACCTCGCCCGGCGCGGGCTGCGGCCCATGCCGCCCGAGCTCGCCGCCACCGCGCTGGGAGCCGCCCTCGACCGCGACGAGACCACCCTGGTCGTCGCCGACGTCGACTGGCGGCGCTTCGCCCCCGCCTTCCAGGTGACCCGGCCCACCCGCCTCTTCGGGGAGATCCCGGAGGCGGGCGAGTCGGCCGCCCCCGCCGCCGACGACCCCGCGGCGGTACGGGCCGCATGGGCCCGCACCCTCGCCGGGCTGCCCGCGCGGGACCGCTCCGCCCCGCTGACCGAGCTGGTCCGCGAGGAGACCGCGGCCGTGCTCGGGCACCCGTCCGTGAACCCGATCGGCCTGCGCACCCCCTTCCGCGACCTCGGCCTGGAGTCGCTCACCGCCGTCGAACTGCGCGACCGGCTGGCCGCCCGCACCGGACTGACCCTCCCCGCCGGCCTGGTCTTCGACCACTCCCGGCCCCTCACCCTCGGCGAACACCTCGCCGCCCGGCTGCTGGGCGAGGTCGCCCCCACGTCGCCGTCGTCCGCCCCGTCCGCCCCCGCCGGGGCCCGGACGTCCGCGGGCCCCGACGAAGCCGTCGCCGTCGTCGGCATCGGCTGCCGCTTCCCCGGCGGCGTCCGGACCCCCGACGACTTCTGGCAGCTGATCGCCCGCGGCGAGGACGCCGTCACCCCGTTCCCCACCGACCGCGGCTGGGACCTCGGGGCGCTCCTCGACACCGGCGACGGCACCCGATCGGCCGGCTTCGGCGCCTTCATCGACGACGTCGCGGGCTTCGACGCCGCCATGTTCGGCATCTCGCCCCGCGAGGCCCTGGCCATGGACCCGCAGCAGCGGCTCCTCCTGGAGACCGCCTGGGAGGCCGCCGAACGCGCCGGGGTCGCCCCCGGCTCCCTGCGCGGCAGCGACACCGGCGTCTTCGTCGGCAGCAACGGCCAGGACTACGGCTACCTGCTGCTCGGCTCCGGCGAGAACGTCGAGGGACACCTGACCTCCGGCGTCACCGGCGCCGTCCTGTCCGGCCGGCTTTCCTACACCCTCGGCCTGGAGGGCCCCGCGGTCACCGTCGACACCGCCTGCTCCTCCGGCCTGGTCGCCGTCCACCTCGCCCTGCGGTCCCTGCGCGACGGCGAATGCTCCCTGGCGCTGGCCGCCGGCGTGACCGTGATGAGCACCCCCGGCCCGTTCACCGAGTTCGGCACCCTCGGCGGACTCGCCCCCGAAGGCCGCTGCAAGGCGTTCGCCGACGGCGCCGACGGCACCAGCTGGGGCGAGGGCGCCGCCGTGCTGCTGCTGGAACGCCTCTCCGACGCCCGCCGCAACGGCCACCCCGTCCTCGCCGTGCTCCGCGGCAGCGCCGTCAACCAGGACGGCGCCTCCAACGGGCTGTCCGCGCCCAGCGGGCCCGCCCAGCAGCGGGTGATCCGCGCCGCGCTCCGCGACGCCGGCCTCGCCCCCGCCGACGTGGACGCCGTCGAGGCCCACGGCACCGGCACCGCGCTCGGCGACCCGATCGAGGCGGAGGCGCTGCTCGCCGCCTACGGGCAGGACCGCGCCGAGCCCCTGTGGACCGGCAGCGTGAAGTCCAACATCGGCCACACCCAGGCCGCCGCCGGCATCGCCGGCATCGTCAAGATGACCCTGGCGATGCGCCACGGACTGCTGCCCCGCACCCTGCACGTGGACCGGCCCACCACCAAGGTGGACTGGACCGCCGGGAACGTCGCCCTCCTCACCGAGGACCGCCCCTGGCCGGAGACCGGGCGGCCGCGACGCGCGGGCGTCTCCTCCTTCGGCGTCAGCGGCACCAACGCCCACGTCCTCCTGGAGGCCCCCGCCCCCGAGGACACGGGCGACCTGCCCGCCCCCGGGGACACGGGCGACGTGCCCGCCTCCGGGGACACCGCCGACACGCCCGCCGACGCGGACACGGGCGGCGTGCCCGCCCCCGAGGACACCGGCGCCGCGCTCCCGCTCGTGCTCTCCGCCCGCACCGCCAAGGCCCTGCGCGCCCAGGCCGCGGCCCTGCACACCCACCTGTCCGGCGGCGACGACGCGGCCGTACCGGCCGACACCGCGTTCACCCTGGCCACCGCCCGCACCGCCGCGGAGCACCGCGCCGTGGTCGTCGGCGCCGACCGGCGCCAACTCCTCGACGCCCTCGCCGCGGTGGCCGAGGACCGGCCCCACCCGGCCGCCGTCACCGGCCGCGACACCACCCCCAAGGTGGCCTTCGTCTTCCCCGGCCAGGGCACCCAGTGGGAGGGCATGGCGGCCCGGCTGCTCGACGAGTCACCGGTGTTCGCGGCACGGTTCGCGCAGTGCGCGCACGCCCTCGCGCCGCACGTCGACTTCGTGCCCGCCGACGTGCTCCGCCGCCGCCCCGGCGCCCCCGACCTGGAGCGCGTGGACGTCGTCCAGCCGCTGCTGTGGGCGGTGATGGTGTCGCTCGCCGAGGTGTGGCGGGCGCACGGCGTCACCCCGTCCGCCGTCATCGGCCACAGCCAGGGCGAGATCGCCGCCGCCGTCGTCGCCGGCGCGCTGTCCCTGACCGACGGCGCCGCCGTGGTCGCCCTGCGCGCCAAGGCCCTCACCCAGGTCGCCGGGCAGGGCCGCATGCTGGCCGTGGCGCTGCCCGCCGAACGCGCCGAGCGGTACCTGACCCCCTACGACGGCCGGATCTCCCTCGCCCTCGTCAACGGGCCCGGCTCCGCCGTGGTCTCCGGCGAGCCCGCCGCCCTCGCGGACCTCGAGGCGCGGCTCGCCGCCGACGGCGTCCGGTGCCGGTGGCTGCCCTTCGACTACGCCGCGCACTCCGCCCAGATGGAGGCCGTCCGCACCGGCGTCACCGCCGCGCTGGCCGCCGCGGCCGGCAGCCCGCGCACCTCCGAGGTGCCCTTCTACTCGTCGCTCACCGGCGACCGCTTCGACACCGCCGGCGCCGACGCCGACTACTGGTTCACCGGCCTTCGCGAGACCGCCCGCTTCGACCGCGCCACCACCGCCGCGCTCCGCGACGGCCACACCCTCCTCATCGAGGTCGGCCCGCACCCCGTCCTCACCGCCGCCGTCCAGGAGACCGCCGCCGAGGCGGGCCGCACCGTCGCCGCCCTCGGCACCCTGCACCGCGACCGGGGCGGCCGCGAACGCCTCCTGACCGGCCTCGCCGAGGCCCACGTCCTCGGCGCGCCGGTCGACTGGCGCACCACGCTGGAACCCTGGCCCGCCGCCCGCCTCACCGACGTGCCCACCTACCCCTTCCAGCGCACCCGCTACTGGCCCAAGGCACGCGACACCGGCCCGGCCACCGCGCCCACGGCCACCGCCTCGCCGGCCGAGTCCCGCTTCTGGGCGGCCGTCGACGACCAGGACACCGAGGCCGTGGCCGCCGCCGCCGGCCTGGACCCGGCCCAGCTCGCGCCCCTGCTGCCCGCCCTGTCGTCCTGGCACCGCGACAGCCGTGAGCAGGAGACCGTCGCCGCCTGGCGCTACCGCGTCGACTGGACCGCCCTGGAGGAACAGCCCGCGCCCTCGTGCGCCGGACGCTGGCTCCTGGTGGCCCCCGACACCGCCGCCACCGCCGCCACCACCGAAGCCTGCCGCCGGGCCCTCGCCGAACGCGACGGCGACACCGACCTGCTCCTCGTCGACCCGGCCGGCACCGACGCGGACGAACTCGCCGACCTGCTCCGCGACCACGTCGCCCCCGGCGAACGCCTGCGCGGCGTGATCTCGCTGCTCGCCCTCGACGAGACGCCCTGCCCCGGCCACCCGTCCCTCACCGCCGGCCAGGCGGCCACCCTGCACCTGCTGCACGCCGCCCTCGACACCGACCCCGGCCCGCTGTGGGCCCTCACCGCGGGCGCCGTCGGCGCCAGCGACGACGAGGCGCCCGCCAGCCCCGGCCAGGCCGCCGTCTGGGGACTGGGCAGGGTCGCCGCACTCGAACACCCCTCCCACTGGGGCGGCCTCGTCGACCTGCCCGCCCACGGCGTGGACGACGACCCCCGCACGGCCGCCCGGCTCGCGGCCGCCCTGACCCGCACCGACGGCGAGGACCAGATGGCCCTCCGCGCCCGTGGCGCCTACGGACGGCGGCTGCGCCACGCCGGACCCGCCACCGCGCGGCCCGGCGCCGGATGGCGCCCCACCGGCACCGCGCTGATCACCGGCGGCACCGGAGCCATCGGCGGCCACGTCGCCCGCCGGCTGGCCGCCGACGGAGCCGACCACCTCGTCCTCCTCAGCCGGCGCGGACCCGACGCCCCCGGCGCCGACGGCCTCACCGCCGACCTCACCGCGCTCGGCGCCCGCGTCACCGTCCTCGCCTGCGACCTCCAGGACCGCGACGACGTCGCCCGCGTCCTCGCGCGACTCGCCGCCGACGGCGTCACCGTCCGGACCGTCATGCACACCGCCGGCCTGGGCGAACTCGCCCCCCTCGCCGACACGGGCGTCACCGACCTGGCCCGCCTGATGGGCGGCAAGGCCGCCGGCGCCCGGCACCTCGACGAACTCCTCGACCCCGCGGCACTCGACGCCGTCGTCCACTTCTCGTCCGTCTCCGCCGTCTGGGGCGTGGCGAACCACGGGGCGTACGCCGCGGCCAACGCCTACCTCGACACGCTCGCCGAACTCCGCGCGCACGAAGGCGTCCCCGTCCGCTCCGTCGCCTGGGGACCGTGGGACGGCGGCGGCATGGTCGACGCCGGCGCCGCCGAGACCATGCGGCGACGGGGCGTCCCCCTGCTGCGGCCCGCGCTCGCCCTGGCCGCGCTGAGCCAGGCACTCGACGCCCCGGAACCGGTGGTGGCCGCGGCCGAGGTGGACTGGGCGGCCTTCGCGCCCTCCTTCACCGCGCTGCGGCCCAGCCCGCTGCTGGCCGACCTGCCCGAGGTCCGGGCTCTGTCGGCGGGACGGCCGGACGAGGACCCTGCGGACGACGCGGCGGGCGACGAGGACGGACTGCGCGACCGGCTGGCCGCCCTGTCCGCCGCGGAACGCGGACGCGCCCTGGTGGAACTGGTGCGCACGCACGCCGCCGTCGCCCTCGGCCACACCGGGGCCGAGGAGGTCGAGCCCGACAGCACCTTCCGGGACCTCGGCATCGACTCGCTCACCGCCGTCGCCCTGCGCGACCGGCTCAGGCGGGCGACCGGCCTGGACCTGCCCGCCACGCTCGTCTTCGACCAGCCGACCCCCGTCGCGCTGGCGGAACACCTCGGCGGCCTGCTGCTGCCGGAAACACCCGAGGACGCCGACGCCCTGCCGTCGGCCGACGCACTCGACCGACTCGAGGCGGCGCTCGCCCGACGCCCGGACGACGACCTCGACCGGGTCCGGATCGTGATGCGCCTGGAGTCGCTGCTGTCCCGGACCGCCAACGGGCCCACCGCGGCCGCCTCCGCCGACGCCACGGGCGGCGACGGCCTCGCCGAGGCGGCCGCACTGGCCGACCGGCTCGGCAACGCCACGGACGACGAACTCTTCGCCCTGGTGGAGAGGGACCTGGGACTCAAGTGACCGCCGCCGCCCCGAGGGCCATCAGGAGAACACGATGACCGACAAAGCCGCCACGAGCCCCACCGAGCGCAAACTCCGCGACTACCTGGGCCGCGTGATCGCCGAACTGCACGACACCCGCAGGCAGCTGCGCGAAGCCGGCGCCCGGGACCCGGAGCCCATGGCCGTCGTCGCCATGGCGTGCAACCTGCCCGGCGGCGTGCGCTCACCCGAGGACCTGTGGCGGCTGCTCGCCGCCGGCGGGGACGGCGTCACGCCCTTCCCCGACGACCGGGGCTGGGACGACGTGCCGCTGGCGGCGGCCGACGGCGTCGCCGACGCCACCGCCTCCCAGGGCGGCTTCCTGCACGAGGCGAGCCTGTTCGACCCCGCGTTCTTCGGCATCAACCCGCGCGAGGCGCTGGCCATGGACCCGCAGCAGCGGCTGATCCTCGAGGCCGCCTGGGAGACGATGGAACGGGCCGGCATCCACCCCGGCACCCTCCGCGGCAGCCGCACCGGCGTCTTCGTCGGCACCAACGGGCAGGGCTACGGCGACGGCATGCAGGCGGGCCTGGCCGGCACCGAGGGCTACCAGCTCACCGGCGCCGCCACCTCCGTGCTCTCCGGGCGCATCGCCTACACGCTGGGCCTGGAAGGGCCCGCGGTCAGCGTGGACACCGCCTGCTCGTCCTCGCTGAGCGCCCTGCACCTCGCCCTGCAGGCGATCCGCAACGGCGACTGCACCCTCGCCTTCGTCGGCGGCGTCACCGTCATGCCCCACCCGGTCGGCTTCCACGAGTTCAGCCGCCAGAGCGGCCTGGCCTCCGACGGCCGCTGCAAGGCGTTCTCCGCCGACGCCGACGGCATGGGCATGGCCGAGGGCGTGGCGATGATTCTGGTCGAGAGACTCGCCGACGCACGGGCCGCCGGCCACCCGGTGCTCGCGGTGGTCCGCGGCTCCGCCGTCAACCAGGACGGCGCCTCCAACGGCCTCACCGCCCCCAGCGGCCCCGCCCAGGAACGCGTCATCCGCGCCGCCCTCGCCAACGCCCGCCTGACCCCTGACCAGATCGACGTCGTCGAGGCCCACGGCACCGGCACGGCGCTCGGCGACCCGATCGAGGCCCAGGCGCTGCTGGCGACCTACGGCCGCGACCGCGACCGGCCGCTGCTGCTCGGCTCGCTGAAGTCCAACATCGGGCACACCCAGTCCGCCGCCGGAGTCGCCAGCGTCATCAAGACGGTCCTGGCGCTGCGCCACGGCCTGCTGCCCCGCACCCTCCACGCCGAGGTGCCCACCCCGCACGTGGACTGGTCCTCGGGCAGCATCGAACTGCTCACCGAGCCGCGCCCCTGGGAGCCGGGCGAGCGCCCGCGCCGGGCGGCCGTCTCGTCCTTCGGCATCAGCGGCACCAACGCGCACGTGATCGTGGAGGAGGCGCCCCCGGCCGCCGCCGCGGCTGCGGCGTCCGCCCCGCGCCGCACCGGCCCCGGCGTCGTGCCGCTGACCGTCTCCGGACGCACCGCGCAGGCCCTGGCCGCCCAGGCGGCACGCCTGCGCGCCTTCCTCGACGAGGCGGGGGACGACTCCGCCGCCTCCGCCGCCCCCGCCGCCTCCGCCGAACTCGTCGACCTCGCCTACTCCCTCGGCGCGACCCGCCAGTCCCACGAGCACCGCGCCGTCGTCCTCGCCTCGACCCCGGAGGACGTCCGGGCCGGCCTGCGCTCCGTCGAGGACGGCACGCCCGGCCCCGGCGTGCTCACCGGTGCCGTCCGGCCGGGACTCACCGCCTTCCTCTTCAGCGGGCAGGGCGCCCAGTACGCCGGGATGGGGCGCGAACTGTACGACGTCTTCCCGGTGTTCGCCGAGGCCTTCGACGCGGTGTGCGCCCGGGTCGATCTCGAACTGCCGCTGCGTGACGTGGTGTTCGGGGACGACGCGGAGCTGCTGGCGCGGACGGTGTATACGCAGGCGGGGCTGTTCGCGGTCGAGGTGGCGCTGTTCCGGCTGCTGGAGTCGTGGGGCGTGACCCCGGACGTCCTGGTGGGTCACTCCATCGGCGAGCTCGCGGCGGCGCATTGCGCCGGGGTGCTGTCGCTGGACGACGCGTGCCGGCTGGTGTCGGCGCGCGGCCGGCTGATGGACGCGCTCCCGTCCGGGGGCGCGATGCTGGCCGTGGAGGCTGCCGAGGACGGGCTGGAGCTGCCCGAGGGTGTCGACCTGGCGGCCGTCAACGGGCCGACCTCCGTCACGGTCTCCGGCGACGCGGACGCGGTCGACGCGCTGGAGGAGCGGCTGCGCGCCGAGGGCGTCCGCGTGAAGCGGCTGGTCGTCTCGCACGCGTTCCATTCGCGGCTGATGGAGCCCATGCAGGCGGAGTTCGCCGCCGTCGCCGAGTCGCTGACGTACCACGCCCCGGCGATCCCGGTCGTGACGACTGCTTCCGGCGACATCACGACCCCCGGCTACTGGGTGGGCCAGATCCGCGAGCCCGTCCGGTTCGCCGACGCGGTCGCGCCGCTCACCGACGTGCGGGTCTTCCTCGAACTCGGCCCCGACGGCGTGCTGTCGGCGCTGGTTCCGCACCTGCACGACGGCACGCCCGCCGTGCCGCTCCTGCGCCGCGACCGCGACGACACCGAGTCCGCGCTGACCGCCCTCGCCCACGCCCACACCGCCGGCGTCACCCCCGACTGGGCCGCCGTGTACACCCCGTGGACGCCTGGCCGGATCGACCTGCCCACCTACGCCTTCCAGCGCCAGCGCTACTGGCCGGCCCTCGGCGGCGCGGCCGCGCTGGGGGCCGTGGGGCTGCGCGGCACCCGGCACCCGCTGCTGGGCGCGGTCGTCACGGTGGCCGGCGGCGACGGCCTGGTCCTCACCGGGCGGCTCTCCCGGGCCACCCACACCTGGCTCGCCGACCACCGGGTGGCCGGCACGATCCTGGTCCCGGGCACCGCGCTGGTCGACCTGGCCCTGCACGCGGGCGACCAGGTCGGCTGCCCCGTCGTCGACGAACTCACCCTCGACACACCGCTGGTGCTGCCCGAGCGGGGCGGCGTCCGCATCCAGGCCGAGGTGGGAGCGCCCCTCGCCGACGGCTCCCGGGAGATCGCCCTCTACTCCCGGCCCGACGACCTGACCGGAGCCCCCGAGGCGGACGGCGACTGGGTCCGGCACGCGAGCGGCGTCCTCTCCACCGCCCCCACCGCCGGGACCCCGCTCGTCGCGTGGCCGCCGCAGGACGCGGAGCCGGTGCGCCTCGACGACTTCTACGCCGCCACCGCCGCGGTGGGACTGCAGTACGGTCCTCTCTTCCAGGGCCTGCACGCCGCCTGGCGCGGCGCCGACGGAACGGTGTACGCCGAGGTCACGCTGCCCGCGCCCGCCGGCGCGGGCGCCCCGGAGCCCGGCGGCTTCGGCCTGCACCCGGCCCTCTTCGACGCCGCCCTCCACGGAGCGGCCCTGTACGACGCGGGCCACGGCGACGGCGCACGGGGCAGCGCGGGCCAGGGCGACACGGCGCGGGGCGGGCCGTCCGTCCGGCTGCCGTTCAGCTGGTCCGGCGTCAGCCTGCACGCGACCGGAGCGACCGCCCTGCGCGTCCGCATGGCCCCGGCCGGCCCGGACGCCGTCGCCCTCGACCTCGCCGACCCCGAGGGGCAGCCGGTCGCCTCCGTCGCCTCCCTGACCCTGCGCCCCGCCGGGGCCACCGGCGGCTCCGTGCGGCCCGACACGCTCTTCCAGGTGAGGTGGACCGCGCTTCCCGCGACGGACGACCGGCCCTGGACGGTCCTCACCGGACCGGCCGAACTCACGGACCTGGCGGCGCTGCCCGAGGTCCCCGCCCTGGTGGCCGTGCACGCCGGCCCGGCGGCCGGGGACGACGGCGACGAGCCCGCCCGGGTCCGCGCCGCCGCCCACCGCGCCCTGGAATGCGTCCAGACCTGGCTGGCCGACCCGCGCTTCACCGACTCCACCCTCGTCCTGCTCACCCGCGGCGCCGTGCCCGCCGGCCCGGCCCCGGTCGACCCGGCCGGCGCGGCCGTGTGGGGCCTGGTCCGCAGCGCGCAGACCGAACACCCCGGCCGTTTCGTCCTCCTCGACCTGGACCCCGCGGACAGCGCCGTGCCCGCCGCGGGACCGGCCGGCACCGACGAACCGCAACTCGCGCTGCGCGACGGCCGGTGGCACGCCCCGCGCCTCGCCCGCGCCACCGCCTCCGCGCCGCCCGCTGCGGAGACGACGCCCGCTGCGGAGACGACGCCCACTGCGGAGACGACGCCCACTGCGGAAACGCCGCCCGCCACCGAGGCGACGTCCGCCACCGAGGCGACGCCCGCCCACGGCACCGTGCTCGTCACCGGCGGAACCGGTGTCCTCGGGGCCCGCGTCGCCCGGCACCTCGCCGCCGAGCACGGTGTGCGCGAGCTGCTGCTGCTGAGCCGGAGCGGCCCCGCCGCCCCCGGCGCCGACGAGCTGGTCGCCGAACTGGCCGGACTGGGAGCCCGCGCGCGGGCCGTCGCCTGCGACGTGGCCGACCGCGCGGCGCTCGCCGCGGTGCTCGCCACCGTCCCCAAGGACCGGCCGCTGACCGGAGTGGTGCACGCCGCCGGCATCGTGGACGACGGCGTCGTCACCGGCCTGACCCCGGAGCGGATCGACGCCGTCCTGGAGGCCAAGGCGACCTCCGCGCTGCACCTGGACGCGCTGGTCGGGGACGTTCCGCTGTTCGTGCTGTTCTCCTCCGCCTCGGCCACCTTCGGCTCCGCCGGCCAGGCCGGGTACGCGGCGGCCAACGCGGTGCTCGACGCCCTCGCCACGCGCAGGCCGGGCGCCGTCTCCGTCGGCTGGGGACTGTGGGAGGAGACCTCCGGCATCTCCGCCGGACTGGACGAGACGGGCCGGGCCCGGATCACCCGCGCCGGCGGGCCGCTCACCACCGCCGAGGCACTGGCGATCCTGGACGGCGTCCGCACCGGCGACACCCCGCACCTGGTCGCCCTCCACCTCGACCTCCCCGGACTCCGCAAGGCCCTGGACGACGACCCCGCCGCCCAGGCGCCCCCGCTGCTGCGCGGCCTGGTCGTCCACGGCACACGGCCGGGGGCGGCGGCGGCGCGCACCGCCGCCGGCGCCGCCACCCCGCTCGGCGAGCGCCTCGGCGGGCTCGGCGAGGCGGAGCGCACCGAGGTCCTCGCCGAACTCGTCCGGTCCGAGGTGGCCGGCGTGCTGGGGCACACCGGCACCGACCAGGTGGAGGACCACCGGTCGTTCAAGGACCTGGGCTTCGACTCGCTGACCTCCGTGGAACTCCGCAACCGGCTCGGCGCCGTGACCGGCCTGCGGCTGCCCGCGACCCTGGTCTTCGACCACCCCTCACCGCAGGCGCTCACCGCCCACCTGCTCTCCCTCCTGACCGACGCGGGCCGCTCGGCCCCCACCACCGCGGGCCGCGGCCCCCGGACGCCCGCCGGGAACGACGAGCCCATCGCGATCGTCGCGATGAGCTGCCGCTACCCCGGCGGGGTGAACAGCCCCGAGGACCTGTGGCGGCTGGTGACCGAGGGCTCCGACGCGATCGGCCCGTTCCCCGACAACCGCGGCTGGGACATCGACAGCATCGACGTGCCCTCCCCCGACGGACCGGGGACGTCGTACGTCCTCGAAGGCGGCTTCGTCCACGACGCCGACCGTTTCGACCCCGTGCCCTTCGGGATCTCGCCGCGCGAGGCGCTGGCGATGGACCCGCAGCAGCGGCTGCTGCTGGAAGCCTCCTGGGAGGTGTTCGAACGGGCCGGCATCGACCCGACCTCGCAACGCGGCAGCCGCACCGGCGTCTTCGCCGGACTCATGTACCACGACTACGGCTCCACCATCACCGTGCTGCCCGAGGGCGTCGAGGGCTATCTCGGCACCGGCACCTCCGGCAGCGTGCTGGCCGGCCGCGTCTCCTACACCTTCGGGCTCGAGGGCCCGGCCATGACGGTGGACACCGCCTGCTCGTCCTCCCTGGTCACGCTGCACCTGGCCTGCCAGGCCCTGCGCGCGGGCGAGTGCGACATGGCACTGGCGGGCGGCGTCACCGTGCTCTCCACCCCCGGTGTCTTCGTCGACTTCAGCCGGCAGGGCGGCCTCTCCGCGGACGGCCGCTGCCGGTCGTTCTCCGCCGATGCCGACGGCACGGCCTGGGGCGAGGGCGTGGGCGTGCTGCTGGTGGAGCGGCTGTCGGACGCCCGCCGCAACGGCCACCAGGTGCTCGCGGTGGTCCGGGGCTCCGCCGTCAACCAGGACGGCGCGTCGAACGGCCTGACCGCGCCGAACGGGCCCTCCCAGGAGCGGGTGATCCGTGCCGCGCTGGACGCCGCCCGGCTCACCACGGCCGACGTGGACGCGGTCGAGGCGCACGGCACCGGCACCAAGCTGGGCGACCCGATCGAGGCCCAGGCCCTCCTCGCCACCTACGGGCAGGATCGCGAGGAGCCGCTGTACCTCGGGTCGCTGAAGTCCAACATCGGCCACACCCAGGCCGCCGCGGGCGTCGGCGGCGTGATCAAGATGGTGGAAGCGCTGCGCCACGGCGTGCTGCCGGCCACCCTGCACGTGGACGAGCCGACGCCGCACGTGGACTGGTCGGCCGGATCGGTCGAACTGCTGACGGAGGCGCGGGCTTGGCCCCAGGGCGAGGAACCGCGCCGGGCCGGTGTCTCCTCCTTCGGCGTGAGCGGCACGAACGCCCACGTGATCCTCGAGGAGTACCGCTCCGCCGCCGCCACGCCCGTCGTCACGCCCGCCGACGCGCCCGTGGCCGAGCAGCCTTCCGGCGTTCCCGCGCCCTGGCTGCTCTCCGGCAGGAGCGCCGGTGCGCTCCAGGAGGCCGGAGCGCGGCTCGTGTCCCTGACGGACGAGAAGGACCCCGCCGACGTCGCCTGGAGCCTGCTCACCGGCCGTGCGGTGCTGGAGCACCGTGCGGTGGTGGTGGGGGAGGACCGTGCCGGGGCGTTGCGCGCGCTGGCGCGGGACGTGGCGCACCCGGGTGTGGTGCGGGGAGTGGCGCGGTCCGGTGGTTCCCCGGTGCTCGTCTTCCCGGGGCAGGGCTCGCAGTGGCTGGGAATGGGACGGGAACTGGCGGCGTGGTCGCCGGTGTTCCGGGAGTCCTTGGAGGAGTGCGCGGCGGCTCTGGAGCCGTTCGTCGACTGGTCGTTGTCGGAGGTGCTGGAGAGCGAGGACGAGGCCCTGTGGGGCCGCGTCGACGTGGTCCAGCCGGTGCTGTGGGCGCTGATGGTGTCCCTGGCGAAGCTGTGGCGGTCGTCCGGCGTGACGCCCTCGGCCGTGGTCGGGCACTCCCAAGGCGAGATCGCCGCCGCCGTCGTCGCGGGCGGCCTGTCCCTCGAGGACGGCGCCCGCGTGGTGGCCCTGCGTTCCCGCGCGCTGCGCGCTCTGGCCGGACGCGGGGGCATGGTCTCCCTGGCCGCCGGGGCCGAGGTGGTCGGTGAGCTGGTGGCCCGCTTCGACGGCCGCGTGTCGGTCGCCGCGGTCAACGGTCCCGGTTCCACGGTGGTTTCCGGTGAGCCCGACGCACTGGACGCGCTGATGACGGCGTGTGAGGAGCAGGGCGTGCGCGCCCGCCGGATACCGGTGGACTACGCCTCGCACTCCGTGCAGGTGGAGGAGCTGCGGGAGCAGATCCTCGCCGACCTCGCCCCGATCAAGCCCGTGTCCTCCGCGGTGCCCCTGTACTCGGCGCTGACCGGTGGCCGGCTCGACACCGCCGAGATGGGCGCGCAGTACTGGTACGACAATCTCCGCTCCCTCGTCCGGTTCGGCGAGGCGACCAGCGCGCTGCTGGCCGACGGGCGGACCGTCTTCCTGGAGAGCAGCCCGCACCCGGTGCTGACCCCCGGCATCGAGGAGTCCCTGGAGGAGTCCGGACGCACGGGCGTCACCCTGGCCTCCCTGCACCGCGATCGCGGTGACGCCACCCGCTGGCTGACCGCGCTCGCCGAGGCGCACGTGGCCGGCGTCCCCGTCGACTGGACCACCGTCCTTCAGGACCGCACGGGCCACGAGGTCGAACTCCCCACCTACGCCTTCCAGAGGGCACGTTTCTGGCCCGAGAAGCGGGCGCTGCCCGCCGACGTCTCCGCCGTCGGGCTCGGCCGCGCCGACCACCCGATGCTCGGCGCCGCCGTGCCCGTGGCCGGCGGCGACGGCGTCCTGCTCACCGGGCGGATCTCCGCCGCCACCCACCCGTGGATCGCCGACCACGTCCTGCTCGGCACGGTCCTGCTGCCCGGCACCGCCCTGGTCGAACTCGCCCTGCGCGCGGGGGAGTCGGCGGGCCTCCCGCACCTGGACGAACTGACCCTGGAAGCGCCCCTCACCCTGCCCGGCGACGGGGCGGTCGTCCTCCAGGTCGCCGTCGGTGACGGCGCCTCCCCGGACAACGCCTCCCCGGACGACGGCCGTGCCGTCACCGTCTACTCCCGCGCCGAGGGCGACGAGGGTCCCTGGACCCGCCACGCCACCGGCACCCTGCGGGCCACCCCGGCCGGGCCCGCCCCGGAACCGGTCCCGTGGCCGCCCCGGGACGCCGAACCGGTCGACCCGAGCGGCTTCTACGCGGCCGTGGCCGAAGGCGGCTACGGATACGGCCCCGCCTTCCAGGGCCTGCGCGCCGTCTGGCGCCGGAAGGACGAGGTCTTCGCGGAGATCGCGCTTCCCCAGGAGGCCCGCACCGCCGGCGCAGGCTTCGGCCTGCACCCCGCACTGTTCGACGCCGCCCTGCACGCCGCCGGAGCCGGCCGCCTGTTCCCCGACTCCGAGGAGGTGCGCGTTCCGTTCGCCTGGCAGGGCGTCACCGTCCACGCGGCGGGCGCCACCGAGCTGCGGGTCAGGATCAGCCGCCCCGAGGGACGCGACGCCCTCCACCTGGACGCCGTGGACGCCTCGGGCACCCCCGTCGTCCAGGTCGAGACGCTGGAGCTCCGCCCGGTCACCGCCGCGCAACTGGCCTCCGCTCAGGGGCCGCGTGACGCCCTGTTCACCGTCGAGTGGACGCCGGCCACCGCCGGCGTGGCCCCCGTCTCGTGGGCCGTGGTCGGCGCCGACGACCTCGTAGCCGCCGACCGGCTGGCGGAGGAGACCTACGCCGTCGAGTGGCACGCCGACCCGGACGCCCTGATCGAGTCCGTCGACGCGGGCATGACCGTGCCCGAGATCGTCCTGCTCTCCGGGACCGCGGGACACGGCGGAACCCCCGAGGAGGTGCACCGCCGCGTCACCGAGGTGCTCGCCGCGGCCCGGACCCTCCTCGCCGACCAACGGTTCGACGGGTCCCGCATCGTCCTGCTCACCTCCGGGGCCGTCGCCGTCCACGACGGCGAGGACGTCACCGACCTGCCCGGCGCGGCCGCCCGCGGACTGCTGCGCACGGCCCACTCCGAGCACCCCGGCCGCTTCGCCGCCGTCGACGCCGACGCCGGCCTCGACGGGCTGACCGAAGCACTCCTGCCCGGCGAGCCGGAGACCGCCCTGCGCAAGGGCACCCCGCACGTGCCGCGCCTCGTCCGCGCCCGTGCCGCCGACGCCCCCACGACACCCGTCCGGGTCCAGGAACACGGCACCGTCCTGATCACGGGCGGCACCGGCGGCCTCGGCGCCCTGGTGGCCCGGCACCTCGCCACCACGCACGGCGTCACCGACCTCCTCCTGCTCAGCCGCTCCGGCCCCCAGGCGCCCGGCGCCGCCGCGCTCGCCGACGACCTCGCCGCGGTCGGCGCCCGAGCGGAGATCGTGGCCTGCGACGCCGCCGACCGGGACGGCCTCGCGCAGGTGCTCGCCGGCCGCCGGATCGGGACCGTCGTGCACGCGGCGGGCGTCCTCGACGACGGCGTCCTCACCGCGATGACCCCCGAGCGCGTGGCCACCGTGCTGCGTCCCAAGGCGGACGCGGCGCTCCACCTGACCGAACTGACCGACGCCGACACGTTCGTGTTCTTCTCCTCCGCCTCCGGTACCTTCGGCACCGCCGGCCAGGCCAACTACGCCGCCGCCAACGCCCTGCTGGACGCGCTCGCCGCCCGCCTGCGGGCCCAGGGCCGCGCCGCCCTCTCCATCGGCTGGGGCATGTGGGCCACCGCCACCGGCATGACCGGCCACCTCTCGGACGACGTACGGGGCCGCGCGACCGGCGACGGCACGGCCCTCTCCGACGCGGACGGCGTCGCCCTGCTCGACGCCGCCCTCACCAGCGACCGGCCGCACCTGGTGGCCGCCCGCCTGGACCTGGCGACGCTGCGGGCCCGCGCCGGCAGCGTCCCGGTGCCGCCGCTGCTCCACGCCCTCGTCCCGCAGCCCGCGCGGCGGGCCGCGGAGGCGGGGGAGGGCGCGGCGGCGCTCGTCACCCGCCTCGCCGCCCTCGACCCGGCCGGGCGACGGCAGGCCGTGCTCGACCTCGTCCGCGGCCACGCCGCCACGGTCCTCGGGCACGCCTCGACCGAGGCCGTGGCACCCGAACAGGGCTTCACCGACCTGGGGTTCAGCTCCCTCACGGCCGTCGAGATCCGCAACCGGCTCAACACCGCCACCGGCCTGAAGCTGCCCACCACGCTGATCTTCGACCACCCGAACGCCGCACGCCTCGCCGACCACCTGCTGGAGAACCTGGCCGTCGAGGACACCGCGACCGGCCCCGCCGCGCTGCTGGCCGACCTGGACCGGCTCGACAGCGCCCTCTCCGGCACCGGCCCGGGGGACGAGACCCGCGCCCGCGTCGTCTCCCGGCTGCACGCGCTCCTCGCCCGGTACGACGCCGGCGACGACGCGGACGCGGCCGGCGTCGCCATGGACCTCGACGCGGCAGGGGACGAGGAACTCTTCGCCTTCATCGACAACGAAACAGGAGTCTGAGGCCGTGCAGGACACGACAGCCGGCGCACGTGCCGCATCCACCGAGGACAAGCTGCGGGACTACCTGAAGCGGGCCACCGCCGACCTCGCCGCGGTGCGGCGACGGCTGCGCGCCGCGGAGTCGGCCGAACGCGAGCCGATCGCCATCGTCGGCATGGCCTGCCGCTACCCCGGCGGCGTCGCCTCGCCCGAGGACCTGTGGCGCGTCGTCCGGGACGGCGTCGACGCCGTCTCCGGCTTCCCCGTGGACCGGGGCTGGGACATGGCGCCCTTCGACGCCGGGGCAGCCGCCGGAGTCGAGTTCACCCGCGAGGGCGGCTTCATCGACGGCCTCGCCGACTTCGACCCGTCGCTCTTCAACATCTCGCCGCGCGAGGCCCTGGCGATGGACCCGCAGCAGCGCCTGGTGCTCGAGACCTCCTGGGAGGCGGTGGAACGAGCCGGCATCGACCCGCTGTCCCTGCGCGGCAGCCGCACCGGCGTCTTCACCGGCGTCATGTACAACGAGTACGCCTCCCGGGCCCTGTCCGTCCCCGAGGAGGTCGCCGGACACCTCGGCACCGGCAGCAGCGGCAGCGTCGTCTCCGGCCGGGTGTCCTACACCCTCGGCCTGGAGGGCCCCGCGCTGACGGTGGACACGGCGTGCTCCTCGTCCCTGGTCGCCCTGCACCTGGCGGTGCGGTCCCTGCGCAGCGGGGAGTGCTCCCTGGCGCTGGCGGGCGGCGTCACCGTCATGATCACCCCCAACACCTTCATCGACTTCGGCATGTCCGGCGCGCTCTCCTCCGACGGCCGCTGCCGGGCGTTCTCCTCGGATGCCGACGGCACGGGCTGGGCCGAGGGCGTCGGCGTGCTGCTGGTGGAGCGGCTCTCGGACGCGGTGCGCAACGGGCACCGCGTGCTCGCCGTCGTGCGCGGCACGGCCGTCAACCAGGACGGCGCCTCCAGCGGGCTGACGGCCCCCAACGGACCCTCGCAGCAACGGGTGATCCGTGCCGCGCTGGACGCGGCGCGGCTCACCCCGGCCGACGTCGACGTGGTCGAGGCGCACGGCACCGGCACGAACCTCGGCGACCCGATCGAGGCCCAGGCGCTGCTCGCCACCTACGGGCAGGGACGGCCGGACGGACGACCGGCCTACCTGGGGTCGCTGAAGTCCAACATCGGGCACTCGCAGGCCGCCGCCGGTGTCGGCGGCGTGATCAAGATGGTGGAGGCGATGCGCCACGGCGTGCTGCCGGCCACCCTGCACGTCGACGAGCCGACGCCGCACGTGGACTGGTCCGCGGGGTCGATGGAGCTGCTGACGGAGGCGCGGGACTGGCCCGAGGGCGAGGAGCCCCGCCGGGCCGGCGTGTCCTCGTTCGGCGTGAGCGGCACGAACGCCCACGTGATCCTCGAGGAGTACCGCCCCGCCGAACCCGCCGCCGACGCGCCCGCCGACACCCCGGAGTCGCACGTCTCCGGTCCGGTGCCGTGGGTGGTGTCGGGTCGGACGGAGCAGGCGTTGCGGGGGCAGGCGGCGAGTCTGCTGGCGCATGTCGAGGACGTCGACGGTGGGGCGACGGTCGGTGAGATCGGTTTCTCGCTGGCGACCACGCGTGCGGCTCTCGGTCACCGTGCGGTGGTGCTGGGTTCCGACCTGGCGGACTTCCGGCGGGGGCTGGCGGCGCTGGCCGAGGGCCGCGAGGTGCCCGGCGTGGTCACCAGCGTCCGCGGCTCGGGCCAGGGCGCACCGGTGCTGGTGTTCCCGGGGCAGGGGTCGCAGTGGCTGGGGATGGGGCGGGAGCTGGCGCAGTGGTCGCCGGTGTTCCGGGCGTCCTTGGAGGAGTGCGCGGCGGCGTTGGAGCCGTTCGTGGACTGGTCGTTGGGGGAGGTGCTGGAGAGCGAGGACGAGGCGCTGTGGGGCCGGGTGGACGTGGTCCAGCCGGTGCTGTGGGCGCTGATGGTCTCGCTCGCCAAGCTGTGGCGGGCGTCCGGTGTGACGCCGTCGGCGGTGGTGGGGCACTCGCAGGGTGAGATCGCCGCCGCCGTGGTCGCGGGTGGCCTGTCGCTGGCGGACGGCGCGCGTGTGGTGGCTCTGCGTTCGCGTGCGTTGCGGGCGCTGGCCGGACGTGGGGGCATGGTGTCCCTGGCCGCCGGCTCGGACGTCGCCGAGGAACTGGCGGCGGCCTTCGACGGCCGCGTGTCCCTGGCTGCGGTCAACGGTCCCGGCTCGACGGTGGTCTCGGGTGAGCCGGAAGCGCTGGACGCGCTGATGACGGCGTGTGAGGAACGAGGGGTCCGGGCCCGCCGGATACCGGTGGACTACGCCTCGCACTCGGTGCAGGTGGAGGAGCTGCGGGAGCAGATCCTCGCCGACCTCGCCCCGATCACGCCCGCGTCGTCGACGATCCCGCTCTACTCGTCGCTGACCGGTGGCCGGTTCGACACCGCCGAGATGGGCGCGCAGTACTGGTACGACAACCTCCGCTCATTGGTGAGATTCGGCGAGGCGACCAACGCGCTGCTGGCCGACGGGCGTTCGGTGTTCCTGGAGAGCAGCCCCCACCCCGTTCTGACCCCCGGCATCGAGCAGACGCTGGAGGAGTCCGGACTCCCCGGAGTCACCCTGGCCTCCCTGCACCGCGACCGCGGTGACGCCACCCGCTGGCTGACCGCGCTCGCCGAAGCCCATGTGGCCGGCGTCGCGGTCAACTGGGCCACCGTCCTGCCGGAAGCCCGCCCCGTCGACCTCCCCACCTACGCCTTCCAGCGACGCCGCTACTGGCTGGACACCGTCGAGCCCGAACTGCCCGCGTCCGACGCCGCGCAGGACTGGTTCTGGTCCGCCGTCGAGAACGAGGACCTGCCGGCCCTCCAGCGGATGCTGGACGTCAGCGGCCGGACCCCGCTCGCCGAGGCCCTGTCCGCGCTCTCCTCCTGGCACCGGCGTGACCGGGAACGGAGCCGCGCCGAGAGCTGGCACTACCGGACCGCGTGGACCCCCGCGCAGCTCCCCGCCGGGCGGCTCGACGGCCGCTGGATGGTGGCCGTGCACCCGGACCACCACTCCCACCCGCTGACCACCGCCGTCGTCGCGGCCCTCGAAGAGGCGGGCGCCACCCCCGAACTCCTCACCGTCGCCCCCGAGGACGAGCGCGCCGCCCTCGCCGAGCGGCTGCGCGGTGCGGACGGCGTGCTGTCGCTGCTCGCCCTCGCCGAGGACCCCGCCCCCGGACACCCCGCCACCCCGGCCGGGTTCGCCGCCGGCATCACCCTGCTGCACGCCGTGCACGACACCGGTGAGGCGGTGCGCCTGTGGTGCGCCACCTCCGGCGCCGTCGCCGCCGGCCCCGGGGACACCGTCACCCGTCCGGCACAGGCCCTGACCTGGGGGCTCGGCCGGGTCGCCGCCCACGAGTACACCCAGTGGGGCGGCCTGGTCGACCTGCCCGCCGACCCCGGACCGCGCGCCCTGTCCCGCCTGGCGGCCGTCCTCGCCGGCACCGGCGACGACCAGGCCGCGATCCGCCCCACCGGCGTCTTCGTGCCCCGCCTGCGCCGGGCCGAGCCGGCCCCGCCCGGCGGCACCTGGCAGTCGTCCGGCACCGTGCTCGTCACCGGCGGCACCGGCGGCGTCGGCGCGCACGTCGCCCGTTGGCTCGCCGCCTCGGGCGCCGAGCACCTGCTCCTGCTCAGCCGACGCGGCCCCGACGCCCCCGGCGCGGCCGAACTCGCCGCCGAGCTGCGGGAGTCGGGCGCCGAGGTCACCGTCGCCGCGGTGGACGCCGCCGACCAGGACGCGCTCGCTGCCGTCCTCGCGGACCTGCCCGCCGACCGCCCGCTGACCGCCGTCTTCCACGCCGCCGGAGTCGTCGACTCGAGCATCGTGGACTCGCTCACCCCGGACCGCGTCGAGACCGCCCTGCGCGCCAAGGCCGCCAGCGCCCTCAACCTGCACCGGCTCACCGCGCACCTGGACCTGTCGGCCTTCGTGCTGTTCTCGTCCCTGGCCGGCGTCTTCGGCTCGGCCGGCGAGGGCAACTACGCCCCCGGCAACGCCTTCCTGGACGCCTTCGCGCAGTACCGCCGTGCCCAGGGCCTGACCGCGACCTCCGTGGCCTGGGGCTCATGGGCGGGCGCCGGCATGGCCGACGGCACCTTCGGCGACGTGCTCGAACGCCACGGCGTCCTCCGCATGGAGCCCGCGCACGCCCTGGCGGGCCTGCGCACCGCGCTGGAACGGGACGAGACCGCCCTCCTCCTCGCCGACATCCGCTGGGACGTCTTCTCCTGGTTCTTCACCGCGACCCGCCCCAGCCGGCTCCTCGACGAACTGCCCGACGTCCGCGCCCTCCGCCAGGCGGCCGAACAGACCACCGCCCAGGGCCCCGCCGCCGAGCAGGAGGACCTGCCCCCGGCGCAGCGACTGGCCGGGGCCTCGGAGGCGGAACGCAACAGGTTCCTGCTCGACCTGGTCCGGGACCAGGTGGCGCTGGTGCTCGGCCACGACTCCGCCTCCGAGGTGGAGCCCGGACGCGCCTTCGGCGAGCTCGGGCTCACCTCGGCGGGCGCCGTCGAACTGCGCAACCGCCTGACCTTCACCACCGGCCTGCGCATGTCCGCCACCCTCGTCTTCGACCACCCGAGCCCGCTCGCCCTCTCCCGCTTCCTCGCCGCCCAGATCACCGGAGAGAACGCCACGGCGGCCGCCGAGCCCGCGGCCCCCGCGGTCCCCGTCCGCGCCGACGCCGGCGCGGCGGACGACGACCCGATCGTCCTCGTCGGCATGGCCTGCCGCTTCCCGGGCGGCGTCCGCTCCCCGGAAGACCTGTGGGAACTCGTCCGCTCCGGAACCGACGCCATGGGCCCCTTCCCCGCCGACCGCGGCTGGGACCTCGACGCGCCCGGCGCCGACTACCCGCGCACGGGCGGATTCCTCCCCGACGCCACCGCCTTCGACGCCGACCTGTTCGGCATCTCCCCGCGCGAGGCGCTGGCCATGGACCCGCAGCAGCGGCTGCTCCTCGAAGCCTCCTGGGAGGTCCTGGAGCGCGCCGGCATCCACCCCCGCTCACTCGCCGGAACGCGGACGGCGGTGTACGCCGGCTCCGGCGGCCAGGACTACCTGACCGTCCTCGCGGCGGACCCCGAGGCGGGCAGTGGCTACCTGGTCACCGGCGGGTCCCCCAGCGTGCTCTCGGGCCGCGTCGCCTACGCCTTTGGCTTGGAGGGCCCCGCGGTCACCGTCGACACCGCGTGCTCCTCCTCCCTGGTGGCCCTCCACCTGGCCTGCCAGTCGCTGCGCCACCGGGAGTCCGACCTGGCCCTGGTCGGCGGCGTCAACGTCATCTCCCTGCCGTCCGTCTTCGCCGAGTTCAGCAAGCAGCGCGGCCAGGCCGCCGACGGCCGCTGCAAGGCGTTCTCCTCGGACGCCGACGGCACGGGCTGGGGCGAGGGCGTCGGCGTGCTGCTCGTCGAGCGGCTCTCGGACGCGCGCCGCAACGGACACGAGGTGCTCGCGGTGGTCCGCGGCAGCGCCGTCAACTCCGACGGCGCGTCCAACGGGCTCACCGCGCCGAACGGGCCCGCGCAGCAGCGGGTCATCCGCGCCGCGCTGGCGTCGGCGGGCCTCGAGCCCTCCGACGTGGACGTGGTGGAGGCGCACGGCACCGGCACGCGGCTGGGCGACCCGATCGAGGCCGAGGCGCTGCTGGCCACCTACGGCCAGGGCCGGGAGGCCGACCGGCCGCTCTACCTGGGGTCGGTCAAGTCCAACATCGGGCACACGCAGGCCGCCGCCGGCGTCGTCGGCGTCATCAAGGCCGTCATGGCACTCCGGCACGGCGAACTGCCCAGGACGCTGCACGTCGACGCGCCGACCCCGGAGGTCGACTGGTCGGCGGGCGCCGTGGAACTGCTCACCGAGAACCGCCCGTGGCCGCGGGCGGACCGGCCCCGGCGCGCGGCCGTGTCGTCGTTCGGCATCAGCGGCACCAACGCGCACACCATCCTGGAGGCCCCGGACCCGGCCGCCGCACCCGCCGACACCCCCGCCGACGCCCCGCGGAAGCCCAAGCGCCCGGACCTCCCGCTCTCCGTCCCGCTGCCCGTTCCGCTGTCCGGCGCCACGCCGGACGCCCTCGCCCGGCAGGCCGGCCGGCTCGCCGGCGTGGAGGCGGAACTCGCCGACCTGGCTCACACCCTCGTCACCACACGTGCCGACCTGGACCACCGTGCGGTGGTCCTCGACGACCACACCGCCGCGCTGACGGCACTCGCCGCCGGTGAGCAGCCGCAGGACGTGGTCCGGGACCAGGTCGTCCACGGCGGTCTGGCCCTGCTCTTCTCGGGGCAGGGCGCGCAGCGCGTCGGGATGGGGCGTGAACTGTACGACGCCTTCCCGGTGTTCGCGGACGCCTTCGACGCGGTGTGCGCGCGGGTGGAGCTCGAACTGCCGCTGCGTGACGTGGTGTTCGGCGACGACGCGGAGCTGCTGGCGCGGACCGTGTACACCCAGCCCGCCCTGTTCGCGGTCGAGGTGGCGCTGTTCCGGCTGGTGGAGTCCTGGGGTGTGACCCCGGACGTGCTGGTCGGTCACTCCATCGGTGAGCTCGCCGCCGCGCACTGCGCGGGCGTGCTGTCGCTGGACGACGCGTGCCGGCTGGTGTCGGCGCGTGGCCGACTGATGGACGCGCTGCCGTCCGGCGGCGCCATGCTGGCGGTCGAGGTGGCCGAGGACGGTCTGGAGCTGCCCGACGGGGTGGACCTGGCGGCCGTGAACGGCCCGACCTCGATCACGGTCTCCGGGGACGCCGAGGCGATCGGCGCGCTGGAGGAGCGGCTGCGTGCCGAGGGTGTTCGCGTGAAGCGGCTGGTCGTCTCGCACGCGTTCCACTCCCACCTGATGGAGCCGATGCAGGCGGAGTTCGCCGCCGTCGCCGAGTCGCTGACCTACCACGCCCCGTCCGTCCCGGTCGTGACCACGGCGCCCGGTGACATCGCCACCGCGGACTACTGGGTGGGCCAGATCCGCGAGCCCGTCCGGTTCGCCGACGCGATCGCCTCCCTCGGCGGGGTGCGGACGGCGCTGGAGCTGGGCCCCGGCGGGGTTCTCTCCGCCCTGGTGGCCGAGCAGGCCGACGGTCTGGCCGCCGTGCCCGCCCTGCGCGCGGACCGGCCCGAGGCCGCGACCCTCGTCCGGGCGCTGGCCCGGCTGCACACCCGCGGCGTTCCGGTGGACTGGTCCGCCTACCTGGCCCCGTTCGGCGGCGCCCGGATCGCGCTGCCCACCTACCCCTTCGCACGCCGACGGCACTGGCCCACCCCGGGCCTGCCCCGCCCCGTCACGGTGGAGGACCCGGCCGAGCGGGAGTTCTGGTCGGCCGTGGACTCGGCCGACACCGACGCCGTGGCCGGGGCCCTGAGCCTCGACGACGACCAGCGGGAGGGCCTCGGCACCGTCCTGCCCGCCCTCGCCGCCTGGCGCGAGCGGAGCCGGCAGAAGGCCACCACCGACGCCTGGCGCTACCGCGTCGCCTGGACCCCGCTCACCGACCGCCACCTGCGCCTGAGCGGCACCTGGCTCCTGGTCACCGGCGACGAGGCCCCCGACGGGCTCACCGAGGGCCTGCGTGCCGCGGGCGCCGACGTGGTCGAGATGACGGACCTCGGCACGGACCGCGCCCGGTGCGCCGCCCGCATGGCCGAACTGGCGACGGCCGCCGCCGAAGCCGGCCGGCCCGTCACCGGGGTGCTCGCCCGCGTGCGCACCACCGCGGAACTGCTGCTGGGCCTCCAGGCACAGGGCGACGCCGGACTCGCCGCACCGCTGTGGTGCCTCACCACCGGCGCGGTCGCGGCCGTGCCGGGCGACGAGTGCCTGCCCGCCGCGGCCCAGCTGTGGGGACTCGGCCGGGTCGCCGCGCTCGAGAACCCCGACCGCTGGGGCGGCCTGGTCGACGTGCCGGAGCGCCTCGACCGCCGGGCGGCCGAACGCCTGGCCCAGCTGCTGGCCGGTGACGCGGGCGAGGACCAGGCCGCCGTCCGGCCGACCGGTATCCACGTCCGCCGGATCAGACGGGCCCCCACCGCCACGGACGGGCACACCCGGCCGGCCGAGTGGCGCACCGACGGAGCGGCCCTGGTCACCGGCGGCACCGGCGCGCTGGGCGGCAAGGTCGCCCGTCTGCTCGCCGACCGGGGCGCCACCCGCATCGTCCTGGCGAGCCGGCGCGGGCCCGCCGCACCGGGCGCGTCCGAGCTCGTCGCGGACCTCGCCGAGCGCGGCTGCACCGCCGTCGTCGTCGCCTGTGACCTGAGCGACCGCGAGGCCGTGGCCGACCTCCTGGAACGTCACCCGGTGACCACCGTCGTGCACGCCGCCGGGATCGTCGACGACGGTGTGCTCGACGCGCTGACGCCCGAACGGCTCACCGCCGTCCTCGACGCCAAGGCCCACTCCGCCGACCTCCTCGACGAACTCTCCGGCGAACTCACCGACTTCGTCGTCTTCTCGTCCGTCGCGGGCGTCATCGGCAGCGCCGGCCAGGGCCCCTATGCGGCCGCCAACGCGCACCTCGACGCCCTGGTGGAGCGCCGGCGCTCCCGCGGCCTGCCCGGCACCGCCCTCGCCTGGGGCGCCTGGGCCGGAGCCGGCATGGCCGCCGACCCGGCCGCCGCGGCCCGGCTGGCCCGCGGCGGACTGCCCGCCATGCCCGAGGACCGGGCGCTGGGAGCCCTGGCCACCGCCCTGGCCGAGCGGGACGGCACCCTCGTCGTCGCCGACATCGACTGGGAACGGTTCACCCCCGGTTTCACGGCGGTACGGCCCAGCAGGCTGTTCGCCGAACTCCCCGAGGCCGCCCCGGTCGTCCGCGCGGTCGAGGACACCGGTCCCGCCGCGCTCGCCGCCCCCGACGCGGACGCCGCCGAGCTGGCGCGCGGCGCGGAGCACCTCGTCCTCGAAGCCGTCGCGGCCGTCCTCGGCCACGGCACGCCCGGGGCCGTGAACCGCGAACGCGCCTTCCACGACCTCGGCTTCGACTCCCTGACCGCCCTGGAGCTCCGCAACCTGCTGTCCTCCCGGACCGGACTCTCCCTCCCGGCCGGCCTGGTCTTCGACTTCCCGACCCCCGCGGCCCTAGCCGCCCACCTGGTCACCCTGCTGTCCGGCGCACCGGCCTCCGCGACCCGCCCCGCCCAGGGCGGCGCCCGGCCAGCGACCGACGAGCCCATCGCCATCATCGGCATGGCCTGCCGCTTCCCCGGCGGGGTGGACTCGCCCGAGGCGCTGTGGAACCTGGTGGCCACCGGAACCGACGCGATGGGCGACTTCCCGGCCGACCGGGGCTGGGACCTCGAGGCCCTGCTCGGCCCCGACGGCCTCTCCTCCAGCCGCGCGGGCGGCTTCCTCGACGACGTCGCCGACTTCGACGCGGGCCTGTTCAACATCTCGCCGCGCGAGGCGCTGGCGATGGATCCGCAGCAGCGGCTTCTCCTCGAGACCTCCTGGGAGGTGTTCGAGCGGGCCGGCATTGACCCGACCTCCGTCGGCGGCAGCGACACCGGCGTGTTCGCGGGCACCAACGGCCAGGACTACGCCGCCCTGCTGCTCGGCTCCGAGGCCGCCACCGAGGGCCACCTGGGCACCGGCAACACCGCCAGCGTGCTGTCCGGCCGCATCTCCTACACCTTCGGTCTGCGGGGACCCGCGCTCAGCGTGGACACGGCGTGCTCGTCGTCGCTGGTCGCCCTGCACCTGGCGGCTCAGTCGCTGCGCAACGGCGAGTGCTCCCTGGCCCTGGCCGGCGGCGTCACCGTGATGCCGATTCCCGGCACCTTCGTCGAATTCAGCACCCAGGGCGCGCTCTCCACCGACGGCCGCTGCAAGGCGTTCTCCTCGGACGCCGACGGCACGGGCTGGGGCGAGGGCGTCGGCGTGCTGCTCGTCGAGCGGCTGTCGGACGCACAGCGCAACGGGCACCGCGTGCTCGCGGTCGTGCGCGGCACGGCCGTCAACCAGGACGGCGCGTCGAACGGGCTGACCGCGCCGAACGGACCCTCGCAGGAACGGGTGATCCGTGCCGCGCTGGACGCCGCCCGGCTCACCACGGCCGACGTCGACGTGGTCGAGGCGCACGGCACCGGCACCAAGCTGGGCGACCCGATCGAGGCCCAGGCCCTCCTCGCCACCTACGGGCAGGACCGCGAGGAGCCGCTGTATTTGGGTTCGGTGAAGTCCAACATCGGTCACACCCAGGCCGCCGCGGGCGTCGCCGGAGTGATCAAGCTCGTCGAGGCGATGCGCCACGGCGTGCTGCCGGCCACCCTGCACGTCGACGAGCCGACGCCGCACGTGGACTGGACGGCGGGGGCCGTCGAACTGCTGACGGAGACGCGCCCGTGGCCGGAGTCCGACCGCCCGCGCCGGGCCGGTGTCTCCTCCTTCGGCGTGAGCGGCACCAACGCCCACGTCATCATCGAAGCCGCGCCGCAGTCCGAGGAATCCCGCTACGAGACAACGGAGTTGGCCACATCCGGTCCGGTGCCGTGGGTGGTGTCGGGTCGGACGGAGCAGGCGTTGCGGGGGCAGGCGGCGAGTCTGCTGGCCCATGTCGAGGGCACGGGCGGTGGGGCGACGGTCGGTGAGATCGGTTTCTCCCTGGCGACCACGCGTGCCGCCCTCGGGCACCGTGCGGTGGTGCTGGGTTCCGACCTGGCGGACTTCCGGCGGGGCCTTGCGGCCCTGGCCGAGGGCCGCGAGGCGCCCGGCGTGGTCACCAGCGTCCGCGGCTCGGGCCAGGGCGCACCGGTGCTGGTGTTCCCGGGTCAGGGGTCGCAGTGGCTGGGGATGGGGCGTGAGCTGGCGGCGTGGTCGCCGGTGTTCCGGGCGTCCTTGGAGGAGTGCGCGGCGGCGTTGGAGCCGTTCGTGGACTGGGCCCTGTGGGACGTGCTGGAGAGCGGGGACGAGGCGCTGTGGGGCCGGGTGGACGTGGTCCAGCCGGTGCTGTGGGCCCTGATGGTGTCCCTGGCGGAGCTGTGGCGGGCGTCCGGCGTGACGCCGTCGGCCGTGGTCGGGCACTCCCAAGGCGAGATCGCCGCCGCCGTCGTCGCGGGCGGCCTGTCCCTCGAGGACGGCGCGCGCGTGGTGGCACTGCGTTCCCGTGCGCTGCGGGCGCTGGCCGGACGCGGGGGCATGGTGTCCCTGGCCGCCGGCTCGGACGTCGCCGAGGAACTGGCGGCGGCCTTCGACGGCCGCGTGTCGGTCGCTGCGGTCAACGGTCCCGGCTCGACGGTGGTTTCCGGTGAGCCCGACGCGCTGGACGCGCTGATGACGGCGTGTGAGGAACGAGGGGTCCGGGCCCGCCGGATACCGGTGGACTACGCCTCGCACTCGGTGCAGGTGGAGGAGCTGCGGGAGCAGATCCTCGCCGAGCTCGCCCCGATCAGGCCCGTGTCCTCCGTGGTGCCCCTGTACTCGTCGCTGACGGGTGGCCGGTTTGACACCGCCGAGATGGGCGCGCAGTACTGGTACGACAATCTCCGCTCCCTCGTCCGGTTCGGCGAGGCGACCAGCGCGCTGCTGGCCGACGGGCGGACCGTCTTCCTGGAGAGCAGCCCCCACCCCGTTCTGACCCCCGGCATCGAGCAGACGCTGGAGGAGTCCGGACTCCCCGGAGTCACCCTGGCGTCCCTGCACCGCGACCGCGGTGACGCCACCCGCTGGCTGACCGCGCTCGCCGAGGCGCACGTGGCCGGCGTCCCCGTCGACTGGACCACCGTCCTCCCGGACGCCCGCCCCGTCGACCTCCCCACCTATGCCTTCGCGCGTGACCGCTACTGGCCCGCACCGGTCGAGCACCGAGCCGCCGGACCGGAGGCCCAGGCGGGCGCCGATCCCGTGGAGGAGGCGTTCTGGGGCGGTGTCGAGAGCGGTGACACGGAGGCCGTCGCCAGGACCCTCGGCATCGACGCGCCGGAACTCGCCCAGGTACTGCCCGCCCTGACCGCCTGGCGGCAGGGGCGCCGCCAGGAGACGGCCGTCGCCTCTTGGCGCTACGACGTGGCGTGGACCCCCCTCGTCGGACTGCCGTCCACCGCACCAGACGGCCACTGGCTGCTGGTGCTCCCGTCGTCCGGGGCGGAGGCGGACCGCGCGACCGTGCGGGCCGCGCTCGCCCGGGCGGACGTCACCGAGCTCACCGTCCCCGCCGGCGCGAACCGTGCCGCACTCGCCGCCGCGCTGCCGGAGACGGACGGTCTCACCGGCGTGCTCTCCCTGCTGGGGCTCGACGAGCGCCCGCACCCCGAGGGCGCGGCGCTGCCCACCGGAACCGGCGACACCGTCACCCTGCTCCAGGCGCTCGGCGACGCCGGCTCCGGCGCACCCCTGTGGTGCCTCACCCGCGGCGCGGTCGCCGTGGGCCGTGCCGACGGCGAGGTGAGCCCCGCCCAGGCCACACTGTGGGGCCTCGGCCGCAGCGCCGCCCTGGAACACCCCGAACGCTGGGGCGGACTGATCGACCTGTCCACGACCGGCGACCGGTCCGCCGCCCGGCTCGGCGCCGTCCTGGCCGGCGCCGCCGGACACGAGGACCAGCTGGCGGTGCGGCCGTCCGGAGTCTTCGTCCGGCGCATCCGGCACGCCGCCCCGGAGCCCCACCCGGTCACCGAGCCGTGGTCGCCCGACGGCCCGGTGCTCGTCACCGGCGGAACCGGCGCGCTCGGCCGCGAGGTCGCCCGCTGGCTGGCCGCCGAACGCGGGGTCACCGAGCTGGTCCTCGTCAGCCGCACCGGCCCCCGGGCCGCCGGCGCCGGCGAACTGGTCGCCGAACTGGCCGGGCTCGGAGCCGCGGCGACCGTCGTCGCCTGCGACGTCGCCGACCGCGACGCACTCGCCGCGCTGCTCGCCGACCACCCGGTCACCGGCGTCGTCCACACCGCCGGTGTCGCGGCCACCGTGCCGCTGGCCGGCACCTCGCCGGCCGAGGTCGCCGAGGCCGCCCGTGCCAAGGTCCTCGGCGCGCTCCACCTGGACGCCCTGCTGGAGGAGAGGGCCGAGCTGTTCGTGCTGTTCTCCTCGATCGCCGGGGTCTGGGGCAGCGGCGGGCAGGCCGCGTACTCCGCCGCCAACGCGGCCCTCGACGCGCTCGCCGAGCGACGCCGGGCCCGCGGCCGGGCCGCCACCTCCGTGGCGTGGGGCGCCTGGGGCGGCAGCGGCATGGCCGCCGACCGGGACGCCGGGGACTTCCTGCGGGACCGGGGCATCACCGCCATGCCGCCCGCGCTGTGCCTGACCGCGCTGTCCGCCGCCGTGGACTCCGGCCGCGCCACCGGCGTGGTCGCCGACATCGACTGGGGCCGCTTCGCGCCGTCGTTCACCCTGCGCCGCCCGAGCCCGCTGCTGGCCGACCTGCCGGAGGCGGCCGACGCCCGGGCGGACGGCCCGTCGCCGACCGAGGACGCACGCGTCGGCCACGCGGAGCTGCGCGCCCGGCTCGAGGCCGCCCTCCCCGCCGACCGCGCCCGCGTCCTGTCCGACCTGGTGCGCACCGTCGTCGCCGGTGTGCTCGGCCACACGGGCCCCGAGGCCGTCGACCCCGACGAGGTCTTCACCGGGCTCGGCATCGACTCCCTCACCGCGCTCCGCGTCCGCGACGGCCTGGCCGCGGCGACCGGCCTGCGGCTCCCGGCCTCCCTGGTCTTCGACCACCCCACCCCGCGCCTCGCGGCCGCCGAACTGCTCTCCCGGCTCGGCCTCGTCGAGCCGGGCGCCGCACCCGCGCGGGGACCGGCCACCGCGGTCGCCGATACCGACGACCCGGTCGTCATCGTCTCGATGAGCTGCCGCTACCCCGGCGGCGCCGACTCCCCGGAGGGCCTGTGGGAGCTCGTCTCGGCCGGGACCGACGCCATGTCGCCGTTCCCCGTCGACCGGGGCTGGGACCTGTCGGGAGCCGGCGGCTTCACCCCCGAGGGCGGCTTCCTGCACGACGCCACGGAGTTCGACGCCGACCTCTTCGGCATCTCGCCCCGCGAGGCCGTCGCCATGGACCCGCACCAGCGGGTGCTCCTGGAAGCCTCCTGGGAGCTGCTGGAGCGCGGCGGCATCGCCCCGACCTCCGTCCGGGGCACGCGCGTCGGCGTCTTCGTCGGCGCGTCCGCCGCGGGCTACGCCATGGCCGGCGTGCTGCCGGAGGGCTCGGAGAGCCACGCCATGACCGGCACCTCCAACAGCGTCCTGTCCGGCCGGATCTCCTACACCTTCGGGCTGGAGGGCCCGGCCGTCACCGTCGACACCGCGTGCTCGTCGTCGCTGGTCGCGCTGCACCTGGCGGCCCAGTCGATCCGCACGGGGGAGTGCTCCATGGCCCTCGCCGGCGGTGTGACGGTGATGCCCTCGCCCGCGGTGTTCGCCGAGTTCGGCCGTCAGGGCGGCCTGGCGACCGACGGCCGGTGCAAGGCGTTCGCGGCCGCCGCGGACGGCACCGGCTGGGGCGAGGGCGTGGGTCTGCTCCTGCTGGAGCGGCTGTCGGACGCGCGGCGCAACGGGCACGAGGTGCTCGGCGTGGTGCGGGGCTCCGCGGTGAACCAGGACGGTGCGTCCAACGGACTGACCGCGCCGAACGGTCCGGCGCAGCAGCGGGTGGTGCGGGCCGCACTGGCCGCCGCCGGGCTGCAGGCGTCCGAGGTCGACGCGGTGGAGGCGCACGGCACCGGCACCCGGCTGGGTGACCCCATCGAGGCCCAGGCCCTGCTCGCCACCTACGGGCAGGACCGCGAGACACCCCTCTACCTGGGGTCCGTGAAGTCCAACATCGGTCACACGCAGGCCGCCTCGGGCGTCGCCGGTGTCATCAAGATGGTGCAGGCCATGCGCCACGGCAAGCTGCCCCGGACACTGCACGTGGACGAGCCGACGCCGCACGTGGACTGGTCCGCGGGCGCCGTGTCGCTGCTGACCGAGGACCGGCCGTGGCCGGAGACCGGACACGCGCGCCGGGCCGGCGTGTCCTCGTTCGGGATCAGCGGCACCAACGCGCACGTCCTGGTCGAGGAGGCCCCACGTGAGCCGGCGCCGCAGGTCACCCCGCCGGCCGACACTCCGGACACCGCCGCCCCGCTCCTGCTCTGGCCCGTCTCCGGCCGCTCCGAGGACGCCCTGCGGGCCCAGGCCGACCGGCTCCGCTCACACCTCGACCGCACCGGCGCCACGCTCGACCCGCGCGCCGCCGCCCACCAGCTCGCCACCGCGCGGGCCGGCCTGGAGCACCGGGCCGTCGTCCTGGCGGCCGACACCGACGGGCTGCGCCACGGCCTCGCCCGACTCGCCGGCACGGGCGTCCCGGACGCCGGCACCGGCACGGCGGCCGAGGTCGTCCGCGGCGTCGCCGCGAGCGGCGACCTGGCCTTCGTCTTCTCCGGCCAGGGCGCCCAGCGCGCCGGCATGGGCGGCGAACTGTACGAGACCTACCCGGTGTTCGCCGACGCCTTCGACGCGGTCTGCGCCCACCTCGACCCGGACCTGGAGCGCCCGCTGCGCGACGTCGTCCTCCACGACGCCGACGCGCTCGGCCGCACCGCCTGGACCCAACTCGCCCTGTTCGCCTTCGAGGTGGCCCTCTTCCGGCTGCTGGAGTCGTGGAACCTGACACCCGACCGGCTGGCCGGGCACTCCGTCGGCGAGATCGCCGCCGCGCACGTCGCCGGCGTCCTCACGCTCGCCGACGCCTGCACCCTGGTGGCCGCCCGGGCCCGGCTCATGGGCGCACTGCCCGAGGGCGGCGCGATGATGTCGGTGCGGATGCCCGAGGCCGAGGCGCGCGCCGCGCTCACCGGGTACGAGGACCGCGTGGCGATCGCCGCCGTCAACACCCGCGACGAGGTCGTCCTCTCCGGCGACGCCGACGCCCTGGCGGAACTCGCCGAGACAGGCCGGCGCACCGGCCGCAGGATCCGCCCCCTGGACGTCTCGCACGCCTTCCACTCGCCGCACATGGACCCCGTGCTGGACGACTTCGCCGCCGTGGCCGCGACCCTCGACTACCGGCCCGCCCGCATCCCGCTGGTGTCCACGGTCACCGGCGTCGAGGACGACGGCGCGATGTCCACCCCGCGGTACTGGGTCCGGCAGATACGCGCCACCGTCCGCTTCGCCGACGCCGTCGGCACCCTCCTCGGCCGGGGCGTGACCCGCTTCGCCGAGATCGGACCCGGCGCCGCGCTCACCGTCCCGGTGGAGCGGACCCTGGAACGCGCCCGCGCGCTCGACGACACCACCGCCCCCGTCGCCGTGGCGCTCCAGCGCTCCGGCCGGCCGGAGCCCGCCGCCCTGCTCACGGCGGTCGCACGGCTGCACACGGCCGGCGTCCCCGTCGACTGGGAGGCCCTCCTCGGGCCCGTCACCGGGCCCCGCCCGGACCTGCCGACGTACGCCTTCCGGCGACGCCGCTACTGGCCCGCACCGCACCCCGTCACCGCGCGGGACGACGGACGGACCGGCCGCTACCAGGTGACCTGGCACCCCCTGCCCGAACCGGTCCGGGCCGTGCCGCAGGGCACCTGGCTGGCCGTCGGCGCCGGGAACCCGGCCACGGACGACCTGCTCGCCGGACTGCGCGAGCACGGCATGCGGATCACCGCACTCCCCACCGCCGGCGACTGCCGGAGGTCCCACGCCGAGGCACTGCGCACGGCGCACGAGGAGACACCCGCGATCGCGGGCGTCCTCTGCCTGGCCGAGGAACCGGCCGCCGTCCTCGCCCTCGCCCAGGCACTCGACGACGTCGCGGCCGACGCCCCCCTGTGGTGCCTGACCACCGGCGCGGTCGCCACCGGCCCCGCCGACCCGGCCCCCGACCCCGTCCGCGCCGCCCTCTGGGGGCTCGGCCGCACCCTCGGCCTGGAGGCCCCGCACCGCTGGGGCGGCCTGGTGGACCTGCCCGCGCGGCCCGACGCGCGGACCGCGCCACGGCTCGCCGCGCTCCTCGCCGCCGGCACCGCCGACGAGGACCAGATCGCCCTGCGCGCCACCCCCCTCGCCCGCCGGATCACCGCCACCCCCGCACGGCCCGCCGACGCCCTGCCCTGGCAGCCCTCGGGCACCGTGCTCGTCACCGGCGGCACCGGCCGCCGCGGCCGGGCCCTGGCCACGGCGCTCGCCGACCACGGGGCCGGCCACCTGGTCCTGCTCGGCCGCCGCGGCGCCGACGCGCCGGGCGCCCGCGCGTTCGCCGACAGCCTGCCCGTCGGCGTCACCCTCGTCGCCGCCGACGTCACCGACCCGGCCGCCGTCGCCGCGGCACTCGCGGCGATCCCCGCCGACCGGCCGCTGACCGCCGTGGTCCACGCCGTCACCCCGGAGGCGGACACGCCGTGGACGGAGCTGCGCCCCGACGACCTGCGCGCCTCGGCCGCCGCCGACGGCGCCCAGGTCCTCCACGAGGTGACCGCCGAGCTCGCCCCCGGCCTGGAGGCGTTCGTCCTGATCTCCTCCGTCACCGGCGTCTGGGGCGGCACGGGAACGGCCGCACGGTCCGCGGCGAGCGCCCGCATGGACGCCCTCGCCGCGCACCGCCGCTCCCTCGGGCTGCCCGCGACCTCCCTCTCCTTCGGCCCCTGGGCCACCGGCGAGGACGACCCGGCCACCCCGCGCCACGGCCTGCGCCCCGTCGAACCCGCGGCGGCCTGGACCGCCCTCGTCGAGACGGCCGCCGCGCCGGAGGCCTGCGCCGTCGTCGCCGACGTGGACTGGGGACGCTTCCACCCCGCCTACACCCTGGCCCGGCACCGCCCGCTCTTCGACGAACTGCCCGAGGTCCGCGCCCTGTCCGCCGCCCCCCGCACCCCGGCCCCCGGCACGGGCACCGGGCCCGCACTCACCGGACCCGACCGGGACCGGACGGCGCTCGACCTCGTCCGCACGACCGTCGCCACCGTGCTCGGCCACGCCGACACCTCGTCCGTCTCGGCCGACCGCCCCTTCCTCGAACTGGGCGTCGATTCTCTGGCCGCGCTCGAGATCCGCTCGACACTGGAACGGGAAACGGGCCAGACGCTGCCCGGCACCCTCGTCTTCGACCACCCCACGCCCGCCGCGCTCGCCCGCCGGCTCACCGCGGGCACGGCCGGGGGCGGCGGCGCCGCGCCGGCCGGGACGGAGACCGCCCCGGTGCTCGGCATCTCGCCCACCGACCGGAACCCGGTCGGCCTGCTCGACTCCCTCTACCGGGAGGCCGTGCGCACCGGGCGGATCCACGAATTCCTCGAACTCGTCGGCGAGACCGCGAAGTTCCGTCCCACGGCCGACGACGTGGCCGAGGCGGGCGGACCTGCGCAGCTCACCACCCTCGCCGACGGCCCCGCGCCCGAACTGCTGGTCTGCGTCAGCGGCCTCACGGCGGGCGGCGGCCCGCACGAGTTCGCCCGGCTGGCCGCACCGCTGCGCGGCGCCCGCCGCGTGGCCGCGGTCCCCGTCCTCGGCTACGGCCGCGGCGAACTCCTGCCCGCCACCGACGAGGTCGCCCTCGACTGGCAGGCGCAGGGCGTTCTCGACCACGCCCAGGGCACGCCCGTCGTCCTCTTCGGGCACTCCGGAGGCGCGCTGCTGGCCCACCGGCTGGCCGTGCGGATGGCCGAACTCGGCTCCGCCCCGGCTGCGTTGATCCTCGCGGACGTCTACGCTCTCGACGACCCACTGATGGTGGAGTGGAACACCGAGCTCTCCGAGGGAGTCTTCGACCGGGTCGAGCAGTTCGTCGCCATGGACGACAGCCGTCTCACGGCGATGGCCTGGTACGGGAACCTGTTCTGGACGAACCCGTCCCCCGACACCCGGTTCCCGACTCTCCTGCTGCGCGCCTCGCAGCCGCTGCGCGAACCCGCGGACGGCCGCGACTGGCGCAGCACGTGGAAGGCCGCCGACGACGTCGTCGACGTGCCGGGCGACCACTTCACGATGATGGCCGAGCACGCCGGGACCACGGCCCGCGCGGTCCATCGGTGGATCGGAGAACTGCCCCGATGACCACCGCGCACCCCGCCCCACCGACAGCCCGGCCGGCCCCGCCGGCGACGCCCGGAAGCACCTGTTCCCTGGAGGAACCCCGATGACCGACCAACCCCTGGCCCGTGCGATCGGGGTCACCCGGCGCTACGGCACCACCACGGCCGTGAACGGCATCTCGCTCGACATACCCGCCGGGCAGCTGATCGGCCTGCTCGGCCCCAACGGCGCGGGCAAGAGCACCCTCATCAACCTCTTCACCGGCCTGCGCAAACCCACCGAGGGCAGGATCGAGCTGTTCGGCCGCGACCCCCGGGACGTCGAGGCCCGCCGCCGGATGGGCATGACCCCGCAGGAGACCGGCCTGCCCGACACCCTCAAGGCCACCGAGGTGATGGACTTCGTCGGCGCGCACTTCACCCGCACCGCCGACAAGAAGGCCCTCCAGGAGCAGTTCGGCATCACCGAGTTCGCCGACCGGCAGGTCGGCGGCCTCTCCGGCGGCCAGAAGCGCCGCCTCGCCATCGCGCTGGCCTTCGTCGGCCGCCCCGACCTGGTCTTCCTGGACGAGCCCACCACCGGCCTCGACGTCGAGGCCCGCCGCGCCCTCTGGGACGGCATCCGCGCCTTCCACGCCGACGGCGGCACCGTGGTGCTGACCAGCCACTACCTCGACGAGGTCGAGGAACTCGCCGAACGCGTCGTCATCATCGACCAGGGCCGCTGCGTCGCCGACGACAGCGTCGCCTCCCTGCGCCGGGTGAGCGGCCTGCGCCGGGTCAGCGTGCGCATGGCCGAGGTGCCCGACCTGCCCGGGCTCGTCGCCGCCGAGCGGGAGGGCGACCGGGTCCACCTGATCTCCCAGGACTCCGACCAGCTGGTCCGCGACCTGGTGGCGTCCGGCGCGCCCTTCGACGAACTCGACGTCAGCGCCGGATCCCTGGAGGACGCCTTCCTGGCCCTCCTCGGCCGCAACCGGGGCGAGACCCCCGGCACCCCCGGCACCCCGGACATTTCTGCCACCGACACCGACACCGACACCCTCGCGGAGGCGGTCGCACGATGAACACCACCCTCGCCTACGTGAAGTTCGAGATCCTGGAGGCCGTCCGCATCCCCGCGGTCTTCCTCGGACTGCTCTTCATGCCCGCCGGCGGCATGTTCGTCTTCGTCATCCCCACGCTGGGCTCCGACCCCGCCACCGCCACCATGGGCACCGCCTCCATGTGCCTCTTCGCGGTGCTCATCATCTGCTCCGCCCAGTACGGCATGGGCATCGCCGACGCCCGCATGAAGCCCTGGGGAGGGTACGTCCGCACCCTGCCCGGCGGGCCGGTGCCCCGCATGGTCTCCATGATGTCGCTGAGCCTGCTGATGACCCTGCTCGGCGCGATCCCGCTGGTCCTGGTCGCCGCCCTCGGCACGGAGGCCAGCGCCTCCCCGGTCGAACTCCTGCTGGGACTGGGGGCGCTGCTCCTCGCCGTGGTGCCGTTCGCGCTCGTCATGCTGGCCATCGGGTACTCCGTCAACCCCTACCTGGTCGCCATGCTGACCAGCATCGTCCCGCTCGTCCTGGTCGTCCTCGGCGGCCTGCTCGCCGACCCGTACGCCACGGACGGCTTCATCGCCACCATCGCTCCCTACACGCCGGTCCGCGGCGCGGCGGAACTGGTGTGGGCGGCCGTGAGCGACTACACCCCGAACCCCGCCGCGCTGATCGCGCAGGGCGCGTGGACCGTCGCCCTCGCGCTCGTCGCCTACCGCGCCTACCGCTCCGACGAGGGCCGCCGCTTCCACTGAGCACCCCGCCACCCGTCCCCCAACCGTGAGGTCCGCCGTGCCCGAAGCCCCCGCCGCCACCGCGAGCGACACCGCCGACATCGTCGACACCGGCACCATGTCCGTCCGCCCCCTGCGGGTGGCGGGCGCCTTCGCCTTCACCCCGAAGGTCTTCCCCGACAGCCGCGGCGCCTTCCTCTCGCCCTACCAGGAAGCCGCGTTCACCGCCGCCGTCGGCCACCCGCTCTTCCCCGTCGCCCAGACCAACCACAGCGTCTCCGCCCGCGACGTGGTGCGCGGCATCCACTACACCGTCACCCCGCCCGGCACCGCCAAGTACGTCTACTGCGCGCGCGGCAGCGCCGTCGACATCGTGGTGGACATCCGCGTCGGATCACCCACCTTCGGCGCCTGGGACGCGGTCCTGCTCGACCAGACGGACCACCGCGCCATGTACTTCCCGCTCGGCGTCGGCCACGCCTTCGTCGCCCTCGAGGACGACACGGTCATGTCGTACATGCTCTCCGGCGGCTACGTCGCCGAGAACGAGCTGGCCCTGACCGCGCTCGACCCCGCGCTGGGCCTGCCGCTGCCCGACCGCGACCGGATGATCCTCTCCGACCGCGACTCCGTCGCCCCCACCCTGGCCGAGGCCGCCGAGGCCGGGACGCTGCCGGTGTACGAGCGGTGCCTGGAGATCGAGAAGGCGATGTACCGGTGACGGCCCGCCCCGGCGGCGACGGCCGTCCCCTGGTCGTGGTGCTCGGCGCGTCCGGGTTCATCGGCTCACCCCTCTGCCGCGCCCTCGCCCGCCGGCCCGTCCGGCTGCGGCTGGTGGCCCGCCGCGAGACCCCCGTCCCCGACGGGGCGGTCGCCGACGTCGAGGTGCGCACGGCGGACCTCGCCGCCCCCGGAGCGATCGCCGACGCCGTCGAAGGGGCCGACGCCGTCTTCCACCTGGTCGCGGCCACCGAGGCGGGCTGGCGGGTCGCCGAGGGCGACACCGCCGCCGAGCGGCTGAACGTCGGCCTGGTCCACGACCTCGCCGCGGCACTCCGCGCCCGGCCGCGGGGGCCCCGGCCCCCCGTCGTCGTCTTCCCCAGCACCATCACCCACCCGGGTGGCGGCCCCGGGGGCGAGGTCCGCCCCGCCGACGTGAAGAGCCCGTACGTCCGGCAGAAGCTGCTCGCCGAGAACGCCCTCGCCGAGGCCGCCGCCGACGGCGTGCTGCGCGGCGTGTCGCTCTGCCTGCCCACCGTCTTCGGCCACGGACCCGCCACCACCGCGCCCGACCGCGGCGTGGTCGCCGCCATGACCCGCCGCGCCCTGGCCGGCGAACCGCTCACCGTCTGGGGCGACGGCTCGGTCCGCCGCGACCTCGTCCACGTCGACGACGTCGTGGAGGCGCTGCTCGCCGCCCACGACCACGCCGACCGGCTCTCCGGCACCCACTGGGAGATCGGCACCGGCACCGGCGTCACCCTCCTCGCCCTCTTCACCGGCATCGCCGAGGCCGTCGCCGGACACACCGGCGCCCCCGCCGTCCCCGTCGTGACCGTGCCCCCGCCCGACCACGCCGACCCGGCCGACAGCGAGGACGTGGTCGTCGACCCGCGGCCCTTCCGCGCCGTCACCGGCTGGCGCCCCCGGGTGCCCCTCGACGACGCCCTGAGGAGCACCGCCGCGGCCCTCGCGCCCTCGCCCGCGTACTGGGGTGCAGCGCGCCAGGTGTAGGGGCGATAGGGGTGTTCGGCGCGCCGCGCCGGTCCCTATGTTCCTGCCGAGTACGAGAAACCTCGGCAGCGAAACAGGCCCGTTCCCTCAACGGTCCCGTCTGGAGGACGGCAATGCGCATTCTCTTCGCGGCACATGCGGAGAAGACGCACTTTTTCAGCATGGTGCCCCTCGCCTGGGCACTGCGCACGGCGGGCCACGAGGTCCGGGTCGCCACCCAGCCGGAGATGGCGGAGACCGTCACCAGGACCGGACTGACCGCGGTGCCGCTCGGCAGCGACCACCGCTGGAAGCAGGTCATGGAGGCCAGCCAGGACGAAGGGTGGGGGGCCCGGGTCGCCGAGGCCGTCACCCACTCGGCGAACCTCGGCCACGACGAACTCCACCGCTTCTTCGACGAGACGACCGGCCGGTACTTCCGCACCGTCAACAACGACGAGTTCACCGACGCGCTCGTCGCATACGCCCGCTGGTGGCAGCCCGATCTCGTCGTCTGGGAGCAGTTCACCTGGGCCGGAGCCGTCGCCGCGCAGGTCACCGGCGCCGCCCACGCCCGCATGCTGTGGGGCGCCGACGTCGTCACCCGCACCCGCAACGACTTCCTCGACCGCCTCGCCGAACTCCCCGAGGAACAGCGGACGGACCCGCTGCGCGACTGGCTCACCGAGTCGCTCGCCCGGCACGGCGCCGCCTACGACGAGACCGTCGCCAACGGGCAGTGGACCATCGACGTCGGCCCGCCCAGCCACCGCATCGACAACGGCCTCCCGGTGGTCGGCGTCCGCTACATCCCCTACAACGGGCAGGCCGAGCTCCCCGAATGGCTCGCCGCCGAGCCGCCCCGGCCCCGCGTCGCCGTCACCGCCGGCGTCTCCGTGCGCGGCTACTTCGGCTTCGACATGTTCAGCGTCTCCGCCCTCCAGGCCTTCGCCGGCCTCGACATCGACCTGATCGCCACCCTGCTGCCCGCCCCGGGCGAGTCCGCCGACATGGCGCCGGACAACGCCACCGTCCTCGACTTCGTGCCCATGCAGGGCCTGCTGCCGACCTGTTCCGCCGTGATCCACATCGGCGGCGCCGGCATCCAGTCCACCGCCGCCTACTACGGCGTACCGCAGCTGGTCCTGCCCGGTTTCTGGGACACGCTCGTACGCGCCGACCTCCTCGAGCGGTCCGGCGCCGGCATCTCCCTGCCGCCGGGCCACATCACGCCCGACGGCGTGCGCGACGCCCTCGTCCGGCTGCTGGAGGACCCCTCCTACCGCACCGGCGCCGAGGCGCTGCGCAAGGACCTGCTCTCCGCGCCCTCCCCCAACGACGTCGTCCCGGTCCTCGAGGACCTCACCGCCCGCCACAAGAGCGCCGCCTGAGCACCCCGAGAGGACCACAGCCGTGTACGGAGCAGAGTTCGCCGAGATCTACGACCTGATCCACCAGGGCCGGGGCAAGGACTACGCCGCCGAGGCGCGGTTCGTCGCCGGCCACGCCCGCCGCAAGGCCCCCGCCGCCACCTCGCTGCTCGACGTCGCCTGCGCCACGGGCTCCCACCTGAGCGCCTTCGCCGAGATGTTCGACACCGTCGCCGGCGTCGAACTGTCCGCCCCCATGACCGAGGTGGCCCGCCGCAAACTGGGCGACGTCGTCCACCAGGGCGACATGCGCGACTTCGACCTGGGGACCCGGTTCTCCGTCGTCACCTGCATGTTCGGCTCCATCGGCCACGCCATGACCGAGCCCGACCTCGTCGCCGCGCTCCGCCGGTTCGAGGCGCACCTCGAGGACGACGGCGTGATCGTCGTCGACCCCTGGTGGTTCGACGACACCTTCACCCCGGGCCACGTCGCGGGCGACGTCTGCACCGTGGACGGGCTCACCATGGCCCGCGTCTCCCACGCCTCCCGCCAGGACGACAAGTCCCGCATGGAGGTCCACTACACCGTGGCCGACCCGGAGGGCGGCATCCGGCACTTCGTCGAGACCTACCTGGCGCGCCTCTACACCCGCGAGCAGTACGAGAAGGCGTTCGCCGAGGCCGGCCTGAGCGCCGAGTACCTGCCCGGGGTGCAGAACGGCCGCGGGCTGTTCCTCGCCGTCCGCGTCTGACGAGGCCGACATGACGACACAGACGATCGAACACCTCCCCACCACCAGATTCGCCGACTCCGCGCGGGCCGTCGACGGCGTGGCCACCGGCCCAGCCGCCTTCGACGCCTGGCTCGCCGACTGCCGCGACCGCTTCCGCAACACCGTCTCCCTGCGCCCGCTGGACGCCCTCCAGGGCTGGTCGGTGGACCCGCGCACCGGGGACGTCGGACACGCCAGCGGCCGGTTCTTCACCATCCGCGGCCTCGACGTGCACCTGCCCGGCGCCGCCGTCGACCACTGGCAGCAGCCCATCATCAGCCAGCCCGAAGCCGGCATCCTCGGCATCCTCGTCAAGGAGTTCGACGGGGTGCTGCACTGCCTGATGCAGGCCAAGGTGGAACCCGGCAACGTCAACGGCGTCCAGCTCTCCCCGACCGTCCAGGCGACCCGGAGCAACTACAGCGGCGTCCACCGCGGCAAGGCCGTCCCCTACCTCGAGCACTTCCGCGACACCGCCCCGCACCGGGTCCTCGCCGACGTCCTCCAGTCCGAACAGGGCGCGTGGTTCCACCGCAAACGCAACCGCAACCTCATCGTCGAGGCCACCGGCCCCGTCGAGGTCCTCGACGGCTTCTGCTGGCTGACCCTCGGCCAGATCCACCGCCTGCTGGACGAGGACGACCTGGTCAACATGGACACCCGCACCGTGCTGTCCTGCTTCCCCGCCGCCGTCCCCGACACCCGCCACGCCGAGGCCGGCCCGTCCTACGGCGAACTGCTGCGCTGGGTCACCGAGGAACGCACCGGCCGCGAACGCCACGTCCGCGAGATACCGCTGAACTCCGTCACCGGCTGGCAGCTCAGCGACGGCCGCATCACCCACCGCGACGGGCTGTTCTTCGACGTCGTCGGCGTCTCCGTGGAGGCCGCCGGCCGCGAGGTCGGCCACTGGGACCAGCCGCTGCTCGCCCCGCACGGCACCGGCCTGGTCGCCCTGCTGGTCCGCGAGGTCGACGGAGTCCCGCACGTGCTGCTGCACGCCCGCACCGAGGTCGGCAACCTCGACGTCCTCGAACTCGGCCCCACCGTGCAGTGCACCCCGCAGACCTACACCCACCTGCCCCCCGACGCCCGCCCCCACTTCCTCGACACGGTGCTCCAGGCGCCGCCGGAGCGGGTGCTCTTCAGCGCCGTCCACTCCGAGGAGGGCGGGCGCTTCCTGCACGCCCGCACCCGCTACGTGATCCTCGAGGCCGACCCCGGCCTCTCCCTCGCCGACCGCCCCGACTACCGCTGGACCGCCCTGCACGACACGGCGGCCCTCCTCCGCCACAGCAACTACCTCAACATCCAGGCCCGGTCCATCCTCGCCTGCCTGCACGGCCTCGCCGGCCGGGACGGAAGAGAGACATCATGACCCTGCGCGTATGGGACTACCTCGACGAGTACGAGGCGGAGCGCGAGGACATCCTCGACGCCGTCGACCAGGTCTTCCGCTCCGGACAACTCGTCCTCGGCCCCTCCACCACCGGATTCGAGAAGGAGTTCGCCGCCTACCACGGGCTCGCCCACGGCGTCGGCGTCGACAACGGCACCAACGCCCTCGTGCTGGCCCTGCGCGCCCTCGGCGTGGGACCGGGCGACGAGGTCGTCACGGTCTCCAACACCGCCGCGCCCACCGTCATCGCCATCGACCAGGTCGGCGCCACCCCCGTCTTCGTGGACGTGCGGGAGAGCGACTACCTGATGGACACCGCTCAGGCCGAGGCCGCCGTCACCCTGCGCACCCGCTGCCTGCTGCCCGTCCACCTCTACGGCCAGTGCGTCGACCTCGCCCCGCTGGAGAAGCTCGCCGCCCGCCACGACCTGGCGCTCCTGGAGGACTGCGCCCAGTCCCACGGAGCCCGGCAGAACGGCCGCCTCGCCGGCACCACCGGCCGGGCCGCGGCGTTCTCCTTCTACCCGACGAAGGTCCTCGGCGCCTACGGCGACGCCGGCGCCGTCGTCACCGACGACGCCGCCACCGACGCCGCACTGCGCCGGTACCGCTACTACGGCATGGAGAAGCGCTACTTCGTCGAGGCGACCCCCGGCCACAACGCCCGCCTGGACGAGGTGCACGCCGAGATCCTGCGCCGCAAGCTGCGCCGCCTCGACGGCTACGTCGAGGCCCGCCGCCGCGTCGCCGAACGCTACGCCGAGGCCCTCGCCGACACCGACCTCGTCCTGCCGCAGGTCACCGACGGCAACGACCACGTCTACTACCTCTACGTCGTGCGGCACCCGCGCCGCGACGCCGTCATCGAGGCACTGCGCCCGCACGGCGTCGAACTCAACGTCAGCTACCCCTGGCCGGTGCACACCATGACCGGCTTCGCCCACCTCGGGCAGCCGGCCGGGTCACTGCCGGTCACCGAGGCACTGGCCGGCGAGATCTTCTCCCTGCCGATGTACGCCTCGCTCACCGAGGAACGCCAGGACAAGGTGATCACCGCGCTGCGCGAGGTGCTGCGCACGCTGTGACGCCGGCCGGTGCGGGGCGGCACGGTCAGTACGTCAGGCGCAGCGGCAGCTCCAGCAGACCGTGCAGGTTGAAGTGCTTGTTGACCGGCAGGTCCTCACGGAGCAGTTCGATCTTCCCGTACCGCTCCAGCAGGTGCGAGAAGACGGTCGCCGCCTCCAGCCGCCCCAGCACCGCGCCCAGGCAGAAGTGCGGTCCCGCGCTGAACGCCAGCGTCTTCGGCTCGGTGCGGGACAGGTCCAGCCGGTCCGGGTCGGGATAGCGCTCCGGGTCCCGCCCGGCGGCGTCCAGCAGACCCATCACGTGCGCCCCCTTCGGGATCACCTTCCCGCCGATCTCCAGGTCGGCGGTGGCGATCCGGGTGGCCAGCGTCACCGGCGGGTCGAAACGGGACAGCTCGTCCACCGCCGTCTGCATCAGCGACGGGTCCGCCCGCAGCGCCTCCAGCGCCTCCGGCTGCCGCAGCAGGGCCAGCATGCCGTTGCCGATGAGGTTCACCGTGGTCTCGTGACCGGCGTTGAAGATGAGCAGGATGTTGGCGACGATCTCGTCCTCGGTGAGCTGCTCGCCGTCCTCCGCCTGCATCAGCACCGACAGCAGGTCGTGCTCCGGGTCCGCGCCGCGCCGCTGCGCCATCAGGTCCAGCAGGTACCTGCGGAACTCCGGCTCCGCCTTGTTCATGGCGATCCGCCGGCTCGGCGAGACGTCCGGATCGAGGACGTAACCCACCTTGTCCGTCCAGTCACGGCAGCGCGCGCGGTCCTCGGCGGGGATGCCGAGCAGCTCCCCGACCACCGCGACCGGCATCGGCAGCGCCAGGTCCCGGACCAGGTCCACCTCGCCGTCGCCCATGGAGTCCAGCAGACCGTCCACGATCTCCGTGATGCGCGGCCGCAGCCGGTCGATGAAGCGCGGCGTGAACACCCGCGCGATCAGCTTGCGCAGCCGCCGGTGGTCCGCCCCGTCCTGCAGCAGCAGCCACTTGTCGACGCTGCGCATCACCGGACAGGTCGGCCCGCCGCGGGTCATCGCCCAGCCCGGCTCCTTGGGGAAGGCGCTCGAGGAGTGCGGGGAGCGCAGCAGCGCCGCCACGTCGTCGTAGCGGGTCAGCACCCAGTAGCCCAGCGGCGTACGGTGCACCGGATCGGTCTCCCGCAGCCGCCGGTAGTAGCCGAACCGGTCGGCCGCCAGGGCGGGGTCGTTCAGGTCGTACAGCGCACTCATGCCCGCGCTCCCTCCGCGTCGGTGGACGGCCGGCTCAGCTCTCGGCGAGCGCGGTACGGATCACGTTCAGCACCCGCGCGCTCTGGTCGACCAGGAAGAAGTGCCCGCCGGGCATGACCTCCAGCCGGAAGGGACCGGTGGTGTGCTTGGACCAGGCCTCGACCTCCGGGATGTGCGCCTTCGGGTCGTCGTCGCCCACCAGCGCCGTCACCGGGCAGCTCAGCGGCTCGCCCGGCGTCCACTCGTACGTCTCGGCGGCGCGGTAGTCGTTGCGGACCGCGGGCAGCGCCATCCGCATGACCTCGTCGTCCTGCAGCAGGCGGGTGTCCGTGCCGGCCAGCGCGCGCACCTCGGCGAGCAGACCGTCGTCGTCCCGCTGGTGCACGTTCTCGCTCCGGTGGGCCGACGGCGCGCGCCGCCCGGAGACGAAGAGGTGCGCCGCCGGCCGGCGGGCCTCCATCAGCCGCGCCAGCTCGAAGGCGACGGTGGCGCCCATGCTGTGGCCGAGCAGCGCCGTCGGCCGGTCGTCCAGCTCGCCGAGCACCTCGTGCACCCGCAGCGCGAGCTCCGGCAGGTTGTCGATGCACGGCTCGTGACGGCGGTCCTGGCGTCCCGGGTACTGGATGGCGACGACGTCGACCAGCGGGGACAGCGCCCTCGCCACCGGAAGCCAGAAGCTCGCCGACCCGCCGGCGTGCGGCAGGCACACCAGCCGGGTCGCGGCGGCCGGCGCGGGGGCGTAGGAGCGTACCCAGGTCGAGGCAGTGTCGTGAGTCGTCATGTGGTCGTCCACTTCTCGGGTCCGGAATGGCTGTCGTGATGCCAACACCTCGCCGGGGCGCGGACAAGGGGGAAGCCGCAGGACTGGGGCGCGGGGCGGCGGAGTCAGGGGGCGAGCGGCCCAGGCGCCCCCGCCCGCGCGCCAGGACTGGGGTTCGGCCGGGCCGGTAGGGGTGTCCGGGCCTTCCGCGCGTTCAGTAGCGTCCGGCTCCGCATGACTCATCCATGAGGACAAATCCGAACCGGGCCGGCGTGGCCGCCGGAGCCGGGCGAGGGGGCGATGCGACGTGTCACAACGACTCTACGAACTGGGCGACCCCCCGCCACTGGGCGAGGTCCCCGACCTGATGTACGCCAACGTCATCCGGCAGGACCGCTTCGGCGAGCCCGCCAAGGCGATGCAGACCGAGGTCATGCTGGTGCCCCGTCCCGGCCGTGGCGAGGTCCTCGTCTACGTGATGGCCGCGGGGATCAACTACAACAACGTGTGGGCCTCCCTCGGACAGCCCATCGACGTGATCGCCATGCGGCAGAAGCTGCACGGCGCCACCGAGGACTTCCACATCGGCGGCACCGACGCCTCCGGCGTGGTCTGGGCCGTCGGCGAGGGCGTGACGCAGTTCAAGGTCGGCGACGCGGTCGTCACCTCCGGCGCGATCTGGGACGAGACCGCCGAGGACGTCCGGATGGGGCTCGACCCCCTCGCGTCGAAGTCCCTGCTCGCGTGGGGCTACGAGTCGAACTACGGCTCCTTCGCCCAGTTCACCCGCGTCAAGGAACAGCAGTGCCACCCCAAGCCCGCCAACCTGTCCTGGGAGCGGGCGGGCAGCTTCCTGGTGACCGGCGCGACGGCCTACCGCCAGCTGACGCACTGGGCGCCGCACGACGTGCGGCCCGGGGACCCCGTCCTGATCTGGGGCGGCTCCGGCGGCGTCGGCTCGGCCGCCATCCAGGTCACCAACCTGCTCGGCGGCATCCCGATCGCCGTCGTCTCCAGCGAGGAACGCGCCAAGTACGCCCTGGACCTCGGCGCCAAGGGCGTGATCAACCGCTCCGACTTCAACCACTGGGGGCGCCTGCCCGACCTCGACGACAAGGCCGCCGCCAGGGCCTGGACCGCCGAGGTCCGCCGCTTCGGCGCCGCCTTCTGGGAGGCCCTCGGCGAGCGCCGCAACCCGCGCGTCGTCGTGGAACACCCCGGCGAGGCGACCCTGCCGACCTCCATGTTCGTCTGCGACAACGGCGGCATGGTCGTCCTCTGCGGCGGCACCAGCGGCTACAACGGTGACATCGACCTGCGCTACCTGTGGATGCGCAGCAAGCGCCTGCAGGGCTCGCACGGCTCGGACACCCGCGAGAACCGCGCGGTCATCCGGCTCATGTCCGAGGGCCGCCTCGACCCGTGCATCACCTGGTGCGGCACCTTCGACGAGATCGCCGACGGCCACCAGAAGCTCTACGAGAACCAGCAGGGGCTCGGCAACTTCGCCGTCCTCGTCAACGCCCCCTCGCACGGCCTGACCACGCTCTGAGGGGTCGGCTAGGGGTTGCCGGGCACGGATCACCGCTTCCTACGATGGCGCGTCGTCGGTGCCGGCCGAGACCATCCCTGAGCGGTGGAGAACGCGATGAATACTCGTGACGATAAGGCCGTTGAAGCCCTCCGGGCCTCCCTCAAGGAGGTGGAACGCCTCCGCAGGCAGAACCGGGAGATGCGGGAGGCCGCCCGCGAACCGGTGGCCGTCGTCGCGATGAGCTGCCGGCTCCCCGGCGGCGTCGCCGCCCCCGAGGACCTGTGGCGACTGGTCGCCGACGGCCGCGACGCCATCGTCGACTTCCCGGCCGACCGCGGCTGGACGGAGACCGGGCCCGCCCCGGAGGGCTACGCCCGCCGGGGCGGATTCGTCCCCGACGCCCCCGACTTCGACGCCGCGCTCTTCGGCATCAACCCGCGCGAGGCCCTCGCCATGGACCCGCAGCAGCGCATGCTGCTGGAGGCGTCCTGGGAGGCCCTCGAACGGGCGGGCATCGACCCCCACTCGCTGGCCGGAACCGACACCGGCGTCTTCGTCGGCGCCTCGCCGACCGGGTACGCCACCCTCGGCCGGCTGCCGGAGAGCACCGTCGGCTACCAGCTGACCGGCACCGCCCACAGCGTGCTGTCCGGGCGCCTCTCCTACGTCTACGGCTTGGAGGGCCCGGCGGTCACCGTCGACACCGCCTGCTCGTCCTCGCTGACCGCCCTCCACCTGGCCGTGCAGGCCCTGCGCCGCGGCGAGTGCGGCCGGGCCCTCGTCGCCGGCGTCACCGTCATCACCACGCCGAGCGCCTTCACCGAGTTCGGCAAGCAGGGCGGCATGTCCTCCGACGGACGCTGCAAGTCCTTCTCGGCCGCCGCGGACGGCACCGGATGGAGCGAGGGCGTCGCCGTCCTGTTCGTCGAACGGCTCTCCGACGCGCGCCGGCTGGGACACGACGTCCTCGCCGTCGTGCGGAGCACCGCCATGAACCAGGACGGCGCGTCCAACGGCCTCACCGCCCCCAACGGACCTTCCCAGCAGCGCGTCATCCGCGCCGCGCTCACCGCCGCCCGGCTCACCCCCGCCGACGTCGACGCCGTCGAGGCGCACGGCACCGGAACCGTGCTCGGCGACGCCATCGAACTGAAGGCCCTCCAGGACACCTACGGCCGCGACCGGGACGCCGACCGCCCGCTGTGGCTGGGCTCCCTCAAGTCGAACATCGGCCACACCCAGGCCACCGCGGGCGTCGCCGGCGTCATGAAGAGCGTGCTGGCCATGCACCACGACCAGCTGCCCCGCACCCTGCACGTCGAGCAGGAGACCCCGCACGCCTCCCGCCCCGGCGGCGGCGTCCGCCTGCTGCGCGAGGCACAGCCGTGGCCGCGCCGCGGGACGCCCCGGCGGATCGGCGTCTCCGCGTTCGGCATCAGCGGCACCAACGTCCACGTGATCCTCGAGGAGGCGCCCGCCCCGGAACCCGACGAGCCGCACGAGGCGCCGCCCGCACAGCGGCGCGGGCCCGTCGTCTGGCCGGTTGCGGCGCAGACCGCCGCCGCGCTGCGCGCCCAGGCCGGGCAACTGGCCGGGCGGCTCGCCGCACGGACCGACGACCCGGCCGACGTCGCCTGGTCGCTGGCCACCACCCGGGCCGGTCTCACCCACCGCGCCGTGGCGTCGGGCGCCGACCACGACGCCCTGCTCGCCGGGATCGACGCGCTCGCGGCCGGCACGCCCGCCCCGGGCGTCGTCTCCGGCGTGGTCGCCGAGGGCCGCACCGCGTTCCTGTTCACCGGCCAGGGCGCCCAGCGGGCGGGCATGGGCCGCGCACTCCACGACGCCCACCCCGCCTTCGCCGAAGCCTTCGACGCGGTGTGCTCCCGCATGGATTTGGAACGGCCCCTGCGCGACGTCGTGTTCGGCGACGCGGACGCCCTCGGCCGGACCGTGTACGCCCAGGCCGGCCTGTTCGCGCTCGAGGTCGCGCTGTTCCGCCTCCTGGAGAGCTGGGGCGTCTTCCCGGACGTCCTCCTGGGGCACTCGATCGGTGAGGTGGCCGCCGCGCACTGCGCGGGCGTGCTCTCCCTCGACGACGCCTGCCGGCTGGTGTCGGCGCGCGGCCGCCTGATGGACGCCCTGCCGCCCGGCGGCGCCATGCTCGCCGTGGAGGCCGCCGAGGAAACCCTCGACCTGCCCGACGGCGTCGATCTCGCCGCCGTCAACGGACCCACCTCCGTCACCGTCTCCGGCGACGCCGACGCGATCGACGCGCTGGAGCGGTCGCTGCGGTCCCAGGGCGTGCGCGTGAAGCGGCTGACCGTCTCGCACGCGTTCCACTCGCACCTCATGGAGCCGATGCTCGACGCCTTCGCCGCCGTCGCCGAGTCGCTGACCTACCACACCCCCGAGATCCCCGTCGTCACCACCGCCCCGGGCGACCTCGCCACCCCCGGCTACTGGGTACGCCAGATCCGGGAACCCGTCCGCTTCGCCGACGCCGTGCGGCGACTGCACGCCGACGGCGTGACCCGCGCGGCCGAACTGGGACCCGACGGGGTGCTGTGCGCCCTGACCCAGCAGAGCGCCCCCGACCTCGCCTGCGCCCCCCTGCTGCGCAAGGACCGCGACGAGCGGGAAGCCGCCCTCGCCGCCCTCGGCCGCCTGTGGGTCCGCGGCGCCGACGTCGACTGGCCCGCCGTGCTGCCCGAAGGCCGCCGCCTCCCGCTGCCCACCTACCCCTTCCAGCGCGAACGCTTCTGGCCCGAGACCCACCCCGACGACCCCGCCCCCGCCGCCACCCCCGCCGACGCCGACGAGGCCCGGTTCTGGGACGCCGTCGAACGGCAGGACCTCGCCCGGCTGGCCGAGACCCTCGGCATGGACGACCACGGCCAGGCCCTGGAGGACGTCGTCCCCGCCCTCTCCACCTGGCGGCGGTCCCGGCACGAGGAAGCCGTCCTCGACTCGTGGCGCTACCAGGTCACCTGGAAGCCGCTCCCCGACACCCCCGCCGCCGCCCTCACCGGCACCTGGCTGCTCCTCACCTCCGGCCCGGACACCCCCGCCCAGGACGTCGCCGACGCGCTGCGCTCCGCCGGAGCCCGGGTCCGCACGACCGCACTGACCCCCGGCGACGACCGCGCCGCCGTCGCCGCGCTCCTCGCCGACACCACCCCCGACGCCGTCGTGTACGTCGCCGCGGACCGCGACGGCAACCCGCCGCGGGACGCCGCGGCCGAACTCGCCGCGCTGCTCACCGTGTTCCAGGCCGTCGCCGACGCCGGAACCGGCGCCCCGCTGTGGTGCCTGACCCGGGGCGCCGTGTCCGTCGCCGACACCGACCCGCCGACCCGCCCCGCACAGGCCCTCCTGTGGGGCCTCGGCCGGGTCGCCGCCCTCGAACACCCCGCGGCCTGGGGCGGCCTGATCGACCTGCCGCCCGCCCTGGACGCCGCCACCGGCGCACGCCTGACCGCGCTCCTGGCCGGCGACCGCGACGAGGACCAGATCGCCCTGCGCGACGCGGGCGCCCACGGCCGCCGTGTCGTCCGGGCCCCGCGGGCCGAGACCGCCACCCGCCCGTGGACCACCGACGGCACCGTGCTCGTCACCGGCGGAACCGGTGGTCTCGGCGGCGACGTCGCCCGGTGGCTCGCTCGCCGGGGCGTGCCGCACCTGCTGCTGGCCGGCCGCCGCGGCCCGGACGCCCCCGGCGCCGACGACCTCACCGCCGAACTGACCGCGCTCGGCGCACGGGTGACCGTCGCCGCCTGCGACGTCGCCGACCGCGACGCGCTCACCGCCCTGCTGGCGGCCGTCCCCGCCGAGTTCCCCCTCACCGGTGTCGTCCACACGGCCGGCATCGGCGTGGGCGCCCCGCTGACGGACACCGACTGGGCCACCCTCACCGAGGTGATCGACGGCAAGGTCACCGGCGCGGCCCTCCTCGACGAACTCGCCGGTGACGTCGACCGGTTCGTCATGTTCTCCTCCATCGCCGCGACCTGGGGCGGCGGCGGCCAGGGCGCCTACGCCGCCGGGAACGCCTACCTGGACGCGCTGGCCGCCGCCCGCCGCGCCCGCGGCCTGTCCGGGACGGCCATCGCCTGGGGGCCGTGGGCCGAGATCGGCATGGCCAAGGACGACGAGGTCGTCGAGGCCCACCGCCGCCGCGGACTCATGGCCCTGGACCGCGTGCTCGCCGTCCGGGGACTCGCCGACGCCGTGGACCGCGACGAGACCTGCGTCAGCATCGCGGACGTGGACTGGCAGCGGTTCGCGCCCGCCTTCCTCTCCGGACGGCCCGGCCCACTCCTCTCCGAACTCCCCGAAGCCGCCGCGGCCGGGACCCCCGACGGCGACGACGCCCCGTCCACCGCGCTGCGCGACGCGCTGGCGGCCGCGCCCGAGTCGGAACGGCCCCGCCTGCTGCTCGAAGCCGTCCGCGCTCACACCGCGACGGTGCTCGGCCACGCCGACACCCAGGCCGTGGAACCCCGCCGCGCCTTCCGCGACGTCGGCTTCGACTCGCTGACCGCCGTCGAACTGCGCAACGTCCTCACCGCCGAGACCGGGCTGCGGCTGCCGGCCACCCTCGTCTTCGACCACCCCACCCCGCTGGCGCTGAGCGAGTACCTGCTCGGCGAACTGACCGGCACGGCCCGCACCCCGGCCACGGCATCCCCCGCCACCGCGGCCGCCCCCACCGCCGCGGACGACGACCCGATCGTCATCGTCGGCATGAGCTGCCGGCTGCCGGGCGGCGTCGACGGCCCGCAGTCGCTCTGGGACACCGTCGCCTCCGGCACCGACGCGACCGGCCCCTTCCCGGCCGACCGCGGCTGGGAGGCCGACACCGCCCACGCCGCCTACGCCCTGCGCGGCGGCTTCGTGGACGCGGCGACGGACTTCGACGCCGGCATGTTCAACATCTCGCCGCGCGAGGCGCTGGCGATGGACCCGCAGCAGCGGCTGCTCCTGGAAACCGCCTGGGAGGCCTTCGAGCACGCCGGGATCGACCCCCTCTCCCTCCGCCACACCTCCACCGGCGTCCTGGTCGGCGCCTCCTCCTCCGGCTACGGCATCGGCACCGACCTGGCCTCCGGGACGGAAGGACACGTCCTCGCCGGCGGCGCCAACAGCGTGATCTCGGGGCGCGTCGCCTACACCTTCGGACTCGAGGGCCCCGCCGTCACCGTGGACACGGCCTGCTCGTCGTCGCTGGTGGCGGTGCACCTCGCCGTCCAGGCACTGCGCCAGGGGGAGTGCGAACTCGCCCTGGCCGGCGGCATCACCGTGATGTCCGTGCCGAGCATCTTCGCGGAGTTCGAACGGCAGGGCGGCCTCTCCTCGGACGGCCGCTGCCGCGCCTTCGCGGACACCGCCGACGGCACCGGCTGGAGCGAGGGCGCCGGCCTGCTCCTCCTCGAGAGGCTCTCCGACGCCCGCCGCAACGGCCACCAGGTGCTGGCCGTGGTGGCCGGATCGGCCGTCAACCAGGACGGCGCGTCGAACGGCCTCACCGCCCCGAACGGGCCGTCGCAGGAACGGGTGATCCGTGCCGCGCTGGACGCCGCCCGGCTCACCACGGCCGACGTGGACGCCGTCGAGGCCCACGGCACCGGCACGACGCTCGGCGACCCGATCGAGGCCCAGGCCCTCCTCGCCACCTACGGCCAGGACCGCGACGAGCCCCTGTACCTCGGGTCGCTGAAGTCCAACATCGGGCACACCCAGGCCGCCTCCGGCGTCGCCGGCGTCATCAAGATGGTCATGGCGCTGCGCCACGGGACGCTGCCGGCCACCCTGCACGTGGACGAGCCGTCCTCGCGCGTCGACTGGTCCGCGGGAGCCGTCCGGCTCCTGACCGAGACGCGCCCCTGGCCGGAGACCGACCGCCCGCGCCGGGCCGGCGTGTCCTCGTTCGGCATGAGCGGCACCAACGCCCACCTGATCCTGGAGGCAGCGCCCGCGCCCGCCCGCGCGGCGGACGCCGCGCCGGCCGAGGAACCGCCGTCCGCCGGCGCTCCGGTGCCGTGGGTCGTCTCGGGCCGCACCGAGCAGGCCCTGCGCGGACAGGCGGCCCATCTGCTGGCACACCTCGACCGCGTCGACGACGGGACCACGGCCGGGGAGATCGGCTTCTCGCTGGCCACCACCCGTGCCGCCCTCGGCCACCGCGCGGTGGTGCTGGGCTCCGGCCTCGACGACTTCCGGCGCGCGCTCGAGCAACTCGCCGAGGGCCGCGAGGCCGCCGACACGGTGACGGGTACCGCGAGCGCCGCGCAGACCGGTCCGGTCCTGGTCTTCCCGGGGCAGGGGTCGCAGTGGCTGGGGATGGGGCGTGAGCTGGCTGCGTGGTCGCCGGTGTTCCGGGAGTCGTTGGAGGAGTGTGCGGCGGCGTTGGAGCCGTTCGTGGACTGGTCGTTGTGGGGCGTGCTGGAGAGCGAGGACGAGGCCCTGTGGGGTCGCGTCGACGTGGTCCAGCCGGTGCTGTGGGCGCTGATGGTCTCGCTCGCCAAGCTGTGGCGGGCGGCCGGTGTGGTCCCCTCGGCCGTGGTCGGGCACTCGCAGGGTGAGATCGCCGCCGCCGTCGTCGCGGGCGGCCTGTCCCTCGAGGACGGCGCGCGCGTGGTGGCCCTGCGTTCCCGTGCTCTGCGCGCTCTGGCCGGACGCGGGGGCATGGTCTCCCTGGCCGCCGGGGCCGAGGTGGCCGGTGAGCTGGTGGCCCGCTTCGACGGCCGCGTGTCGGTCGCCGCGGTCAACGGCCCGGGCTCGACGGTGGTGTCGGGTGAGCCGGAGGCACTGGACGCGCTGATGACGGCGTGTGAGGAGCAGGGCGTGCGCGCCCGCCGGATACCGGTGGACTACGCCTCGCACTCCGTGCAGGTGGAGGAGCTGCGCGAGCGGATCCTCGCCGAGCTCGCCCCGATCACGCCCGTGTCGTCGACGATCCCGCTGTACTCCTCGCTGACCGGCGGCCGGATCGACACCGCCGAGATGGGCGCGCAGTACTGGTACGACAACCTCCGCTCCCTGGTGCGGTTCGGTGAGGCGACCAGCGCGCTGCTGGCCGACGGGCGGACCGTCTTCCTGGAGAGCAGCCCCCACCCGGTGCTGACCCCCGGCATCGAGGAGACCCTGGAAGCCGCCGGCGTGGAAGGGACCGCCCTCGGCACCCTGCGCCGCGACGAAGGCGGCGCCCGGCGGTTCCTGACCGCGCTGGCCCAGGCGTGGACCGCCGGCGTCGAGGTGGACTGGTCGGCACTGCTCCCCGCCGCCCGCCGCGTCGAGCTGCCGACGTACGCCTTCCAACGCGAGCGCTACTGGCCGAAGCAGGCCCTGACCGCGGACGTGTCGGCCGTGGGCCAGTCCCGCACCGGCCACCCCCTGCTGGGCGCGGCCGTCGCACTGCCCGACGGCGGCGTCGTGCTCACCGGGCGGATCTCACCGTCCGCCCACCCCTGGCTGGCCGACCACGTCGTGCTCGACGCGGCACTGGTGCCCGGCACCGCGCTCGTCGAGATGGCCCTGCAGGCCGGCGACCAGGTCGGCCGCGGAGCACTGCGCGAACTCGTGCTGCGCACACCGCTCGCCCTGGCGCCGGGCGGCGCCGAGATCCGGGTGGCCGTGGGCGCCGACGACGACGGCGAACGCTCCGTGGAGATCTACTCCCGCCCCGGCGAGGAGGCCGACTGGGTCTGCCACGCGGCGGGCCTGCTGGGCCCGGCCGACGCCCCCGCACCGGCGGCCCCCGGCACACCCGGTGACCAGGCGTGGCCCCCGGCCGGCGCGCGCCCGGTGGACACCACCGGCTTCTACGACGGCCTGGCCGCCGCCGGCTACGCCTACGGCCCCGCGTTCCGAGGGCTGCGGGCCGTGTGGCGGCAGGGCGGGACCGTCCACGCCGAGGTCGCGCTGACCCCCGAGGCCGACGCCGACGGGTTCGGCGTGCACCCCGCCCTGCTCGACGCCGCCCTGCACGCGGCGGCCCTGGTCACCGCCGGCCAGGACGGCGGGCCGCGGCTGCCGTTCGCGTGGAAGGGCGTGACCCTCCACGCCACCCGCGCCACGTTCCTGCGGGTCACGCTGACCGTCGGGGCGGACGGGATCGTCGTCCGCGCCACCGACCCCTCCGGCCTGCCCGTGGTCGACGTCGACTCCCTGGCGCTGCGCGAGATCACCCCCGACGCCCTCTCCGAGGCGCTGACCCGGGACCAGGACCACACCCTCCGCAGCACCCTCTTCGCCCTCGACTGGACGCCCCTGCCGGACGGCGCGAACCCGTCGCCGGACACCACGGACTGGGTCACCACCGACCCGTCCGCCCTCGGCACCCGCGCGGCCGGCGCCACCGCGCCCGCACCGGTCACCGTGCTCACCCTTCCGGAGCCCACGTCCGGCCCCGGCACCGCCGACACGGTCCGGCGGACCACGCACGACGTCCTGCGCGCCGTCCAGACATGGCTCGCCGACGAGGAGTCCGCGCGGGCCCGCCTGGTCGTCGTCACCCGCGGCGCCGTGCCCGCCGCGCCCGGACAGGCCGTCACCGACCTGGCCGGGGCGGCCGTCTGGGGCCTGCTGCGCTCGGCGCAGACCGAACACCCGGGCCGGATCCTGCTCCTCGACCGCGACCCCGCGGGCGGCGACGACGCGACCTGGCCCGCCTGGGCCGTCAGCGAGGACGAACCCCAGATCGCCCTCCGCGACGGCCGGGTCTGGGCCCCGCGCCTCGCCCACCCCGACGCCGACGGCGCGCTCCCGCTCCCCGCCACGGACGCCGCCTGGCGGCTGGACGTCACCGACCAGGGAACCCTCGAGAACCTCGCCCTCGTCCCCGCCCCCGAGGCCGACGCGCCCCTGGAGGCCGGTCAGGTCAGGGTCGCCGTGCGCGCCGCCGGCGTGAACTTCCGCGACGTCCTGATCACCCTCGGCATGTACCCCGACCAGGCCCGGATGGGCGCCGAGGCGGCCGGCGTGGTGACCGGGACCGGCCCCGGCGTCACCGACCTGGCCGTCGGCGACCGGGTGTTCGGCTTCTTCCAGGGAGGCATCGCCTCACGGGCCGTCACCGACCGCCGCCTGCTGGCGGCCGTCCCGGACGGCTGGACATTCGCCCAGGCGGCGACCGTGCCGGTCGTCTTCTCCACCGCGTACTACGGCCTGGTCGACGTCGCGGCCGCCCGCCCCGGCGAGTCGGTGCTCGTGCACTCCGCGGCCGGCGGCGTCGGCATGGCGGCCGTCCAGCTCGCCCACCACCTCGGCCTGGAGGTGTTCGGCACGGCCGGCCCCGGGAAGTGGGGCGTCCTGCGCTCCGCCGGTCTGGACGACGCGCACATCGCCTCCTCCCGCGACCTCGCCTTCGAGGAGAGCTTCCGGTCCGCGACCGGCGGCCGCGGCGTCAACGTGGTGCTCAACTCGCTGGCGGGCGAATTCGTCGACGCGTCGCTGCGGCTCCTCGCCGACGGCGGCCGGTTCGCCGACATGAGCCGCACCGACCTGCGCGACGCCGCACAGGTGGCCGCCGACCGCCCGGGAACGCACTACAGGGCGTTCAACCCCGCCGAGTCCGGGCCCGACCGGATGCGGGAGATCCTCCAGGAGGTGCTCGCCCTCTTCGACAGCGGCGCGCTCACCCTGCTGCCCACCACCGTGTGGGACGTGCGCGACGCGGTCTCCGCCTTCCGCCACATCAGCCAGGCCCGCCACGTCGGCAAGAACGTCCTCACCGTCCCGGCGCCGCTCGACCCCGACGGCACCGTCCTCGTCACCGGCGGCACCGGCACCCTCGGCGGACTCCTCGCCCGGCACCTCGTCGCCGAACACGGCGTCCGCAACCTCCTGCTGCTCGGCCGTCAGGGCTCCCGGAGCGCCGGCGCGGCCGACCTGCTCGCCGACCTCGAAGCGGCCGGGGCCCACGCCGAGATCGTCGCCTGCGACGTCTCCGACCGGCAGGCACTGGCCGACGTCCTGGCGGCCGTCCCCGCCGACCATCCGCTCACCGGCGTCGTGCACGCGGCCGGAGCCCTCGACGACGGCGTGTTCGAGTCCATGACACCGGACCGCCTGGACGCCGTGCTGCGCCCGAAGGCCGACGCCGCCCTCCACCTGCACGAACTGACCGCCGACGCCGACCTCGCGCTGTTCGCGCTGTACTCCTCCGCCGCGGCCACCTTCGGCACCGGCGGCCAGTCCAACTACGCCGCGGCGAACGGCCTCCTCGACGGCCTCGCCTCCTGGCGCCGCTCCCAGGGCCTGCCCGCGCAGTCCCTGGGCTGGGGCCTGTGGGAACAGGCCAGCGCGATGACCGGCCACCTCCTCGACGCCTCGGCCGCGCCCTCCGCGAGCAGGCCCGGAAACCGGACGGTCCCCACCCTCGACACCGCACTGGGCCTGGCCCTCTTCGACGCCGCCACCGCCCACCACCGCCCGCACCTGGTGCCCGTCGCCCTCGACCGGACACGCGACGCGGAGGTCCCGGCGCTGCTGCGCGGGCTGATCCGCCCGCTCGGCCGGCGCGCGGCCGACCAGGCCACGGACACCCACACCACCCTCGCCCGGCGACTGCACGGGCTGTCCGCCGCGGAACGGCGCGAAACCGTCCTCGACCTCGTACGCGGCAACGCCGCCACCGTCCTCGGGCACGCCGGCACCGACGCCATCGGCGCGCGCCAGGCCTTCCGCGTCCTCGGCTTCGACTCGCTGACCGCCGTGGAACTGCGGAACCGTCTCAACGCCGCGACCGGCCTCCGGCTCCCGGCCACCCTGGTCTTCGACCACCCCACCCCGGCGGTGCTCACCGACCACCTCCTCGGCCTGCTCGGCGGCGAACCCGCGCCGGAGGCCGACGTCCGACCGGAGACGGTCACCGCCGACGCGGCCACCGAGCCGGTCGCGATCGTCGGCATGGCCTGCCGCCTGCCCGGCGGCGTGAGCTCACCGGCCGACCTGTGGTCGATGGTCAGCACCGGCGCGGACGCCGTCGCCGGCTTCCCGGAGGACCGGGGCTGGCCGGCCCGGGTCGTCGCCGGAGACGCCGCGCGCGGCGGTTTCGTCGACGGGGCGACCGAGTTCGACGCCGGGCTGTTCGGGATCTCGCCGCGTGAGGCACTGGCGATGGACCCGCAGCAGCGGCTGCTGCTGGAAGCCACCTGGGAGGCGTTCGAGTCCGCCGGCATCGTCCCCTCCGACGTGCACGGATCGGCCACCGGCGTGTTCGTCGGCGCCGCCCACGCCCAGTACGGGCTCGGCATGCACCTGCCGGAGTCGGCGGCCGGGCACGTGATGACCGGCACCGCGACCAGCGTGGCCTCCGGCCGGCTGGCGTACACCTTCGGCCTGGAAGGGCCCGCGGTGACGGTGGACACCGCCTGCTCGTCGTCCCTGGTCGCCCTGCACCTCGCCGTGCAGGCCCTGCGCAACGGCGAGTGCGAGATGGCGCTGGCCGGCGGTGTGACCGTGATGTCCACCCCCGGCGTCATCACGGAGTTCGACCGGCAGCGCGGCCTGGCCTCCGACGGCCGGTGCAAGGCGTTCTCCGACGACGCGGACGGCACCGGCATGTCCGAGGGCGTCGGCGTCCTCCTCGTCGAACGACTCTCGGACGCCGTGGCGCGCGGGCACCGGGTGCTGGCGGTGGTGCGCGGCTCGGCGGTCAACCAGGACGGTGCGTCGAACGGGTTGACGGCGCCGAACGGTCCGTCGCAGGAGCGGGTGATCCGGCGGGCGCTGGCCAATGCCCGCCTGTCCCCGGCGGACGTGGACGTGGTCGAGGCGCACGGCACCGGTACGCGGCTGGGCGACCCGATCGAGGCGCAGGCGCTGCTCGCGACCTACGGGCAGGACCGTGAGGAGCCGCTGTACTTGGGCTCGGTGAAGTCGAACCTGGGACACACGCAGGCGGCCGCGGGAGCGGCCGGCGTCATCAAGATGGTGCTGGCCCTGCGGCACGGAGTCCTGCCGGCGACGCTGCACGTCGACGAGCCGACCTCGCAGGTCGACTGGTCCACCGGCGCGGTGCGGCTGCTGACCGAGGCACGCGACTGGCCCGAGGCGGACCGTCCGCGCCGGGCGGGTGTGTCCTCCTTCGGCATCAGCGGCACCAACGCCCACGTCATCCTCGAAGCCGCACCGGTCACCCCGGCCGCACAGGCCTCACCGTCCGCCGAGGCCGCCCCGGCCGCCCCGGCCGCCCCGGCCGACCCGGCCGACCCGGCCGGTCCGACGGACGACGCACCGGCCGGGGCCGTGCCCGGCTCCCTCGGCTGGGTGCTCTCCGCCCACACGGCTCAGGCGCTGCGCGGCCAGGCGGAACGCCTCACCCGGCTGTCCGCGGAGCGGGAACTCGACCCGCGGGACGTCGCGTGGTCGCTGGCCACCACCCGTGAGGCCCTCGACCACCGCGCGGTGATCACCGGCAGCACCCCGTCCGACCTCACGGCCGGCCTGGCAGCGCTGTCCGCCGCCGAACCCTCGAACCGGGTCGTCACCGGCGCGGTGCGCGAGGGCCGGACCGGGTTCCTGTTCTCGGGTCAGGGCTCCCAGCGGGTCGGGATGGGGCGTGAGCTGTACGACGCCTTCCCGGTGTTCGCCGAGGCCTTCGACGCGGTGTGCGCGCGGGTCGACCTCGAACTGCCGCTGCGGGACGTGGTGTTCGGCGACGACGCCGAGGCGCTGGACCGGACCGTGTACGCGCAACCCGCCCTGTTCGCCGTCGAGGTGGCGTTGTTCCGGCTGGTGGAGTCGTGGGGCGTTCGGCCGGACGTGCTGGTCGGCCACTCCATCGGCGAGCTCGCCGCCGCCCACTGCGCGGGCGTGCTGTCCCTGGACGACGCGTGCCGGCTGGTGTCGGCGCGCGGCCGGCTGATGGACGCGCTGCCGTCCGGCGGCGCGATGCTGGCCGTCGAACTCGCCGAGGACCGGCTGGAACTGCCCGACGGCGTGGACCTGGCGGCCGTCAACGGCCCCACCTCCGTCACGGTCTCCGGCGATGCCCAGGCCATCGCGGGCCTGGAGGAGCGGCTGCGCGCCGACGGCGTCCGCGTGAAGCGGCTGACCGTCTCGCACGCCTTCCACTCGCACCTGATGGAGCCGATGCTCGACGAGTTCGCCACCGTCGCCACGTCGCTCACCTACCACACCCCGGCGATCCCCGTCGTCACCACCGCCCCCGGCGACATGGCCACCCCGGACTACTGGGTGAGCCAGATCCGGCAGCCCGTCCGCTTCGCCGACGCGATCACCTCGCTCGACGCCGGGCGCACCCGCTTCCTCGAACTGGGCCCCGACGGCGTGCTGTGCGCGCTCGTCCAGCAGTGCGAGGGTGAGGGTGACGGCGTGTTCGTGCCGTCGCTCCGCAAGGACCGCGACGAGTGCGGGTCGGTGACGGCCGCGCTCGGACGCCTGTGGGCCGCGGGCACGGACGTGGACTGGACGGCGGTGCTGCCCGAGGGCCGTCCCGTCGAGCTGCCGACGTACGCCTTCCAGCGCGAGCGCTACTGGCCCGAGCCCGCGGTCGGCGCGCACGCCGGTCCGGCCGGACACCAGGACGAGGACGAGGCCCGCTTCTGGGAGGCCGTCGAACACGAGGACCTCGCCGGGCTCGCCGACACCATCGGACTCCCGGACACACCGGAACACCTGGACTCCGTGCTCCCCGCACTCTCCGCCTGGCGGCGCTCGCGCCGCGAGGAGGCGAGGATCGAGTCCCTGCGCTATCGCGTCACCTGGACGCCCCTCTCCGGCCTCCCGCAGACCTCCGCGTCGACGGGCGACCTGACCGGCACCTGGCTGCTGGTGGGCGACCACCGGCCCGCCGTCGCCACCGCGCTGCGCGCCGCCGGCGCCGACGTCCTGGAGACCACCGGGGACGCCACCGGCCTCCAGGACACACCGCGCGACGTCACCGGCGTCCTGGTGGCCGTCCCGGCCACCGGGGTGGTGACCGGATCGGTGGACCTGCTGAGGCGGCTCGCCGACGCGGAGATCGACGCACCGGTGTGGATGGTGACGAGCGGGGCGGTCTCGGTCGGCCGTTCCGACCCGCTGCTCCATCCCGAGCAGGCCCAGGCCTGGGGACTCGGCCGCGTGGCCGCCCTGGAACTGCCGCGCCGCTGGGGCGGGTTGATCGACCTCCCGGCCGAGCCCGACGCCCGCGCCACCCGGCTCCTGGTGTCCCTCCTCGCGGGCGGCTCCGGCGAGGACCAGGTCGCCGTGCGCTCCTCCGGGGCCTACGGACGGCGTCTGGTCCGGACGGCGACCGCCGACACCCCGGCCGCCGACACCCCGGCCGCCGAGCCCTGGACGCCCACCGGCACAGTCCTCGTCACCGGCGGGGCCGGAGCCCTCGGCGGACACGTCGCGCGCTGGCTCGCCGGACGCGGCGCGCCCCACCTCGTGCTCGTCGGCCGCCGGGGTCCGGACACGCCCGGCACCGAGGCGCTGGTGGCCGAACTGGCCGCCCTCGGCACCGCGACGACCGTCGCCGCGTGCGACGTCACCGACCGGGCGGCGCTCGCGGCCGTCCTGGACGCCATCCCGGAGACCCGCCCGCTGACCGGCGTCGTCCACGCCGCGGGAGCGGGACAGGCGACGCCGCTCGCGGACACCGACGACGCGGAGATCGCCCGCGTCCTGGACGCCAAGGCGGCCGGTGCCGCGCACCTCGACGAACTGACCCGCGAACGCGGCCTGGAACTCGACCTGTTCGTCGTCTTCTCGTCGATCGCCGCGACCTGGGGCAGCGGCGGACAGGCCGTCTACGCGGCCGCGAACGCCTACCTGGACGCCCTGGTCGAACAGCGGCGCGCACACGGGAACGCCGGCACCTCGGTGGCCTGGGGACCCTGGGCCGGGCCCGGCATGGCCGAGGTCGGCGGCGCGGAGGAGCACCTGCACCGCCACGGCCTGGTCGCACTCGACCCGCACCTCGCCGTCGCCGCCCTCGCCCGCGCCGTCGACCTGGGCGAGGGCTGCGTGACCGTCGCCGACGTGGACTGGGCGCGGTTCGCCCCCGCCTTCGCGTCCGGCCGCGACAGCGCCCTCCTCACCGCGCTGCCCGAAGCCGCCGCGGCCCTCGCGCCCGCGCCGGCGCCCGGCGAGCGGACCTCCGGCTTCCGCGACAGCCTGCTCGCGGCGCCCGAGAACCGACGCCACGGCATGCTGCTCGACCTGATCCGCTCGCGTGCCGCCGTCTGCCTCGGTCTGCCCACCCCGGCCGCGGTCGAGGCCGACCGGTCCTTCCGCGACCTCGGCTTCGACTCCCTGACCGCCGTCGAACTGCGCGACCTCCTGGCCGCCGAGACCGGCCTCGCCCTGCCCGCGACCCTCGTCTTCGACCATCCCGACCCCGGCTCGCTGGCGGAACACCTGACCGGTGCGCTGCTGGAGCACGCCGGCCCGTCCGCCTCGGCGACCCCGGCCGTCCCGGCCCCCGCGGCCGCCGCGGACGAGCCGATCGCCATCGTCGGCATGAGCGCGCGGTACCCCGGCGGAGTGCGGTCCGTCGAGCAACTGTGGGACCTCGTCGCGACCATGGGCGACGGCGTCGCCGGCTTCCCGGCCGACCGGGGATGGCCCGCCGGAGCCGTCGAAGGCGCCTCCGCCCGTGGCGGCTTCGTGGACACCGCGACGGAGTTCGACGCCGGACTGTTCGGGATCTCGCCGCGTGAGGCGCTGGCGATGGACCCGCAGCAGCGGCTGCTGCTGGAAGCCTCCTGGGAGGCGTTCGAGTCGGCGGGCATGAACCCGCGCTCGCTGCGCGGCCGGCCGGTCGGCGTCTTCGCGGGCGCCTCCTCCTCCGGCTACGGCGGCACCGGCGCCCTGGACGGGGCGGAGGGGTACCTCCTCGCCGGCACGGCCAACAGCGTGATCTCCGGCCGGGTGGCGTACACCTTCGGCCTGGAGGGGCCCGCGGTCACCGTGGACACGGCATGCTCGTCGTCGCTGGTCGCGATGCACCTGGCGGCGCAGGCCCTGCGCGGCGGCGAGTGCGAGATGGCGCTGGCCGGCGGCGTGACCGTGATGACGACACCGGGAGTGTTCGCCGAGTTCGAGCGGCAGGGCGGCCTGGCCGCCGACGGCCGCTGCAAGGCCTTCGCGGACGCGGCCGACGGCACCGGCTGGGGCGAGGGCGTCGGCGTACTGGTCCTCGAGAAACTGTCCGACGCGCGACGGCTGGGCCACGACGTGCTGGCGGTCGTGCGGAGCTCGGCCGTCAACCAGGACGGCGCGTCCAACGGCCTCACCGCCCCGAACGGCCCCTCCCAGCAGCGGGTCATCCGCCAGGCGCTGACGGCGGCGGGCCTGTCGCCGTCGGACGTCGACGCGGTCGAGGGCCACGGCACCGGCACGCGACTGGGCGACCCCATCGAGGCCCAGGCGCTGCTCGCCACCTACGGGCAGAACCGCGAGGAGCCCCTGTACCTGGGGTCGGTGAAGTCCAACATCGGCCACACCCAGGCGGCTTCCGGCGTCGCGGGCGTCATCAAGATGGTGCTGGCCCTGCGGCACGGCGTCCTCCCGGCGACACTGCACGTCGACGAACCGTCGTCGCAGGTCGACTGGTCCACGGGCGCGGTGCGGCTGCTGACCGAGGCACGCGCATGGCCCGAGGCGGACCGTCCGCGCCGGGCGGCCGTCTCCTCCTTCGGCATCAGCGGCACCAACGCCCACGTCATCCTCGAACAGGCCGAGCCCACCGCGCAGGCCGCCGTCCCGGCCGCCGTTCCGGCCACCGCGCCGGGCACCCTGGGCTGGGTCGTCTCGGCCCACACGGCGGACGGACTGCGCGCCCAGGCGGAACGCCTGGTCGACGTGCACGCGGAACTCGACATCGCCCCGCAGGACGTGGCGTGGTCGCTGGCGACGGGCCGCGCCGCGCTGGGCCACCGGGCGGTCGTGCTCGGCGACGACCGGGACGAACTCCTGGCCGGGCTGCGGGCCCTGTCCGAGGACATGGCCGATCCGTCCGTCGTCCGCGACGAGGCCGCGCCCGGTGGTTCCGCGTTCCTGTTCTCGGGCCAGGGTGCCCAGCGGGTCGGGATGGGGCGTGAGCTGTACGACGCCTTCCCGGCGTTCGCGGACGCCTTCGACGCGGTGTGCGCCCGGGTCGATCTCGAACTGCCGCTTCGCGACGTGGTGTTCGGGGACGACGCGGAGCTGCTGGCGCGGACCGTGTACACGCAGCCCGCGCTCTTCGCGGTCGAGGTGGCGTTGTTCCGCCTGGTGGAGTCGTGGGGCGTCCGGCCGGACGTGCTGGTCGGCCACTCCATCGGCGAGCTCGCCGCCGCGCACTGCGCCGGGGTGCTGTCGCTGGACGACGCGTGCCGCCTGGTGTCGGCGCGCGGCCGGCTGATGGACGCCCTGCCGTCCGGCGGCGCCATGCTGGCCGTCGAAACCGCCGAGGAGGGTCTGCAGCTGCCCGAGGGCGTGGACCTGGCGGCGGTGAACGGCCCGACCTCCGTCACGGTCTCCGGTGAGGCCGCCGCGATCGACGCGCTGGAGCAGCGGCTCCGTTCCGAGGGCGTGCGCGTGAAGCGGCTGACCGTCTCGCACGCGTTCCACTCGCACCTGATGGAGCCCATGCAGGCGGAGTTCGCCGCCGTCGCCGAGTCGCTGACCTACCACGCCCCGACGATCCCTGTCGTCGCCACCGCTCCCGGTGACATGGCGACCCCCGACTACTGGGTGAGCCAGATCCGTGAGCCCGTCCGCTTCGCCGACGCCGTCGCCTCCCTCACCGACACCCGGGCCTTCCTCGAACTCGGCCCCGACGGCGTCCTCTGCGCCCTCACCCGGCAGACCCTCCCCGACCACCCCTCGGTGCCGCTGCTCCGCGAGGACCGGGCGGAGACGGCCACCGCGCTGCGCGCACTGGCGGCCCTGTGGGCGTCGGGTGCCGCGGTCGACTGGGCGGCGGTGCTGCCCGAGGGCCGTCGCGTCACGCTGCCGACGTACGCGTTCCAACGCGAGCGGTACTGGCCGCAAGCCGGTCCCGTGGCCGGCGCTCCCAGCGCCGACGCGGCGGACGCCCGCTTCTGGGACGCGGTCGACCGCGCCGACGTGGACCAGCTCGCCGACCTCCTCGGCTCCGACGGTTCCCGTGAGGTGCTCGCCCCGGCGCTGCCGGTGCTCTCCTCGTGGAACCGCCGACGGCGCGGCGACTCCGCGCTCGCGTCGTGGCGTTACCGCACGACGTGGCGCCCGGTGAACCAGCTGCCCGCCTCCGCCGACCTCACCGGCCGCTGGCTGCTGGTCGTCCCCGGGACGCCCACCGACGACGCCGCGTCCGCACCGGCCGACGCCGTCGCCGCGGCGCTCGCCGCCGCCGGCGCCGAGCCGGTCCGGTTCGCCGTGCCCGTCGACACGGACCGGGCCACGCTCGCCGCCCGGCTCGCCGCCGAGGGCCCGGTCGGGGGAGTGGTCTCGCTCGCCGCCTGGGCCGAGCAGCCGGCACCGGGCTCGGCGGTCCCCGCCGGGCTCACGCTCAACCTGAACCTGTTCCAGGCCCTCGGTGACGCCCGGATCGCCGCCCGCTGCTGGTTCCTCACCTCCGGCGCGGTCCGCGTCGGGCGCGCCGACCTGCCGGCCCGGCCCGTCCAGGCGCAGACCTGGGGACTGGGACTGGTCGCCGCCCTGGAACACCCGGACCGCTGGGGCGGCCTGGTCGACCTCCCGCCCGTCCCGGACGCGCGGGGCGGGACACGCCTGGCCGCGGTCCTCGGCGGCGGCACAGGCGAGGACCAGGTGGCCGTCCGCGACTCCGCCGCGTACGGGCGGCGCCTGGTGCGCGCCGAGGCCACCGGCAACGGCGCCTCGTGGTCGCCGTCGCGGCCCGGTTCCGTCCTGGTCACCGGCGGCACCGGCGCGCTGGGCACGGTCGTCGCCCGCCGCCTCGCCGACCGGGGCGTGCCGTGCGTGCTCCTGCTGAGCCGCCGCGGCACCGAGGCCCCCGGCGTGCCCGAACTCGTCGCGGAACTCGGCGCGCGGGGCACCCGGGTCGTCGTGGCCACCGCGGACGTCGGCGACCGGGACGCGCTGACCGCCGCCCTCGACCAGCTCCCGCCGGACCTTCCGCTGACCGGCATCGTCCACGCCGCCGGCGCCCTGGACGACGGCACGCTCGACACGCTCACCCCCGAGCGCTTCGAGACGGTACTGGCGGCCAAGGTGGGCGGCCTCGTGGCCCTCGACGAGGTGACCCGCTCGCACGACCTCGACTTCTTCGTCGCCTTCTCCTCGCTGGCCGGAACGCTCGGCAGCGCCGGACAGGGCAACTACGCGGCGGCCAACGCCTTCGTCGACGCCTGGATGCGCGGGCGACGCGACCGCGGACTGCCCGGGGCGTCCATCGCCTGGGGACCGTGGGCGCAGGACGGCATGGCCGCCGACGAACGGACGGTCGCCGGAAGGCTGCGCCGCGCCGGCCTGACCCCGATGGACCCCGGCCTCGCCGTGACCGCGCTCGAACAGGTCATCGCGGGAGACGACACCACACCGCATCCGGCGGTGGCCGACATCGACTGGCCGCTGTTCGCCGCCGGCCTCACCGAGACCCGGCCGAACCCCCTGCTGTCCGAACTGCCCGAGGCCGCCACCACCGCACGCACCCCGGGCGGGGACACCGGCCCCGCCGACGGCTTCCGGGCCGAGCTGGCGGCGGCTCCCGCGGGCCGACGCGGACACCTCCTGCTGGACGCGGTCCGCACCTGGGCGGCGGCGGTGCTCGGTCACCGCTCGGCCGAGGCGGTGGGCACCGGACAGGCGTTCCGGGACCTCGGCTTCGACTCGCTGGCGGCCGTGGAACTCCGCAACCTGATCGGCGCCCGCACCGGACTGACCCTGCCCGTCTCCCTGGTCTTCGACCGGCCGACGCCCAAGGACCTGGCACGCTTCCTCGAACAGGAGATGTTCGGCGGGGAGCGGTCCCCGGACGCGGCCGTGGCCGGACCCGTCACCGGACCCGGGGACGGCACGACCGAGGAGCCGGTCGCGATCGTCGGCATGAGCTGCCGCTTCCCCGGCGACGTGGCGACGCCCGAGGACCTGTGGGGACTCCTGACCGGCGGGGTCGACGCGATGACCTCGTTCCCGTCCGACCGCGGCTGGAACCCCGCCGACAGCCGGAGGGCGTCCGTGCCCGAGGGCGGCTTCCTGCGGGACGTCGCCGGGTTCGACGCCGGGCTGTTCGGGATCTCGCCGCGTGAGGCGCTGGCGATGGACCCGCAGCAGCGGCTGCTGCTGGAGGCCACCTGGGAGGCGTTCGAATCCGCCGGGGTGGACCCCCGCGGCGTCCGGGGAACCGCCGTCGGCGTCTTCGCCGGCACGAACGGCCAGGACTACCCCCAGGTCGTCGCCGCCTCCGGCGAAGACGTCGCAGGACACGTGGCCACCGGGAACGCCGCCGCGATCCTCTCCGGCCGGGTGGCGTACGCCTTCGGCCTGGAGGGGCCCGCGGTGACGGTGGACACGGCGTGCTCGTCGTCGCTGGTCGCGATGCACCTGGCGGCGCAGGCGCTGCGCAGCGGCGAGTGCGAGATGGCGCTGGCCGGCGGCGTGACCGTGATGTCGACACCGACGGTGTTCGCCGAGTTCGAGCGGCAGGGCGGCCTGGCCGCCGACGGCCGCTGCAAGGCCTTCGCGGACGCGGCGGACGGCACCGGCTGGGGCGAGGGCGTCGGCGTACTGGTCCTCGAGAAGCTGTCGGACGCCGTGGCGCGCGGGCACCGGGTGCTGGCGGTGGTGCGCGGCTCGGCGGTCAACCAGGACGGTGCGTCGAACGGGTTGACGGCGCCGAACGGTCCGTCGCAGGAGCGGGTGATCCGGCGGGCGCTGGCCAATGCCCGCCTCTCCCCGGCGGACGTGGACGTGGTCGAGGCGCACGGCACCGGTACGCGGCTGGGCGACCCGATCGAGGCGCAGGCGCTGCTCGCGACCTACGGGCAGGACCGTGAGGAGCCGCTGTACCTGGGGTCGGTGAAGTCGAACCTGGGTCACACGCAGGCGGCCGCGGGTGCGGCCGGCGTGATCAAGATGGTGCTGGCCCTGCGGCACGGAGTCCTGCCGGCGACGCTGCACGTCGACGAGCCGACCTCGCAGGTCGACTGGTCCACGGGCGCGGTGCGGCTGCTGACCGAGGCACGCGACTGGCCCGAGGCGGACCGTCCGCGCCGGGCGGGTGTGTCCTCCTTCGGCATCAGCGGCACCAACGCCCACGTCATCCTCGAAGCCGCCCCGGCCACCCCGGCCGCCGAGGCCGACCCGGCCCACCCGGCCGGTCAGACGGACGGCGCCGCCGCGCCCTGGCTGCTGTCGGGCCGGTCGGCCGCGGCACTGGTCGAGCAGGCGGACCGGCTGCGCGGATTCCTCGCCGGACGGCCGGACCTGGCCCCCGCGGCCGTGGCCCGCACCCTCCTCTCGCGTGCCCGGCTCGACCACCGCGCGGTGGTCGACGGCGCCGACCGGGACGAACTGCTGGACGGGCTGCGCGCACTGGCCACCGGCGAGCAGGCCCGGGGCGTGGTGCGGGACCAGGCCGGGTCCGGCGGGCCGGCCCTGCTGTTCTCCGGCCAGGGCGCCCAGCGGGTCGGGATGGGGCGTGAGCTGTACGACGCGTTCCCCGTCTTCGCGGACGCCTTCGACGCCGTGTGCGCCCGCGTCGACCTCGAACTGCCGCTGCGCGACGTGGTGTTCGGGGACGACGCGGAGCTGCTGGCGCGGACCGTGTACACCCAGCCCGCCCTGTTCGCGGTCGAGGTGGCGCTGTTCCGCCTGGTGGAGTCGTGGGGGGTGACCCCGGACGTCATGATCGGTCACTCCATCGGCGAGCTGGCCGCCGCCCACTGCGCCGGGGTGCTGTCGCTGGACGACGCGTGCGCCCTCGTCTCGGCGCGCGGCCGGCTGATGGACGCCCTGCCGTCCGGCGGCGCGATGCTCGCCGTCGAGACCGCCGAGGATCGGCTGGAACTGCCCGACGGCGTGGACCTGGCGGCCGTCAACGGCCCCACCTCCATCACCCTTTCGGGCACGGCCGACGCCATCGACGCCCTCCAGCAGCGGCTCCGCGCCCACGGCGTCCGCGTGAAGCGGCTGGTCGTCTCGCACGCCTTCCACTCGCACCTGATGGAGCCGATGCTCGACGAGTTCGCCTCCGTCGCGAAGTCGCTCACCTACAACCCTCCGACGATCCCCGTCGTCACCACCGCCCCTGGCGACATGGCCACCCCGGACTACTGGGTGAGCCAGATCCGGCAGCCCGTCCGCTTCGCCGACGCCGTCGCCCTGGCCCACGACTCCGGCGCCACCCGCTTCCTCGAACTGGGCCCCGACGGTGTCCTGTGCGCGCTCGCGCAGCAGTCCGCCGGTGAGGGCGTGTTCGTGCCTTCGCTCCGCAAGGACCGCGACGAGTGCGGGTCGGTGACGGCCGCGCTCGGACGCCTGTGGGCCGCGGGCGTGGAGGTGGACTGGTCGGCGGTGCTGCCCGAGTGCCGTCCCGTCGAGCTGCCGACGTACGCCTTCCAGCACGAGCGCTACTGGCCCGAGCCCGCGGTCGGCGCGCACGCCCAGGAGGCCGGGCACCAGGACGAGGACGAGGCCCGCTTCTGGGAGGCCGTCGAACACGAGGACCTCGCCGGACTCGCCGACACCATCGGCCTGCCCGACGTCCCCGACGCGGTCGGGACCCTCCTCCCGGCGCTCTCCACCTGGCGCCGACGCACCCGGGAGGACTCGGAGCTGGCCGGGCTGCGCTACCGGGTGGACTGGCGGCCCGTCGTGGTCCCGGACACCGCCCTCGACGGCACCTGGCTGCTCGTCATCGAGACCGGCGACTGCGACGACGACGCCGGTGTCGGCGACGCGCTCCGGTCCGCCGGCGCCGAAGTCGTCCGCCTCGCGGTGGACACGGCCCGCTCCGACCGGCACGACGTGGCCGCACGGCTCCGCGCCTCCGCCGAAGCCGTCTCGGGCGGCGTCACCGGCATCGTCCACGTGGCGGGACCGCACGCCGCCCTCCCGATGGAACTCGCCCTCGTCCAGGCCCTCGGCGACACCGGCATCGAAGCCCCCCTGTGGTGCGTGACCCGCGGCGCCGTCGCGGTCAACGCGGGCGACCGGGTCACCCGGCCCGACCACGCCCAGCTGTGGGGCTTCGGACAGGTCGCCGCCCTCGAACACCCCAAGCGCTGGGGCGGCCTGATCGACCTGCCCGCCGACGGCGGCTGCAACCCGGCCAGGCTGATCGCCGTCCTCGCGGGCGTCACCGGCGAGGACCAGGTCGCCGTGCGCGGCGGCCGGGTCCTGGGCCGCCGCCTCGTCCGGGCCGACCGCGCGGAGCAGACCGCACCGGCCTGGACCCCGTCACGGCCCGGCACCGTCCTGGTCACCGGCGGCACCGGCGCCCTCGGCGCCGCCACGGCCCGATGGCTGGCCGACCGCGGCGTCGCGCACCTCCTGCTCACCGGCCGCCGGGGCCCGCGGGCACCCGGCACCGCGGAACTGCGCGCCGAACTCGAGGCCAGGGGCGCCCGGGTGACCGTCGCGCAGTGCGACGTCTCCGACCGGCAGGCGGTGGCCGAGCTCCTCGCCTCCGTCCCGGCGGACCTGCCGCTGACCGGCGTCGTCCACGCCGCCGGCGTGCCCCAGTCGGAACTGGTCGAACACACCGGGCCCGAGGCCGTCGCGGACGTCACCGGCGGCAAGGTCCGCGGCGCGGCCCACCTGCACGCCCTGACCACCGCACCCGACACGCACGCCGACCTCGAACTCTTCGTCGTCTTCTCGTCCATCGCGGCCACCTGGGGCAGCGGCGGACAGGCCCTCTACGCGGCGGGCAACGCCTACCTGGACGCCCTGGTCCGGGCACGCCGGGACCGCGGGCTGGCCGGCACCTCGATCGCCTGGGGCCCCTGGGCGGAATCCGGCATGGCGGCGACGGGGGAGGCGGAGGACTTCCTGCTCCGCCGCGGCATCACCCCCCTCGACCCCCGGCTCGCCACCGCCGCCCTCGCCCAGGCCGTCGACGGCGGAGAGTCCTCGCTGACCGTCGCCGACGTCGACTGGACACGCTTCGCACCGGTGTTCACCTCCGGCCGGCCCAGCCCGCTGCTCGGCGAACTCCCCGAGGCCCTCCACGCGCTGACCGCCGAGGCCCCTGACGACGAGGGCGCCACCGGCCTGGGCGAACGGCTCGCCGGCCTGAGCGCCGGCGAACGGCCTGCCGAACTCGGCCGGCTGATCCGGCGCACCCTCACCGTCGTCCTCCGGTACGCCCCGGACGAGCGGATCGACGACTCACGGCCCTTCAGCGACCTCGGATTCGACTCCCTCACCGCGGTGGAGTTCCGGGACCTGCTGGCCCGCGAGTGCGGGCAGCCCCTCCCGGCCACGCTCGTCTTCGACCACCCGACCCCGGCCGCCCTCACCGAGCACCTGCACCGCACGCTCCCGGGCGCCGCACCCGTCACCGACGTCGCCCCGCTCATCGGCGCCCTGGACGCCCTGGAGGCCGTGGCGGCCGACAACCCGCCGGACGAACTGTCCAAGGCACGCCTCACCGTCCGCCTCCAGGCCTTCCTGGACAGCTGGACGGCGACCGGCCCGGCCGGCCGGAACACCAGGACCGCCCCGACGGCCGACACCGCCACCGACGGCGAACCCGTCGCCGACCGGATCGCCGCCACCGACGACGACGAGGAGCTGATCAACCTCATCCGGGAGCAGCTCGGCGCGGGCCTGGACGACTGACCCTCCCGGCACAACAGCGTGGCCCGGACCGGTTCACCACCGGTCCGGGCCACGCCGTCGTGCCGTCAGCGGGTCAGCTCACCTTCTCCTGCACCTTCCTCGGCTGCTCGCCGTCCACCGCCAGCAGCCAGCTCGGCAGGTCGGTGCGCTGCCGCACGTTCAACTTGCGGTAGGTGCGCGTCAGATGCTGCTCCACCGTGCTCACCGTGATGAAGAGCGCGTCGGAGATCTGCCGGTTGGTCCGCCCCCGCGCGGCCAGCACCGCCACCCGGAGCTCCGCCTCGCTCAGCAGGTCGTCCCGGTCACCGCCCTCCCCGGCCTGCGACTCGCCCTGCCCGCCCTGCGCGCCCTGCCACTCCTGCGCCTGACGCACCCACGACGCGGCATCCGCACCCTGCGCCGTCTCGTCCGCGCGGAACAGGAAACGCCGGGCGTGACCCGCCTCCCCGGACTGCCGCATCACCTGGTCGATGTCGGCCAGCGCCCGGGCGAGGCCCTGCCGGTCACCGCAGGACTGGAACAGCTCCACCGCCTTGGAGAGCAGCTTGCGCCGGTGGTCGGGCGCGGCGGTCGAGGCCAGCAGGCGCAACGCCCGGCCCCGCGTCCGCTCGTCGAGCCCCTGCGACACGTGCAGCTGGTCCCGCAGGAGCTGCGCGGCGAGCGTGCGCTCCCCGAGCCCCATCTGCACCCGCGCCAGCTCCAGCCGCCACGGCACCAGCCCGGACGCCTCCAGGTTCCAGCCCCGCATCATGGCGCCGCAGCGCTGGAAATCCGAGGAGGCGGCCTGCCGGCGCCCCATCGCCAGATGGTGCGACCCCCGGGCGACCAGGTAGTGCGCGCCGATCGGGGTGCGGAACATCCTCTCCGGCACCGGCTCCGCGAGCCACCGTTCGGCCTCGGCGTGCCTGCCGGTCTCCGTCGCACAGCTGATCAGCGTGCCCAGCGGCGCGCCGACGACCACCCCCCACGCCGGCGCCGGCAGACCCTCCAGCGCGGCACGGGCCCCCTGCTCCGCCTCGGCCAGGTCGCCCAGCCGCAGCGCCGCCTCGGCGCGGATCGACTGCAGCACGCCCCGCCACACCGGGGTGTGACGGGCCTCGGGGCGGCCCAGCAGCGTGTCGCTCCACGCCACGACCCGGCCGGCGCGCCCCCCGTACAGCAGCGCCAGCAGCGGAGCGACCAGCAGACCGCGGTTGCCCCGGTCCAGGTGGTGCCGCTGCAGGAACTGCTCGGCGGCGGCCGCGCTGTCCACCCCCTCCGTGGGGAGCAGGGCACTGCCCAGCACCGAGACGGCCTGCAGCAGCGGGCTGACCGAGTGCGGCGCGGTGGCCGCCCGGCTCCACCGGTCCCGCGACTCCCGCACCGACACCAGGAAGTCCGGGTGGGACAGGGAGACCAGCAGGCGCATCGCCTGCAGCCGGCCGTCCACGGTACCCGCCGCCCCGCCCGCCTTCGGCTCCGCCTTCCCCGGGACGGGGGTTCTCGCCTCCCGGCCCGGGGCGACCGCGTCGGCGGCCTCCTCCGCCCGCCCCTGCCACAGCAGGTACGGCACCGCCGAGACGGGCGCGGGCGCCGGGTCCTCGTCCTCCCCCGCCGACTGCACCAACAGGTCCAGATCACGGTCCGCCGCCAGCGGGTTCACCTGCCAGCGCGCCCCGACCAGCATGGTCGCCAGGGCGCCGCGCCGCCCCTCGTCGGCACCGGCCCCGCGGCCCAGCCGCAGGTACGCCACCGACAGATCGGGCCGGCCCGCCGCCAGGGCCTGCTCGGCGGCGTCCCGCAGCACCGGCGCCACCCACTCCTCGCCCGTCCACCCGGAGGCGACCAGGTGCCCGGCGACCACGCTCGACGCGGCGCCGTGCTCGTGCAGCGCCTTGGCGGCCCGCTCGTGCAGCCGCTGCCGCACCTCGGCCGGCGTGTCGGCCAGGACGGACTGCAGGATGCGCGGATGCCGCAGCCGGTCGGTGTCCACGAGCCCCGAACTGTGCAGCACCCGCAGCGCCGACGCCACGGAGCCGGGCGGCATGCCGAGGAGCTGGCCGACCAGCTCCTGCGACGCCGACCGGTCCAGCACCGCCAGCGCCTGCGCGACCTTCCGCGCCTCCGGCTCGTGACGGTAGAGGCTGTGCAGCACGGCCTGGCCGAAGGCGTCACCGGCGCGCGGCACCGGGGCGGACCCGCCGTCCTCGCCCTCGCGCCCCTCCTCGGCCAGCAGGGCCTGCACCAGCAGCGGACTGCCGCCCGTCGTCCCCACCAGGCGCCGCGCCTCCTCCAGCGCCTCGCCGCCCCCCGCACCCTGCGACCCTGTGCCGCGGGCGGGAAGCGCCCGCGCCACCAGGTCCGCGGTCAGCGGCGGCAACGCCACCTGCGACAGGCGCGGCTGGCTGCGCAGCTCCGCGTGGAACAAGGGGTTCGCCGGACGGGACGTCAGGGCCTCCGACAGCAGCACCATCACCGGCACGTGCTGCAGCCGCCGCGTCACGTACAACAGGGAGTGCAGCGACGTCGCGTCCGCGTGGTGCAGGTCGTCCACCACCAGGACCAGCGGACCCTGGTCGACCAGCTCGAGCAGCGTCGCGAACACCTCGCGCGACAGCGGTGCCCACTGGGCCCCCTCGGCCGGCAGCTCGTCCGCCGCCTCCCACCCGGCCTCGGCCGCGGGGACGACGTCGGCGGCCTCGCGGATCAGCTTCTCGGCCCGCGCCGTGTCGCTGCCCGCCAGCCGGGCGCCGTGCAGGAGCTGCCCCAGCACTCCGAAGGGCAGGCCCTGCTCGGCACGGGACCCGGCGGCCGTCAGCACCCGCGCGCCGGTGGCGACCGCGCCCCGGTGGAAGGTCTCCAGCAACTGCGTCTTCCCGCTGCCGACCGGGCCGGTCACCAGGGCCACATGGCCCTTCCTGTGGTGCGCGCACTCGTGCAGGTCCCGCCGGAGCCGGGCGAATTCATTGACTCGTTCGATCAGCACGACTGGTTCCGCCTCCCCGTCTACGGTTCCGGACCAGCGGTGGTGCCGATCCGACGCCGCTCCCCGTCCCGCGCCGCCGAGATACCGGCCCACGGATTCCCGGTTCCGATAAGAATTCTCAAAACCGAGGCAATGCCGAAGTCAAACCGTCGGCAGATTTGCATGTCTGACTCAGGAGAAGCAACAGAGGTCATCGGGGCGGAGCGGTGGAGCGCCCCCGTCGGCGCCGTGACGTGATCCCGTCGGTGCGGCGATCCCGTACTGCGCCGACGCGCCCGTGACCCCCGGGACCGGCCCTTCTCCCTGGCCGGAGACCGACGGGACGGTTTTTGGCCACGACGCGTCCCCGCACCGGCCGTTCCCGGGGGCCGCCGCGGGCCCCTTCTCGCGAACAGCGGGACCGAGGCGTCCTTCGAGCCGCTCTGGACGCCTTCTCGAGCGGGCCGCGAAATGCGCGGGCGCGCGCCTTCGCGGACGCCGGGGAAATGCCGACCTGTCGCAGTGAAGGTTGAGCGCTTCTTCGCGAAGGTGGAGTGAGCCTCTTTCACCTGTGCTGAAGGGTGAAAAGGCGCACTCGCCCAGAGGGCCTCCACTACTCGCTCGGGTGACTGGGGCACCGAGCCGACGACCGTCATTGACTTCCCCACCGGCGAGCTGCAGATCGTCCGCAGGGGCGCGGGCGACACCTCGCGGTTCGAGTAGCCGGCATGTGCGGAGCGTGTGTGTGGGCGGCACGTGGGGGCGTGCCGCCCCGCCGGTGGGTACAGGGATTCAGTTGAGGGTCAGGAAGGAGCCCGCCTCGTTGCCGTACTCGATCCAGGCGCCGGACCGGGCGTTCGCTGGGACGCCGGACCAGGTGGCGGTCAGGTCGGTCGGCACGCCGGGGGTGACGCGGGCCCGGTCGGGCGTGACCGTGACTTTGCCGGTGACGGGGCTGCCCGCGGTGATGTGGTTCGCCCGGTAGGTGTACGGGGTGACGGTCTCCCCGTCGGCCCCCATCGCGACCAGGGACACGAAGAGAGCATCGGCCGTGGGATGCGGCACGGTGATCGTGACCACTCCGTCACTGTCGGGGACGGCGACGTGGACGTCCTGGAGGACCCCGTCGACCTTGTTGCCCCACAGGACGCCCGTGATCGTGTCGTGCGCCGCGTCGAAGCGGACCGTGATCTGCGACGCCTTGGTGCCGGAGGGGATCTCGGCGTCGTAGGAGATCTGCTGCGTCGAGGTCAGGTTGCCCTGGGTGGCGGGTGAGGTGACGGGTCCGTAGGCGGTGGCCGTCAGAGTGCTGGTGGCCGGGGTGACCGGGAACTTGGTCGAGCCGCTGGAGGCGGAGCCCTTGATCTCGGCAGGGGCGCGGACGACCTGCGGGGTGACGACGATCGGGCTGCGGACGGTGGTGCGACCGGAGGTCCAGGTGAGGGCCCCGGTGGCGGCGCGTCCGGCGGGCGCGGTGGTCACGTCCAGAGTGACGGTGAAGGTGCGCTTCTGGCCGGGGTGGCTGAAGTGCAGTACGGACGGGCTCACGGTGGCCTTGATGCCGGGGAGATCCACCCGGGCGCGGTAGGTGCCGGCCGTGGTCGCGGTGACGGTGCGGGTGACGGTCTGCTTGCCGAACAGGTCGCCGATGGCTATGGACGGGTGGTTGAGGTCGCTCGGGTCGATGGCCTCGACGCCGGTTCCGGTGTCCACACCGGAGCCCTCGAGGTACGCGAGCCAGTCCCGCTCGCCCGAGTCGTAGACGAGTCCGGGCCGCGGTATGGCCCGTGCGTCCACCTCGCCGGCGCCCTGCGCGAAGGCGTCGTCGCTGTTCCTGCCGTCCGCGGTCTTCGTCGGCTTGGCGGTGGTCATCATGGCCGACTTGATGCTCATCGGGGACCAGCTGGGGTGCTCCGAGAGGTAGAGCGCCGCCAGGCCGCTGATGTGCGGGGTGGCCATGGAGGTGCCGGAATAGTAGCCGAAGTCGTGGCCGTGGTTGCCGTCCGGGGACACGGCCGCGAGGATCGTGACGCCGGGCGCGGTGATGTCGGGCTTGAGCAGGTCGCCGTTGCCGGTGAGCGAGGGGCCGCGCGAGGAGAAGCCGGCCACTTGGGGATAGACGTCCGAGGTGCCTCCCTCGGTGAGGGTGGCGGTGGCTCCGCTGGTGGCGGCGTAGGTGCGCACGGGGGCCGCGTCCGCGTTGTCGAGGTGGACGGCCGGCACGCTGTGCAGGTCGCCGTCCGTACTCTCGTTGCCGGGGTTCACCAGGACGAGGCCGATGCCGCCGGCCCGCTTGACCTCGGCGGACTTGTCGGCGCGGCCGTTGACGCCCCGTTCGCAGACGACGATCTTCCCGGTCGTGCGGACGGGGTCGAGGGAGTCCGGCATGCAGTGGTCCGCGTAGACGTCCACGGTGTCGGGGTCCCGGACCGCGGAGCCCCGGACGAGCGGGGCGGGGCCGACCTGCCGGTGCACGGTGGTGCTGATGCCGGTGTGGCTCGCGCCGTTGCCAAGGGTCACCGTGCCGGTGTGCGACTTGATGGTGCCCGCGGCGACCGTGGTGGTCCAGGGCGCGGTGTTGTCGAGGCTGGACGCCCCCGGGCCGGAGTTGCCCGCGGCGGTGGCGACGAAGACTCCGGCCGCGGCCGCGTTGCGGAGCGCGACCTGGGCCGGGTCGTCGTACGCGCTCTCGAACGTGCCGCCGAGCGAGTAGTTGATGACGTCCACGCCGTCGGCGACGGCCTGGTCGACGGCGGCGACGATGTCGCTGGTCAGACCGCCGTCCGCTTGGCCGCCCCTGCTCTGCCAGAGGGCTTTGTAGACGGCGATGGTGGCTGCGGGGGCCACGCCGGAGACGGTGCCGAGGTCCTCACCGTCGACCTCGGCGCGGACGTCGGCGTTGCCGGCCGCGGTGGCCGCCGTGTGGGTGCCGTGGCCTTGGCTGTCGCGCGGGGAGACGTATCCGGCCCGGTTGGACTCCGGAACGGCGTCGAACCAGGCGTCGCCGAAGTAGCGGGCGCTGATGACCTTCTCGTTGCAGGCCGTGGCGGTGAAGCTGTCGCCGCTCTGGCAGGTGCCCTTGAAGGTTCCGCCGTCCGCCTTGTGCATCACGGTGGTCGTGCCCACGCGGTAGGGGCGGTGGCGGTCCCTCGTGCCGGGTTCGAGGGAACTCAGGGCCGGGGCGTCGAAGGAGGGGTTCTCGGGCCAGATGCCCGTGTCGATGTCGCCGATGACGATGCCCTTGCCGGCTTCGGCGGTCCCGCTGAGGGCGTTCCACAGCCCCTTGCGGCCGGAGAGTCCGAGGAAGTCGGTGGAGTTCCGGTCGTCGGTGGCGTGGTGGAACCGGTCGGGGGCGATGTGCACGACGCTCCCGGTGTGAGCGAGGCGCACCAGTTGGCGGGCGTCGAGCCGGGCGCTGAAGGTGTTGGTGGTGACCGCGTAGTGCTGCCGGACGGTGGCGCCGACCTTCTTGGCGACGCGGGTCTGCTGGTCCGTCAGGTGGGCGCGGTACCGCTTGGCGGCGGCCGATGCGACATCAAGCTTGTCGCCCTCGGCGGGCTCCGTGGCGGGCAGGTCGCCCACCCCGCCGTCGTAGGTGACCAAGGGCTCGTCGGCGAGGGTGACCAGGTAGGTGCCCGTGGCGGATTCGGCGATCGGGGAGGCGGCGGGGACGGCGGTGGCGGTCGTGGCGAGGGGAAGGCTGAGCGCGGCAAGGGCGGTGGTGAGCAAGGCGGCGAGGCCGGCTCGCCGGTTGCTCGATGTTCTACGCGGCAGGAGTGACATGGACTCTCCTCATGGATTTCCACGCACGCCGGAGGGACGAGCGTGGGGGCTCGCCTGCGGTGTGCGCTGGGGGCGGGAATGTCCGAACCGTCTGGCACGCTCCCGCGGCCGGAGCACCTGAGCGGGTCCGGCCGCGGGAGCACGGGTGGTGCGCAGGACTGGTCAGCCGATGGCGATCTGGTCGACCAGGAAGATGGTCGACAGGTAGGTGTCCTCGGTGCCGGCGAACTCCAGCCTCACCGTCTGGCCCTTGTAGGCGGACAGGTCGACGGTCTTCTGGACGTATCCGGAGCTCGCGTCGGCGTTGGAGTAGGTGGCCAGCGTGGTGCCGTTGACGTTGACCTTGAGAGTGTCGTAGGCGGTGGGACCGGATTCCTGGGTGGAGACCTTCAGCCAGAAGGTGAGCTTCGGGGTGCCGGTGGAGGGCACCGCGACGTTCGACTGGGACAGGGATTCGACGGCGTCGGCGCCGTAGCCCATCATCCAGGCGTACCAGGACCCGTCGCGCGCGGTCTGCAGGGACGAGTTGGTGATGATGTTGTCGCTCTGGGTCCAGCCGCCGGTGCCCTGCTCGAAGCTGCCGTTGGTCAGCGCGTTCCCGCCGGGAGGCGTGGTCGGAGAGGGCGTCGGGGCGGTCGGAGAGGGGGTGGGGGTGCCCGTGCCGGGGTCGGGCAGGGCGGTGCCGACGCTGACGGCTGCCCACGCCTTGGAGACGCGGTAGCGCTCCTGGGAGTTGGCGCCGTACAGGTCGGCGGCGGCCTGCAGGGTGGCGGTGCGGGCGCCGACGTAGTTGGTGGTGGAAGTCATGTAGGTGGTCAGCGCCCGGTACCAGACCGCGGCGGCCTTGTCCTTGCCGATGCCCGCGAAGGTGTCGTTGTTGCAGGTGGTACCGGTGTGCGAGCGTCCGCCGATGGTCTTCGCCCCGGTGCCCTCGGCGGCCAGGTAGAAGAAATGGTTGCCGATGCCGGAGGAGAGGTGCACGTCCACCGAACCGGCGCCGGAGTTCCAGCAGGACAGCGATCTGCCGTCGGCGGCCGGGTTGTCCATCCGGCGCATGTAACCGCCCGACATGTTGAGCTTCTCGCCGATGTAGTAGTCGCCCGGGTCGGCGGCGTTGCCGGCGGAGAACTCGACCATGGTGCCGAAGATGTCGCTGGTGGCCTCGTTGAGGCCGCCGGACTCGCCGGAGTAGGTGAGGTTGGCGGTGGCGGCGGTGACGCCGTGGGTCATCTCGTGACTGGCCACGTCGAGCGTGGCGAGCGGGGTGTTGCCGTTCTGCGAGGAGCCGTCGCCGAAGTACATGCAGAAGCAGTTGTCGTCGTAGAAGGCGTTGAGCAGGTTGGTGTCGACGTGGACGTAGGCGCGAGCGCCGCGGCCGTCGTTGCGGATGCCGGAGCGGTTGAAGGAGTTCTTGAAGTAGTCCCAGGTCTTCGCCAGGCCGTAGGAGGCGTCCACCGCGGCGCTCTCGCGGCTGGACGTGGTGCCGTTGCCCCAGGAGTTGGTGGTCTTGGAGAAGGCCCGGGCGTTCTGCCTGGGGTTCGACTGCGGGCTGTTGTAGGAGTCGTAGACGACCGTGCCGCCGTGCGCCGGGTCGGTGAGGGTGTAGCCGCTGCCGGTCTGGGTGGTCTCGAGGGAGACCTGGCCGACGGTGACGCCGTTGCCGGTGCCCGTGACGTTCTGGTGCAGCTCGTACTGGTCCAGCGGCGCGCCGGTTGTGGCGTCGACGATCACCGCCTCCCGCGAGGTGGGGCCGGTCTCGCCCTCGCCGGTGACGGTCGAGCGGTAGGCGAGGACGGGGATCTTGCCGACCGCGTACACCATCAGGGTGCTGTCCTTGCTGCCGGCCTTCGCCTTCTTCACGTGCTTGGCGTGCTTCACGGCCTTGGCGGAGGCGTCGGCGGCCGTGAGTTTCGGGGTGGTCCCGGCGACCCTGATCGCGCCCTGGTGCGCGAGGTCTGAGCCGGTGGTCGTGCCGTCTTCGGCGAGGTGGACCACCAGGTCGCCGCCGATCACCGGCAGTCCTCTGTAGGTGCGGTCGTAGCGCACGTGCCTGGTGCCGTCGGTGTCGATCAGCACGTCCTTGGCCGCCAGGCGCTCGTCGGGGCCCAGGCCGAGTTCGCGGGCGGTGGCGGCCGCGTTCCGGTTGGCCGTGCGTATCGCCTCGCTGCGCGTGTCGGCCGTCATCGCCCGGAAGCCGGCGCCGGGTTGGTCGGCGGAGGTGCCGGCGGCCGCGGTGGGCTGGGGGGAGGCGGTGGACTGGGTGGCCACCATGGTCAGGGAACCCAGTGCGAGGGCTGCCGCGACACCGGCAGCCAAGACGTTTTTGCGGTACATGACAAATCCTTCCACCGGGCCTCGTCGGGGATCGCCGCAGGACGTCACCTGGAGTGCGGGGGGTGTTCGGCGGCAGTTGGCTCGGTTGTGGCCATGAGGCTAGGGACGCGGAGAGCGGCCGACATCGGGGCAACCCCTTGACCTGGACGGGGAGGCCCGGCGGGCGCACCATGGCCCGATGCCAGACTCTGCGATGGGGATGAACGCGTCCGACGAGGCCGGTCCCGTGCTGCCGGTGGTGCCGGAAGACGTGGACGGCATCCGCCGGGTGGTCCTGTTCGGGCCGCCCGGAAGTGGCAAGACCACCGCGGCCGGTGTCCTGGGGCGGCGGTCGGGCCTGCCGGTTCTCCGGCTGGCGCCGGGCCCACAGGACACCGGGATCCCGTACACCGGGCTGCTCGAACTCGCGCTGGCCCTCCCGGCCCTGCCCGCTTCACGGGAGCTGACGGCGGCACTCGACGAGACCGCCGGCCGGTCCGGTTCTCCGGACGATGCCGGTCAGGCACTTCGGCTGCGCCGCCTGACCGCCGAACTGCTGCGGAAGGCACCGCCCATGACGCTGGTGGTGGACAACGCCCAGTGGCTGGACCCGGCCAGTGCGGCCGTTCTGGGCTGGGCGTTGCGCCTGGCTCCGGACCTTCCCGTCATCGCGGCCGAGCGCACCTGGCGTCCGGGGGCCACGGGCCACTGGTGCGGGGAGGACGTGTGCGCGGTGCGCATCCCACCCCTGGCGGCCCCTCAGGTCGCGACTCTGCTGTCCCCGTACCGGCTCACCCCCCGCGAGGTCACGCGCATCCACGCCCGCAGCGGCGGGAACCCGGCCCTGGCCCTGGCCCTGGCCGACGCCTCGCGCCCGTCCCCAGGCCGGGATGGTGTTGGCGAGTCGGCCTTGCCGCCGACGGTCCGCCGACTGGTGGGCGGGTGGCTGGACGAGGTACCGGCCCAGGTACAGGGACTGCTGACGTTCGCCGCACTGGACGACCGGCCCGACCTCGAACTGCTCGGCCGCCTCGCCGGCCTGGAAACCGAGACCCTCCTCGCCCAGGCCGAGGCAGCGGGGCTGCTCGACAGCGGACGGGCGGACAGGAGCGTACGGTTCACCGCCTCCGCGATCGCTACCGAACTCGTGGCCCGGCTGCCGGGCCACGAGCGCAGGCGCCTGCACGCCCGCCTGGCCGAGGCCAGCCACGACAGCGTCCGCCGCGACCGGCACACCGTGCTGGCGGCCGATGCAGCCGACCCGCGGTCGGCCCTCCACGCAGCCCGCGCTGCCGTACGCGCCCGGCAGCGCGGCGACCACGCACTCGCGGCAGAGCTCTCCCTCCTCGCCGCCCAGCGCACCCCGCACGACGAGGGCGACCTGCTCACCGAACGGGCCCTGACCGCCGTACGCGACGCCGCCCACTACGGTGACCTCCCCCGCGCTCGGGCCGCCGCCCGCTTTGTCCTGGGCCAGGACACCACCCCGGACCAGCGGGTCGATGCCCTCGTCGCCCTGATCGACGCGAGCGGCCAGCACCTGTACAGCGCGGACGAACTGTTCGCCGCCGCACTCCGCGCGGCGGCCGGACGATCCGACCTCACCGCGCGGATCCTCATCCGCCAGTCCGTCTGGGCCAACGTCAGCGAGGGTGACCCCCACCGGGCGTGTGCCCTGGCCGGTCGGGCCACCGTCCTTGCCGAGAGCGCCGGCGACACCACCACCGCGGTCATGGCCCTCACGATGCGGGCCCGCCTTCAACGCGTCGTCGGCCATCCCGACGCCGGGACCACGCTCGGTCGTGCCCTGTCCCTGCCACGCGCCGCCTCCATCCCGGTCAACGGCACGCCTCAGCACCTCGCCGCCCGGCACGCCCTTTTCGACGACCACCCGGACGAGGCCCGCACCGCGCTGCTACCCCTGCTCGTCGAAGCCGAACGGACGGGAGACGTCGAGGCGACCGTGGACATCCTGCGCAGCCTCGCCGAGGCCGAACTCCGCGCCGGACGGTGCACCAGAGCACTCGACCATGCCCACCGCGCCCAGGCCCTGACCGACGGGACCGCCCTGTCGGCCGCACCGGCCTGTTACACCTCCGCCCTCGTCGAGGGCACCGCCCGGCACACCGACCTCGCCCTCGTCCACGCACGCCGCGGAGTCGACACCGCCCGGTATGAGGACAACAAGGTCTTCCTCTCCCGCAACCTGTTCGCCCTCGGCCACCTCCTCCTGGCCACCGGCCGCCCCAAGGAAGCCCTGGAGGCCCTGGAGGAGGTCCGCACCCTGGAGGAGTTCCAGCAGGTCCGCGACCCGTCCGTCCTGCGCTGGCACCCCGAACTCGCCGAGACCCTCATCGCCCTCGGCCACCTCGACCAGGCACAGAGCCTCCTGGACGACACCCGCCGCACCGCGACCGACCTCGGCAGGGACACTGTCCTGCCCTCCCTCGAACGTGCCCAGGCACTCCTGGACGCCGCCCGCGGCCACTACGACACCGCGGCCCGGCGCCTCACCGACGCGGCCGACCGGCTCCGCCACCTCCCCCTCGAACGCGGCAGGACCTTCCTGGCGCTCAGCCACACCGAACGCCGCGGACGCCGCCGCGCCAGCGCCCGCGCCGCCGCGCAAAGCGCCGCCGACCTTTTTACCGCCCACCAGTCACACCCCTGGGCCGAAACCGCCGCGCACACCCTCCGCCGGCTGGAAGCCGTCCCCACGGGCGGAGACGCCCACCCCCGCCTCACTTCCGCCGAGCAGCGCTGCGCCGAACTCGCCGCCGCCGGAGCGAGCAACCGGGACATCGCCACCATCCTCACCGTCAGCGTCAAGACGGTCGAAGCGACCCTCACCCGCGTCTACCGGAAACTGGGCCTGCACTCACGCTTCCAACTCGCGCACACCGTCACACCAGCACGCGAGTGATCCGCCCCGACGGCCCCTGAAGCCGCCGGGTTCAGTCGTGTAGCGGGCGACGACGTCGGGCCCGCACCACCGATCGGGTCGCCGTCGGCAGGCGGGACGGCCTCCGGGCCACAGCACGACGTCGTTCCGGGGCTACGGGGTGGCGGCACGCGCGGTCGCGCGGGTCCAGGTGTTCATGATGATGAAGGTCTTGGTGCCCTCCACCGTGCCGGTCCGGCGTACGGCGTTGATCACCTGCTGAAGATGCTTCACGTCCCTGACCCGGAGCTTGAGCAGGGCGTCGGAGGTGCCGGCGATGCTGTGGCTCTCCTCGATCTCCGGGATGCTCTCGGCGATGCCCTGGATCTCTTCGCTGTCGGTCGCGCCGAGCAGGCGGATCTCGATGAACGCCTGAAGCATGCCCGCCCGGCTGTCCTCGATGACTGCGGTGTAGCCGCGGATCACGCCCGCCCTCTCCATGCGCTCGATGCGGCGCGCGCACGGAGCCGCCGAGAGTCCCACAGCACGCGCGATCTCCGACACGGGCGCTCGCCCGTCCTTGCGGAGGATGTCCAGTATGTGACGGTCGATCGCGTCCACGGCCAACTCCCCGAATCGTGCGCGCCACGCAACGAGTCGCGCGCCGAAAGCTCCCCTGTTCCTTGCGGGTCGAGTGAACCACGCTCGACATATGCGTGATGATGCTCGGCCTGTCGCCTGGAGACCGCCGTCCTGTCATCGTCGTGGTGTCCGGGTGATCCCCGGCAGGAGGCCCGCACCGGCCAACCCCTACGGTGCGGACTCCGACCAGGTGACAGGTGCGCGGGCATCCCCAGCACCCCGCGGCCGGCCCCGCATCCTGGGGCCGGCCGGGTACCGAACCAGGCGGTAGCGGCGGCGGAAGTTGCCAGCCGTACCCACGCAGACCCGGTAGCCCGCGGCCGTCAGCTCGGCCGCCTTCGCCCGCTCCCGCCCTCATCACCCAGCAGCACTGCCAGCGGGACGTCCCGCAGCGAGTCGTCCTCCTTGGGCAGCGTCACCGCACGAGCGGACACCGCGAGCACCGCCTGCACCTGGCCGGCGAACCGCACCCGACCGCCCACACCGCCCAGGCGCTCGGCGATGTCGCTCTCACGGCCGCACCGGCCGTACCGGTAACGGGCCAGCCACCGCACGTTCGCCAGGAACACCGGATCCGGAACACCGACGTGCGCGTACTCCCAGCCCGCCGCCGAACAGGCCCGCTCGCTAGCGGCGAACGCTTCCGCGGTCCGCTCGTCGACATCGTCCTCGCGCCTACCGGTTCCCCCCCACCGTCTCCCCGGACAGTCAGCCGTAAACGATCACTCCACCTTCGCTGCGAGAGATCATGCGTCGAGCGCTCGTTGCCCATTCCGCCAGGGCGCATTCTCCGTGTGAGATCCGTGCGAGAAGGAAAGAGCGGTTCGATGTTGGACTGGGGTAGGGTGGCCGCCGGAGGTGAGGTCCGTGTCCACTGAGGACCAGTTGTTCAGCGCGGTGGACGCGCTCCTGGAACAGGTCGCCCAGAACGACCTCCCGGCCCCCGCCGAGCGGAAGAGGCTGCGCGAGGCGGCCGGGCTGAGCCAGGCTCAGGTCGCGGCGGCGCTGAACACGCGCCGCGAGACCGTCGCGAGCTGGGAGTCCGGGCGGAACGAGCCGCGGCCGCCGCAGCGGGCCGCGTACGCCCGGCTGCTGGAACGCCTGGCCGAACGCTTCCCCACCCCCGGCGCCGAGGCCGAGACGCCCCCCGGCCCTGCCCAGACCCCGCCGCAGCCGGCAACCCCGCCTGCCCCCACTCCGGTTCCGGCCCCGGCGGCTCCCACCCCGGTTCCGGCCCCGCCTGCCCCCGCCCCGGTTCCGGCCCCGGCGCCCCCCACCCCGGTCCTGGACCCCGCCCCGGTCACGGCTTCGACCCCGGCTCCCGCCCCGGTCCTCGACCCCGCCCAGGGTTCCGCCCCCGCCACGGTCCGAGGCCCCGCCCGGGGTTCGGCCCCGGCTCCCGCCTCGGCCTCGACCCCGGCCCCGGCCCCGCCCGCGCGGGCGGGGAGCGGCGGGGCCTCGGTGGCCGGGCGGCGGCCCGCGGCGCGCGAGGCGGCGCAGAAGGCGGCGAGGCCGGTGGCGCGGGGGGCGGCGCAGAAGGCGGACGCGACCGCCGTGGACCCTCGGTTCGAGAACGGACCGCTGGCCGTCGTGGACGTCGACGACGACGGCCGCGTCGTCGCGTACTGCGTCGGCGGCCTGGTCCTGGACGTGCCCGCCAAGTCCCTCCCGGCCCTGGTGGACTGGACACTGACCGAGGCCCGGCTCGGCCAGCCGCGCCTGCACCGCCACGGCCGTGACGCCGACCCCGTCCTCGTCCTCGCCCCCGCCGCCCTCGAGCGCTACGGCCTGCCCGCCGAGCTCTCGCCGGAGGAACGACGCGCCGGCCGCCTCCCCGCCGGCCACAAGGTGGTCAAGCAGATCGCCCGGGCCGGTCTGCACCTCACCCAGCGCGGCTTCGGGGCGTGGACGCGGGTCTACCGCGAGCCGGAGGGCTCCCGGCGCCGCTGCGTACAACTCGCCGTCCCCGCCTGGGGCGCGCTGCCCGCCGAGGAGTGGGACGACCGGCACGACCCCCGCCTCCCCGCCATGCACGCCGCGGACCTGGCCCGCTTCCTCGGCACCTACGCCGAGCGGGTGATGACCCCGCGCGGCACCACGGCCGTCACCGGCCTGGAGTTGATGACGGCACTGCGCCCCCCGACCCGTGCGGAGAAGGACCCGGCGACCGGCGAGTTCCGGCAGGCGTTCAACGACGACGCGCTCACCCGCCGGTACGACGTGGTCGAGTGCGAGGTCCCCGACGAGCACCCGGTCCTCAGGGGCAGGTTCCCCCGGCACCACCAGCGCACCCCGGCCGAGATGCTGATGGAGGAGCCGTACAACTGGTGCCGGCCGCTCACCGACGACGAGTGCATGCGTCCGTACCTGGTCGCCATCGACGTCAACATGGCGTTCGCCGCCGCCGCGAACGGCCTCACCGTCGGCCTGGACGGACCCACCCACCTCACCGGCAACCCCCCGTTCGACCCGGCGCTCCCCGGCTCCTGGCTGGTCGACCTCTCCCACGTCGACCTCGGCCGCGTCCAGGTCGACGGCCGCACCGTCGACGCGGACCGGCTGCCGTCCCCGTTCACGCCGACCGGCGACCGCCCCACCGGCCCGGCCTGGTACGCCACCCCCACCGTCGCCTACGCCCGGGAACTCGGCTTCGACGTCGCGCCCCTCGAGGCGTACGTCCGCACCCGCACCGGCCGCTACCTCGACCCCTGGTACAAGCGCCTGCGGGACGCCTACGTGTCGACGATGGCCGACCTCGGCGTCACCACGGACCTCGGGGGCCAGGAGTTCCTCGACGCCATGGCCCGCTCCCGGGACGCCGACCCGGCGCTGGCCCTCGTGCTGAAGGCGGTCAAGGCCACCGCGAAGGGCGGCATCGGCAAGCTGCGGCAGCGCAACCGCGGCCAGGTGCCCTACTACGAGCCCTGGCCGGCCCTGGAGCGTCCGACGTGGCGTCCGGACATCCGGGCCGCCGTGCTGGCCGGGGTACGGGTGAGCATGCACCGCAAGATGATGAAGACCGCCGCCACCGCCGGCGTCTACCCCGTCGCCATCGGCACGGACGCCCTCGTCTACCCCTCGCCCGGACCGTCCCCCCTCGACTTCCTGCCCCGCACCCCCGACGGCAGGCCGGTCCCGGGCACCTTCCGGCTCGGCGTCTCGCCCGGCATGGTCAAGCACCAGGGCACCGAGACCGTGCTGTGGGCGGAGCAGCAGTTCGAGGAGCACGGCGGCGTCTTCAACATCGCCAACCTCGTCAAGACGGACCGGAACGCGGGAGAAGGGGAGTAACCGCCGGTGGACTCGATCGGGGACGGCCTGGACCGTGCGCTGGAGGCGGCGTTCACGCGCCCCGTCCCGCGGAGCGCCCCGGCGCAGATGCGGTACCTGGTCAAGCAGCTCAAGGGCACCGCCGCCGTCGCCCGGGCCCTCGGCGTCTCCCAGCGCACCGTGGAGCGCTACGTCAAGGGGCAGCTGAAGCGGCCCCGCGCCGCCCTGCGCGAGCGCATGGAACGCGAGGTCAGGAAGCGGTGGCAGCCGCAGATCCGCGCCCGGGCCAAGGAGAGGGCCGCCTCCACCGACGGCCTGGTCGTCTCCACCCGCGCCCGGTTCGGCTTCACCGCGGCTCCGGGCACCACCGACGACGCCCGGATCCGCGACATCACGCAGGCGCTGCCGCCGGAGTTCGCGGACCGGCTGTTCGCGGCCCGGGACCAGGGCGCCGACGAGAACCGGCTCCGCGAGATCGCCGCCGAGGGCCTCGGCCGGATGTACTTCCGCGACAACGACCGGCGCGCCCAGGGGCTGGCGGTGGAGTTCACCGACGTCCAGCACGTCGACATCAGCCTGTGACCCACCGCCCGCTCCCGGGCCGGGCGCCCCGGCCCCGCACCCGGGAGCGCGGCGCCGTCACCGGCCGGTGAAGACGATGTCGTGCCAGGACTTGTGGGCGGCACCGGTGTTCTCGGACATGACGTGCTTGACGTTTGTGTACTCGTCGAAGGAGTAGACCGACATGTCCTTGCCGAAGCCGGACGCCTTGAAGCCGCCGTGCGGCATCTCGCTGACGATCGGGATGTGGTCGTTGACCCACACGCAGCCCGCCTGGATCTCACGGGTGGCGCGGCCCGCCCTGAAGACGTCGGTGGTCCACGCGGACGCGGCCAGCCCGTACGGCGTGTCGTTGGCGAGCCGGATGCCGTCGTCGTCGGAGCCGAACGGCAGGCAGACGAGGACGGGCCCGAAGACCTCCTGCTGCACGATCGCGGAGTCCTGCGCCGCACCGGTGACCAGCGTGGGCTCGTAGTACGCGCCACCCGCCAGGCCGCCACCGGGAGCCCGGCCTCCGCGGACCACCGTCGCACCCGCCGCACGGGCGGCGTCGACCATCCCGGCGACCCGGTCGCGCTGCCGGGACGAGATCAGCGAGCCCATGTCCGTGGCCGGATCGTCCACCGGGCCGAGACGGACCTGGTCCATCAGCTCGGCGACCCGCTCCACGAACCGGTCGTACAGCGGACCCTGGACGTAGGCCCGGGTGGCGGCCGTGCAGTCCTGGCCGGCGTTGATGAGGCTGCCGGCGACGGCGCCCCGGGCGGCGGCCTCCAGGTCGGCGTCGTCGAAGACGATGAACGGGGCCTTGCCGCCCAGCTCCAGGTGGACCCGCTTGACCGTCCCGGCGGCCTGCGCCGCGATCCGCCGGCCCACCGCGGTGGAGCCGGTGAACGACACCATCGCGACGTCCGGATGACCGACCAGCGCCTGCCCGGCGACCGGGCCCGTGCCGGTGACGACGTTGATCACGCCGTCGGGGATGCCGGCCTCCCGCGCCGCCTCCGCGAACATCAGCGAGGTCAGCGGGGTCAGCTCGGACGGCTTCAGCACGACGGTGTTCCCGGCCGCGACCGCCGGCAGCAGCTTCCACGCCGCCATCTGCAGGGGGTAGTTCCACGGCGCCACCGAGCCGACCACACCCAGCGGTTCACGCCGGATCGAGGAGGTGTGCTCGGCGGAGTACTCGGCCGAGGCACGGCCCTCCAGGTTGCGGGCGGCCCCGGCGAAGAAGCGGATGTTGTCGATCGTGCCCGGCACGTCGAAACCCCGGGTCAGCCGGATCGGCTTGCCGCACATCCGGCTTTCGACGGCGGCGAACTCCTCCTCGCGCGCCCGCACCCGGTCCGCCCAGCGCGACAGCGCCTCGGACCGTTCGGCGGGCGTGGCCCGCGACCAGGCGGGGAACGCCTCCCGGGCCGCGGCGACCGCCTCGTCCACGTCCTCGGGGCCGGCCAGGACGCCGGACGCCAGGACCTCGCCGGTGGCGGGACTCGTCACCGCGAACCGCTCGCCGGACGTACCGGGGCGGCGGCGCCCCGCGATGAAGTGGTCTGCGTCGATCTGCATTGCCGTCAGTTCTCCAGCTCGTCGGTACCGAAGGAAGGATGCGTGCGGACGCGACGCCGCGGGCACCCCGGAGGCCGGGGTGCCCGCGGGCCCGCGAGGACGAGGGTCAGCCGTCGCCCTTGGCCAGCAGGTCGTCGATCCGGCCGAGGACCTCGCCGAGGATGCGCAGGCCCTCCCGCGCCTCGTCGTCGGTGACGGTGCACGGCGGGACCATGTGGATCCGGTTGGAGTTGGTGAACGGCAGCATGCCCAGCTCCTTGCAGGCGCGGACGGCCTCCGCCATCACCGGGCTGCCGCCCCCGGTCGGCGCCACGGGCTCCCTGGTCACCTGGTCGGCGACCAGCTCCACCGCCCAGAACACGCCCCGGCCCCGCACCTCCCCGACACAGCGGTGCCGTGCGGCGAGCGCGGCCAGACCCGGGCCGAGGACCTCCTCGCCGACCCGGCGGGCGTTGTCCACGACGCCGTCCCGCTCCATCACGGTGATCGCCGCGACGGCCGCCGCGCAGGCCAGCGGATGCCCCGAGTACGTCAGACCACCGGGGTACGGGCGGTGCGCGAAGTGGTCCGCGATCCGCTCCCCGATCGCGACGCCGCCGAGCGGCACGTACCCTGAGTTGACCCCCTTGGCGAAGGTCAGCAGGTCCGGGACCACCCCCTCGTCCTCGGCGACGAACCAGCTGCCCGCACGCCCGAACCCGGTCATCACCTCGTCGAGGATCAGGACGATGCCGTACCGGTCGCACAGCGCCCGCACCCCGGCGAGGTAGCCCGGCGGCGGCAGCATGATGCCGGCCGTGCCGGGGATCGACTCCAGCAGGACCGCCGCCACGGTCTGCGGCCCCTCCAGCTCGATGACCTGCTCCAGGTGGGCGAGGGCCCGCTCGCACTCCTCGGCCTCGGAGGAGGCGTGGAAGTGGCTGCGGTACAGGTACGGGCCGAAGAAGTGGACGACGCCCGCGTCCCCCTTGTCGTTGGCCCAGCGCCGGGGGTCGCCGGTCAGGTTGATCGCGGTCTCGGTCCCGCCGTGGTACGAGCGGTAGCGGGTGAGGACCTTGGGACGGCCGGTGCTCAGCCGGGCCATGCGCACGGCGTGCTCGTTGGCGTCGGCGCCGCCGTTGGTGAAGAAGATCCGGTTCAGGTCGCCCGGGGTGTGCTCGCTGATCAGCCGGGCGGCCTCGGAACGCCGGTCGTTGGCGTGCTGGGGGGCGACCGTGGCCAGCGTGCGGGCCTGCTCGACGATCGCCTCGACCACGTCGGGGTGCTGGTGGCCGATGTTGGTGTTCACCAGCTGGGAGGAGAAGTCCAGCAGGCGGTTGCCGGCGCCGTCCCAGACGTAGGAGCCCTCGGCGCGGGTGATCACCATCGGGGTGATCTCGGCCTGTGCCGACCAGGAGTGGAAGACGTGCCGGCGGTCGAGCTCGTAGGTCCGGGCGGCGGCGTCGAGCAGGGACTCGGCGGGAACTTCGGTCATGACGGTCGTCCTCTCAGACGTTCTGCGGGAAGCCGAGGTCGACGCCGCCCTCGGCGGGGGTCCGCCAGCGGGTGGTGACGACCTTGCCCCGGGTGAAGAAGTGGACGCCCTCGGTGCCGTGCGCGTGGCTGTCGCCGAACAGGGAGTTCTTCCAGCCGCCGAAGCTGTAGTACGCCGTGGGCACCGGGATGGGCACGTTGATGCCCACCATGCCCACCTCCACCTCGTTGTTGAACCTCCGGGCCGCACCGCCGTCGTTGGTGAAGAGCGCCGTGCCGTTGCCGAACGGGTTGGCGTTCACCAGGTCCAGGGCCTCGTCGTAGGTGTCCACCCGGAGCACCGACAGGACGGGGCCGAAGATCTCGTCGGTGTAGCACGACATGTCGGTGGTGACGTGGTCGACGACCGTCGGCCCCAGCCAGAAGCCGTCCGCCTCGCCGTCCGCGGCGACCTCGCGGCCGTCCACCACGAGGGTCGCGCCCTCCGCCTCGGCGCGGTCGACGTACCCGGCGACACGGTCCCGGTGCGCGGCGGTGACCAGCGGCCCCATGTCGCAGCCCCGGGTGCCGTCCCCGGTGCGCAGCGCGCGCGCCCGCTCCGCGATCTTCGCCACCAGCGCGTCGCCGACGCCGCCGACCGCCACCACCGCGGAGACGGCCATGCAGCGCTCGCCCGCGGAGCCGAAACCGGCGGAGACCAGCGCGTCCGCCGCCGTGTCCAGGTCCGCGTCGGGTAGCACCACGGCGTGGTTCTTCGCGCCGCCGAGCGCCTGCACCCGCTTGCCGTGCGCGGTGGCCGTCGCGTACACGTACTGGGCGATCGGCGTGGACCCGACGAAGCTCACGGCCTTCACCGCCCGGTTCGACAGCAGCTCGTCCACGGCCGGCTTGTCGCCCTGCAGCACGTTGAAGACGCCCGCGGGCAGACCCGCCTCGGCCCACAGCTCGGCCAGCCACAGCGCCGCCGACGGCGCCTTCTCGCTCGGCTTCAGCACCACGGTGTTGCCGGCCGCGATGGCGATGGGGAAGAACCACATCGGCACCATGGCCGGGAAGTTGAACGGAGCGATGACCGCGACGACGCCCAGCGGCCGGCGCACCGAGTGCACGTCCACCCCCGTCGACACGTTCTCGCTGAACGCGCCCTTGAGCAGGTGGGGCATGCCGCAGGCGAACTCCACCACCTCCTGGCCCCGGGCGACCTCGCCCAGCGCGTCGGAGAGCACCTTGCCGTGCTCGGCGGTGATGATCGCCGCCAGCTCCTCCTTGCGCGCGTTGAGCAGCTCCCGGAACCGGAAGACGACCGAGGTCCGCCTGGCCAGCGAGGTGTCCCGCCAGGCCGGGAACGCCGCCGCGGCGGCCTCGACGGCGGCCCGGGCGTCCGCCACGTCCGCCAGCGCCACCTCGCGGGTCACCGCCCCGGTCGCCGGGTTCGTCACCGGCGCCGTGCGCCCGCCGCTTCCGGCGAACGGCTTGTTGTCCACCCAATGTCCGACGCGCTGCAGGTCCGTCGTCACCACTGATCCCTCACCTTGTTCCGGTCGCGCACGAGCTGGCGGGCCCGGCCGCGGCGGAGCGCGGCGGCCGGCCCGCGAGCAGCCTCCCAGCCCACGGAGCAGACAGTCTGTACAGCAGCGACGGAGGATCTTTACACTGTGTCGATGCAGCCCACCGTCCGGGAAGTCCTCCAGCTCTCCGCCCTGGCCAGGGGGCGGCCGACCGTCGTCGGCGGTCACGCCCACCTCGACCGCCCGGTCCGCTGGGTGCACGTCAGCGACCTGACGGACCTGACGGACCTCCTGGAGGGCGGCGAACTCGTCCTGACCACCGGCGCTCCCCTGACCGGCGACGCCCGCGCCGTCGAGGCGTACCTGGGCATGCTCGCCGAGCAGGACGTCGCCGGACTCGTCGTCGAACTGGGCACCTTCCTGGACGCGGCACCCGACTGCCTGGCCCCCCTGGCCCGCTCCCTGGCGTTCCCCGTGGTGACCCTGGCGGCCAGGACACGCTTCATCGAGGTCACCCAGCAGGTCCACCGGCTGATCGTGGCGGAGCAGTACGAGGAGGTCGAGTTCGCCCGCACCACGCACGAGGTCTTCACCTCGCTCAACCTCGCCCGGGCCTCCACCACCGACATCGTCACCAAGGCCGCGCAGACGCTCGGCGCCTCCCTGGTCCTGGAGGACCTCAGCCGCCACGTCCTCGCCTTCTGCGCCCTCGACACCTCCACCGCCGGGCTCCTCCACCAGTGGGCCGAACGCTCCCGCCTCCACACCCCGGCGGACGGCGCCCCCGAACCCGGCCCGTCGTGGACGGCCGTCCCCGTCGGCGTCGGCTCCGAGGAATGGGGACGCCTGGTCATGCCCGGCCACGGCCCCGCCCACCCCCGGGCCCGCGCCGTCCTCGAACGCGCCGCCCAGTCCCTCCAGCTGCACCGCATGATCCAGCAGGAACGCGAAGCCCTCGTCGTCCAGGCCCTCGGAGGACTCCTCGACGACCTCGTCCACGGCAGGATCCGCGAGGAGACCGAAGCCCTCGCCAGGGCCACCTCCCTGGGACTGCGCCCCAACAGCGCCTACGCCCCGCTCTGCGTCCGCGTCCCACGTCCGGCCGACACCGGCGTCCTGGCCCAGGGCGAGTCCGACCGGCGGCTGCTCGCCTCCCTGCGCCAGGCCGTCGCCGCGGCCGGCGCCGGCGCGATCTTCGCCGTCCGCCGCGAGGGAACCGTGTCGGCCGTCGTCTCCTGCCCGGCGAACGGAGCGGACCGGGTGCTGCGCGCCATCTGCTCCGGACTGGGCGAACGGCTCGCCGGCAAGGCCGAGGCGGAGACCTGGGCCGCCGGCACCGCGGCGGCCTCGGCCGGCCTGGTCACCGCGGCGCGCGGCATCGCCGAAGCCGAACACGTCGCCGAAGTGGGCCTCGCCATGCCGGAGACGAACCGGCTCTACCGCTCCACCGACGTGCGCCTGCGCGGACTCGTCGCCCTGCTCCGCGAGGACCACCGCGTGCAGCGGTTCGCCCAGACCGAACTGGGCGCCCTCCTCGACCACGACGTCCGCACCGGCGACAGCCTCCTGGACCTGCTCCGCACCCACCTCGACGGCGGCGGCAGCAAGACCCGCACGGCCCGGCTGACCGGGCTCAGCCGCCCCACCCTCTACAGCAGGCTCCACGCCGTCGAGCGCATCCTCGGCGTCTCCCTGGACGACCCCGCCTCACGCACCTCCCTCCACACCGCCCTCATGATCATCGACGCCCGCTGAGGAGGGACGGGACGGAGAGGGGACAGGACGGAGAGGGGACGGAGACGGGCGGTCAGGTCGCGGTCGGCAGGTGGCGCGCCGCGGCGAGACGGGCCATGGTCCGCAGTCTCGCGAAGTAGGAGGCGCAGTACTCCTCGCCGATCAGCGGCAGGACCCTGTCGAGGTCGGCGACGCAGCGCCAGAGCGAGGCGACGCCGTCGCCGTCGAGTGCGCGTTCCAGCTCCGTCAGCACGAGGCCGGCGGTGTCGGCGTCCAGGAGGACGAGCTCCACGTCGGCGATGCTCACGCCGCGGAAGCCGTCGGGGAACGGGGCGCGCCGGTGCTCCTCGCTCAGCCGGCCGAGGTCGCCGCCGGGATGCGCTCCGCCCCCGTCGAAGGCCGCCGCCCCGGCCGTGGACGGCGGCGGGAGGAGCAGGGAGACGGCGTCGAAGACGGCACGCACGACGGCGAGGGCCCCGAGCGGGGGGAGGGCGCCGCTCGACACGGCGCCCCGCGTGAGGTTGTCGCGCAGCCGCAGGCCGCGGTCGAGCTCGGCGGCGGTCCCGGCCGGGACGAGCCCCGCTCCGACGGCCCGCTCGACGAGGACCGGGAGCGGGTCCCCCGCGCCCAGTCGCTCCGCCAGGACGTGCTCCAGGGCGACCAGGGAGTGCGTCACGGCGACGGTGGCGAACTCGTACCGGTAGGAGGAGTGCCGGATCAGCTCACGGGAGGTCTCCAGCGCGCTCATGACGCACATCGAGGCGTGACCGGGCAGGACCAGGCCGGCGACCAGGTCGTGCATGTCCGCGTAATCGAGCGCGAGATGGCGGGAGCGGGGGTCCGGGACCGGCAGCGGCGGGCGCTCGGGCGGCGCAGGCAGGGCGTTCACCGGTGCAGTCTCGTCGCCGGACGACCCCCGGTGCCAGGCGATTCACCCGACCGCCCCTGGGACGGGACGCCGTCCGACCGGTCGCCACCGCGCGGCACCGTCACCCCGCCGGGGAGGACTTGGACCGCGCTGCCGGGGGAGCGGGCGTGGTGGCCGAAGGCGGCCCGGGCCGGCGGTCTCGCGCGACCCGGTCACGGGCAAGCCCGAGCACCCGCGCGCGGTGGCCAACTCCCGTCGCGCGCGGGGGCGTTCCGTTCACACCATCGGCGTCCCCGCACACCCTTGTCCGTCGCACCCCGCGAGGAGCAGCCTCGTGTGCACGGCAGCCGTCGCGAGCCCTCACCGGCCCCCGGCCCTCGGCGCATCACGCACGGAAAGGGACCAGGCATGTCTCCCAGCCCCACCTCACGTACCCGAAGCCTCCTCTGCAGCAGGCCCGTCAGGCTGCTCTCGGCGGCCTGCCTGCTGGCGGGCGCCCTGCTGACCGCGGCACCGGCCGGCGCGGCCGCGAGTTCCTCCGCCGGCCTGCTCGACGTCACCTGCACCCCGCCGAGCAGCGCGGTCTCCAGCTACAGCCCGCCGCTGACCAACACGCCGCAGACCTCCCAGTCCTCCATCTCCTACCAGTTCGGGCCCTGTGTCTCGCTGTCGGAGCCGGGCATCACCTCCGGGACGGCCACGGTCGTCAACCAGCCCCGGGAACGGTCCTGCCTCGACCTCCTGGCCGGTGGCAGCATGACGATCGGCATCACCTGGAACACCGGGCAGACCAGCACCGTGTCGGCGAACTTCAACACCACCGTGGTCGGTGCGCTGCTGCAGGTCGTCATCACCGGGACCGTCACCTCCGGCCTGTTCCAGGGCGACACCGTGCTCCTGACCCAGACCGGTCCCGCGACCCAGGTCCTCCAGTGCACCCTCGGCCTGGGCACCGTCCAGAGCATCTACAGCACGGTGATCCTGGAGATCACGTCGGTCTGACGTCGGTCCCCGTACCCCGTCGCCGCCGACCCCCGAAGGACGCGTCATGCCCGAACCCACCATGCCCAGCCGGGTACCGGCCGCCGACCGGGACGCCGTGCTGCGGATCCTGCAGACCACCCGCTCCGTGCGGCGCCGGCTGGACGTCCACCGGCCCGTCGACCTCGGCCTCGTCCACACGGCGCTCCAGGTGGCCCTCCAGGCGCCCAACGGGTCGAACGACCAGCCGTGGCACTGGATCGTCGTCACCGCCCCCGACCGACGCGCCGCGCTCGCCCGCTGCTACCGCGAGGCCGCGCAGCCCTACCTGAAGGCCATGGCCCACCGGGCGGAGGACGGCTCCGTCGACCCGGGCGTGCTGGCGGCCTCCCTGCACCTGGCGGACGTCCTCGACCAGGTGCCCGTGCTGATCGTGCCCTGCCTCGAGACCGGGCCCGGCCACTACGTCGGCCTCTTCGACCAGTTGGGATATCCGCCGCCCGCGGACCACGCCGCCCACTCGGTCTACTACGGGTCGATCTGGCCGGCCGTCTGGAGCCTGATGCTGGCCCTGCGCGCGCAGTCGCTGGTCAGCGCGGTGACCACGCTGCACCTGACCCGGGCGCGGGAGGCGGGGGAGATCCTCGGCCTGCCCGAAGGGGTCACCCAGGCGGCCCTGTTGGCCGTCGCGCATCCCACCGGGGACACCTTCCGCGCGGCGCCCCGCCGCGGACTCGACACCGTCCTCCATCACGACACCTGGTAATCCGGCCCGCTGCACGACCCGATGCACGAAAGGACCGAGGATGGTCGACCAGAACACTCCGCCGCCCCCTCCCGCGCCGCTGACGGTCGGCGTGGACGGCTCCCTGGCGGCGGCCCGCCGCACGGTCCTGCGGGAGATCGAGGCCCTGCTCACCCGCGCCTCGGAGACCCAGGCCATGGAACTCGCGGACGCCCTGTTCGACGCCCGGCGCGTCATGGTGCTGGGAGCGGGCAGGTCCAAACTCGCCGTCGACGCCTTCGCCATGCGGCTGATGCACCTGGGCCTGACCGCCCACGTGGCCAGTGACGTGACCTGCCCGGCGATCACCGAGGGCGACCTCCTGGTGGCCTGCAGCGGATCGGGACACACCCCGACCGTCGTCCAGCGCGCCGAAGCCGCACGGCGGGCCGGCGCCCGCATCGCCGCCGTGACCGCGAACCTCGACTCCCCGCTGGCCCGGCTCGCCGACATCCGCGTCCATCTCGCCGAGTACAGCCAGGACTTCGAACCCGACGCGTCGACGCAGTTCGTCGGCACCCTCTTCGAACAGGGCGCCCTCGTCTTCTTCGACTGCCTCACCCTGGCCATCCAGCGCACCCACGACATCGACCCCACCGAGATGTACGCCCGCCACACCAACCTCGAATGACACCCGACTCACCGGAAGGCGGCCGCCCATGCCCGGACCCTCCGCACCGATCAGCTTCACCAGCACCAAGATGAACCTCGGCCTGGCCCAGACCCTCGACTGGATCGACACGCTCCTGCTGCCGAACGCGCAGCGTTTGGCAGCCCTGTCGTTCTTCGCCTGCCTCCCGCACCCGGTGCTCCACCCGGCCCGGGAACGCCTGCGCCTGAGCGGCATCACCGTCGCCGCCCAGGACGTGTGGCTGGAAGCCGGCGCCGTTACCGGCGAGGTGAGCCCCTCCCTCCTCGCCGAGATCGGCTGCACCCACACCATGGCCGGACACGCCGAACGCCGCGCCCTCTTCGGCGAGAGCGACGAACTCGTCGCCCGGAAGGCAGCCGCCGCCAGCCACGCCGGCGTCACCCCCGTCGTCTGCGTGGGGGAGACCCACCCCACACCCGCACACGACGCGGCGGCACTGACCGCCGCCCAGGCCCGCACCGTCACCGACACCGTCCCGGCCGGGCGGCCCCTGCTGTTCCTCTACGAACCCGCCTGGACCATCGGCGGAGCCAAGGCCGTTGACCCCGCCCACGCCGGCCACGTCCTGCGCGCACTGCGCGAAGCCACCCAGGGCCACGACACCCGCTTCCTCTACGGCGGAGCCGTCGTGCCCGGCACCTACACCGACCTCCGCCGGGAGGGCGACTGGGACGGAGTCGCCCTCGGCCGAGCCGCCCAGGACCCCGCACTCCTCGCCGAAACCCTCGACGAACTCGTCCCCGGAGCGTGAGGCCGGAGCGGGAGCGGACGGAACCCACCCCTCCGGTCCGGTAACTTCTCGCCCGTGCGTCAAGAGCGAGGAGCGGCCCGGTGAGTGAGCGCAAGGCGGCCACGAGCACGTCGTCCAGCGCCTCGCCCGCCGTCGGGCGGGCCCTGGACATGCTGGTCCATCTCGCCGAGCGTCCCGGGCTGGTGTCGGCGGCGACGCTCGCCCGCGACCTCGGCATTCCCCGGTCCTCCGCCTACCACATCCTCACGGTGCTGGCCGACCGCGGATTCGTCACCTACGTGCCGTCGGAGCAGGCGTACGGGCTCGGGGTCACCTCCTTCGAAGTGGGGTCCGCCTACCTGCGCCACGAACCCCTCGAGCGGCTCGCCCGGCCCGTCCTGCGCACGCTCGCCCGACGCCTGGGGCAGACCGTGCACCTGGGCATCCTCCACGGCGCGGAGACCGTCTACCTCCTCAAGGAGCGGCCGCCCGCGGGCCGGGCGGGCGACATCGACATCGCGCTCGTCACCGACGTCGGCGTGCGCCTGCCGGCCCACCTCACCGCCAACGGGCGCGCGATCCTCGCCCACTCCTCCCCGGCGCAGCTCCGGGCGCTCTTCGCCCGGCCCGGCGACCTCACCACCCGCACCGGCAAGGGTCCGCGCACCCTGGCCGCCCTCACGGAGGAACTGGCCCAGGAGCGGGAGCGCGGCTGGTCCCAGGAGATCGAACTCGTCACCCGGGGGTTCTGCTCGATGGGAGTGGCGGCGTTCGACCACCTCGAGCGGCCCATCACGGCCATCAGCACCACCTGGCGCCTGCACCACGCCCGGCACGACACGGACGAGATCCGGGACGCCCTCCGCCGGGGCGCCGCACGGCTCACCGCGGCCGTCTCGGGCCACGCCCCGCGGACCGGTGACGCGTAGACCCGGCCGGACCGGGGACCGGACCTCAGCCGCAGGCGCAGCCGCAGCCGGAGCGGGAACCGCAGCCGGAGCCGGAGCCGGGGCCGAAAAGCGAAACGGTCTCGGATCCGAGAATCCGCGCGATCGACGCTGGTACCGCGCCCGCCGCTGCCGTGTCATGGCGGAGCAACCGCTCCACCCCTCCCAAGGAGTGCACATGACCAGCGTCTCGTCCGAGGCCCCCGGCGTCGTCCGCGCGCCGCGCGGCACCGAACTCACCTGCCGGGGCTGGCAGCAGGAGGCCGCCCTGCGCATGCTCATGAACAACCTCGACCCCGAGGTCGCAGAGCACCCCGAGGACCTCGTGGTCTACGGCGGCACCGGAAAGGCTGCCCGGAACCGGGAGGCGTACGACGCCATCGTCCGCACGCTGAGGACGCTCGAGGACGACGAGACGCTGCTCGTGCAGTCGGGCAAGCCCGTCGGCGTGATGCGGACCAACGAGTGGGCGCCGCGGGTGCTCCTCGCCAACTCCAACCTGGTCGGCGACTGGGCCAACTGGGAGGAGTTCCGCAGCCTGGAGGCCCGCGGGCTCACCATGTACGGCCAGATGACCGCCGGCTCGTGGATCTACATCGGCAGCCAGGGCATCCTCCAGGGCACCTACGAGACGTTCGGCGCCGTCGCCCGCAAGAAGTTCGGCGGCACCCTGGCCGGCACGATCACCCTCACCGCCGGTCTCGGCGGCATGGGCGGCGCCCAGCCGCTCGCCGTCACCATGAACGACGGCGTGGCCCTCTGCGTGGACGTCGACCCGAGCCGCATCGAGCGCCGCATCGCCCACCGCTACCTCGACGTCGCCGCCGACGACCTCGACCACGCCCTCCGCCTCGCCGTGGAGGCCCGCGACGCCCGCAGGCCGCTCTCCATCGGCGTGCTCGGCAACGCCGCCGAGGTCTTCCCCGAGCTGCTGGAGCGGGGCGCGCCCATCGACATCGTCACCGACCAGACCAGCGCCCACGACCCGCTGGCCTACCTCCCCGTCGGCGTGAGCGTGGAGGACTGGCACGAGGAGGCCCGCAAGGACCCGGCCGGCTTCACCGAGCGCTCGCGCGCCTCCATGGCCCGGCACGTCGAGGCGATGGTCGGCTTCCTCGACGCCGGCGCCGAGGTCTTCGACTACGGCAACTCGATCCGCGACGAGGCCCGCAAGGCCGGCTACGGGCGGGCGTTCGACTTCCCCGGCTTCGTGCCCGCCCACATCCGGCCCCTGTTCGAGGAAGGCCTCGGCCCCTTCCGCTGGGCCGCCCTCTCCGGCGACCCGAAGGACATCGAGGCCACCGACAAGGCCGTCATGGAGCTCTTCCCGGAGAACGAACACCTGCACCGCTGGCTGAAGATGGCCGGCGAACGCGTGGCCTTCGAGGGCCTGCCCGCCCGCATCTGCTGGCTCGGCTACGGCGAACGGCACCGCGCCGGCCTGCGCTTCAACGAGATGGTCGCCTCCGGCGAGCTGTCCGCGCCCGTCGTCATCGGCCGCGACCACCTCGACTCCGGCTCCGTCGCCTCGCCCTACCGCGAGACCGAGGCGATGCTCGACGGCTCCGACGCCATCGCCGACTGGCCGCTGCTCAACGCCCTCGTCAACACCGCCTCCGGCGCCTCCTGGGTCTCCATCCACCACGGCGGCGGCGTCGGCATGGGCCGCTCCATCCACGCCGGCCAGGTCTGCGTCGCCGACGGCACCGAACTCGCCGCCCGCAAGCTCGCCCGCGTCCTCACCAACGACCCCGGCATGGGCGTCATCCGGCACGTCGACGCCGGATACGAGCACGCCGCCTCGGTGGCCGAGCAGCGCGGCGTGCGCATCCCGATGACGGAGACCGACGGCGGTGCCGCGTGAGCGCCGCGCCGACGCGGCACGAGCCGCGCCAGGAGACCCGGCCCGTCCCACCCGTCCCGCCTGTCCCCACGGACCTGCCGGCCGCCCCCTGGACCGGGCGGGACGACGGGCCCGGCGCCGAGGACCTGCGCTGGCACGGGGCCGTCCACCTCGACCCCCGCGGGACGGCCCCCGGCGACCTCGCCTTCGTCGGCTTCCGCAGTGACGAGGGCGTACGCCGCAACAAGGGCCGGCCGGGCGCGGCCGACGGCCCGGCGGCCCTGCGCCACGCCCTGGCGTCGATGGCCCTGCCGAAGCCGCTGCGGGCGCTCGACGCCGGTGACGTCGAGGTCGCCGGAGAGGGCGACGACGCCCTGGAGACGGGGCAGGAGCGCCTGGGACACGCGGTCGCCGCACTCGTCGACCGCGGCCACCCGGTGATGGTGCTCGGGGGCGGCCACGAGGTGGCGTACGGCAGCTACCTCGGGCTGGCGCGCACCCGCGCGCTGCGCCAGGGCGCCCGGCTCGGGGTGCTCAACCTCGACGCCCACTTCGACCTGCGCGACGACGACCGGCCCAGCTCCGGCACCCCCTTCCTGCAGATGGCGCGGGACGAGGCCCGGCACGGCCGGGAGTTCACCTACCGGGTGCTGGGGATCAGCCAGCCCAGCAACACCCGGCGGCTGTTCGCCACGGCGGAACGGCTCGGCGTCCGCTGGCTGCCGGACACCGACTGCGGGGCGACCGACCTGGACCGCGCCGAGAGGTTCGTCGACGACTTCCTCGCGAGCTGCGACGTCGTGCACCTGAGCGTCGACCTCGACGTGCTGCCCGCCGCGGTCGCGCCCGGGGTGAGCGCGCCCGCCGCCTACGGGGTGCCGATGGAGGTCGTGGAGCGGGTCTGCCACCGGGTCGCCGCCAGCGGCAAGCTCCTGGTCTGCGACGTCGCCGAACTCAACCCGGAGTTCGACGTGGACCGGCGCACCGCCCGGGCCGGCGCCCGCCTGATCCACCGGATGGCCACCGCTTTGGCGTGACCCCTGCTGCGGGCCCGCACGGCCCGCCCCCCCCGAACAGGCCGCCAGGCCGTGCGAGCGACGAGTGCCGCGGCCTGGCGGCCGCGGCGTTCCCGCGCGGAGGACCGGCGGCGCCGAGGGCCGACGCCGAACGCCTCCCTCCCCGGCCCTGACGGGCGGTGGGAGGGAGGCGTTCGGCAGCGGCGGACCTCCGGCGGCACTCACACGGCGGTGGACGCCGTCCCCGCGCAGGCGCGGCCGGCCCGGCGGACGGCGGAGACCAGCGGCACCCCCGGGCGGTACGCCAGGTGCACGTGGGAGGGCGCCTCCAGGACCACCAGGTCGGCCCGCGCCCCGGGGGACAGCCGGCCGACATCGGTACGGCGCAGTGCGCGGGCGCCGCCCGCCGTCGCCGCCCACAGGGCCTCGTCGGGCGTCATGCGCATCTCCCGGACGGCCAGCGCGATGCAGAAGGCCATCGAACTGGTGTAGGAGGAACCGGGGTTGCAGTTGGGGGAGAGGGCCACCGTGGCGCCCGCGTCGAGCAGCCTGCGGGCGTCGGGGTACGGCGAGCGGGTGGAGAAGTCCGAACCCGGCAGCAGGGTCGCGACGGTCCGGCCCTGCGCGAGGGCGTCGACGTCGGCGTCGGTGAGGAAGGTGCAGTGGTCGGCCGAGGCCGCTCCCAGCTCGACGGCGAGCTGGACGCCCGGCCCGTGGGAGAGCTGGTTGGCGTGCACCCGCGGCACGAGACCGCGCGCCGCCGCCGCGGTCAGGACCGCCCGCGCCTGGTCGCCGTCGAAGGCGCCCTGCTCGCAGAAGACGTCAGCCCAGCGGGCGTGCGGCGCGCACGCGTCCAGCATTGGGCCGGTGACCAGGTCGACGTAGCCGCCCGGGTCGTCGGCGTACTCCGGGGGCACCAGGTGGGCGCCGAGGTAGGTGACCTCGTCGGTGTGGGCGGCGGCGATCGACACGGCGCGTGCCTCGTCCGCCACGGTCAGCCCGTAGCCGGACTTGGTCTCCAGCGTGGTGGTGCCCTGCCGGAGCGCCTCCCGCACATGACGCGCGACCACCGCGTGCAGGTGGTCGTCGTCGGCGGCGCGGGTGGCCTCGACGGTGGTCCGGATGCCGCCCGCGCTGTAGGGGCGCCCCGACATGCGGGCGGAGAACTCGTCCGTGCGGTCCCCGGCGAAGACCAGGTGGGAGTGGGAGTCGACGAAGCCGGGGATGACGGCCCGTCCGCCGACGTCCACCCGTTCGTCGGCCGCCGGGGCGGTGGCGGCGGGGCCGGCCCAGGCGACGTCGGCGCCCTCGATCAGCAGGGCGGCGTCGGTGAGCAGCCCGAGCGGGCCCTTCCCGAGGGCGGGGTCGTTGGTGACGAGCGAGCCGATGCCGGTGATCAGCGTGCTCGTCCGGTGGTGCGGATCCATGCGGTACTCCTGTACGGGGGTTGGCGCGGGGCCCGGCCATCACGGGGCCCCGGGGCGGGCCCCCGCCGCAACGGGAGGGCCCGCCCCGGCGCGTCGACGGCGCCCTCCCGTCCCGAAGCCCGGCCCACCATCCGACGCGAAGGCGTCAGGAGGTGGGCGGCGGCGACCGGGAGCCGGTACCGGGGTCGTGACCCCGAGGCGGCGGCCGGGGTGGCGGGGGAGTGGGGTCAGAGGAGTGGGCCGGTGGTGGACTCCGCGGCGGCCACGGCGCGGCCCGAGGCGACGTACTGGACGGTCGCCTCGATCTCGGGGGCGAGCCACCGGTCCGTGCCGGGGCCGGCCACCGTCTCGCGCAGCGCGTCCCGCACCGCCGCCGTGGCCGGTGCCGGCGCCAGCGGCTCCCGCAGGTCCAGGGCGCGGGCCGCGGTGACGATCTCGACCGCGAGTACGCGGCCGAGCCCGTCGAGGGCGCGGCGCAGCTTGCGCGCGGCCGACCAGCCCATCGACACGTGGTCCTCCTGCATGGCGCTGGAGGGGATCGAGTCGACGGAGGCGGGCGCGGCGAGCCGCTTCAGCTCGGAGACGATCGCGGCCTGCGTGTACTGGGCGATCATGTGCCCGGAGTCCACGCCCGGATCGTCGGCGAGGAAGGCGTTCAGACCGCGGTTGCGGGCGGGGTCGAGGAACCGGTCCGTCCGCCGCTCCGAGATGGAGGCGACGTCGGCGACGGAGATGGCCAGGAAGTCGAGCACGGCGGCGACCGGGGCGCCGTGGAAGTTGCCGTTGCTCTCCACCCGGCCGTCGGCGGTGACGACCGGGTTGTCGACGGCGCTCGCCAGCTCACGGGAGGCCACCAGCTCCGCGTGCGCCAGGGTGTCCCGGGCCGTGCCGTGGACCTGCGGGGTGCACCGCAGCGAGTAGGCGTCCTGCACGTAGACGCACTCCGGACCCGCGTGGCTCGCCAGGATCGCCGACCCGGCGAGCAGGGAGCGGAGGTTCCCGGCACTGTCCGCCTGGCCGGGGTGCGGGCGCAGCGCCTGCAGGTCGGCGGCGAACACGGCGTCGGTGCCCAGCTGGCCCTCGACGCTCATCGCGGCGGCGATGTCGGCCGTGCGCAGCAGGCGGCGCAGGTCGTGGGCGGCGAGGACGAGCATGCCGAGCATGCCGTCGGTGCCGTTGATGAGGGCCAGGCCCTCCTTCTCCTCCAGGACGACCGGGGTGATGCCCGCCTCGGCGAGCGCCTCGGCGGCCGGCTTGCGCACGCCGTCGGCGGTACGGACCTCGCCCTCGCCCATGACGGCGAGCGCGCAGTGCGCCAGCGGGGCCAGGTCGCCCGAGCAGCCGAGCGAACCGTACTCGTGGACGACCGGGGTGATGCCCGCGTTGAGCAGCGCCGCGTACGCCTGCGCGGTCTGCGTCCTGACACCCGTACGGCCCGTGGCGAGGGTGGACAGCCGCAGCAGCATCAACGCGCGGACGACCTCGCGCTCCACCTCGGGCCCGGAACCCGCGGCGTGCGAGCGCACCAGGCTGCGCTGGAGCTGGGCGCGCAGCTCGACGGGGATGTGACGGGTCGCCAACGCGCCGAAACCGGTGGAGACGCCGTAGTGTGGCTTGGCGTCGTCGGCGAGGGCCTGGACCACCTTCCGGCTGCGGGCGATCTCCTCCAGCGCCTCGGGGGCGAGGGCCACCGGGGCGCCGAGACGGGCAACGGACACAACTTCGTCGGCAGAGAGCGCGCCGACACCGACAACAACAGTCATGATCCCATCGAAGCCGCAGGTCCGGGCCGGTATCGACAGGCGCGGCGGGACCGTTGTCTGGGATCCCAGATTTTTTCCGGTGAAACGTCTGGGATCCCGGACACCAGGACCGCGTGACCGCTGGTCCACGCCGCTGGTCTACTGTCGCCCCATGGGTATCGTCCCGGCCGCCGCGCAGGTCCTCGCCGTGCTGCGCTACCTGGCGCGGCAGGCGGCGCCCGTCCCCGCCGCCGCCATCAGCCGCGACGTCGGCCTGCCGCGCTCCACGACCTACCACCTGCTCGACACCCTCGTGGCGGGCGGCTTCGTGGTCCACCTCCCGGAGGAACGGCGCTACGGCCTCGGCGTCAGCGCCTTCGAACTCGCCTCCGGGTACCAGCGGCAGGCACCCCTCCAGCGTCTGGCGCGGGCGCCGCTGGCCACGCTCGTCGACCGCACGGGGCACAACGCGAACCTCGCCGTGCTGCACGGCCGGGAGGTCATCTACGTCATCGAGGAGCGCGCCCCGGGCCGGGCGCCGCTGGTCAGCGAGGTCGGAGTCCGACTGCCGGCCCACCTGACGGCCAGCGGCCGGGCGGTGCTGGCGCTGCTCCCCGCCGCCCAGGTGCGGGCGATCTTCCCCGACCGGTCGGCCTTCGTGCTGCGGCACGGGGTCGGCCCCTCCTCGCTGACGGCCCTGCGCGGCCTGCTGGTCCAGGCCCGCCGCCGCGGATACGCGACGGAGGAGAGCGAGGTCACCCCCGGCCTGTCCTCCATCGCCGCCCCCGTGCTGGACCATCACGCCCACCCGATCGCCGGCGTGTCCGTCACCTTCCCCGGCGACGCCGCCGACGCCGCCGAACGGCAGCGGATCGCCGACCACGTGACCCAGACGGCCCGGGAACTGACACGCCGCGTGGGCGGCGTCACCCCGCCCTGACCCGCCTCAGCGGCCACCGCCGGGCCCTCGTGGCGCTGAGCCACAGCCTCCACGCCGAGCCCGAGACCGCCCTGAAGGAACACCGGTCGGCCGCCAAGATCACCTCCCTCGCCGAGGAGGCGGGCTTCCAGGTCACCCGCGCGGTGGCCGGGCTGCCCACCGCCTTCGTCGCCACCCACGGCACCGGCGACCTGGTGGTGGCGCTGTGCGCCGAGTACGACGCGCTGCCCGGCATCGGCCACGCCTGCGGACACAACGTCAACGGCGCCGCCGCGGCCGGCGCCGCCCTGGGCCTCGCCGCCGTCGCCGACCTCCTCGGGATCACCGTGAAGCTCATCGGCACGCCCGCCGAGGAGGACATCGGCGGCAAGGCGCTGCTGCTGGAAGCCGGCGTCTTCGACGACGTGGCCGCCGCCCTCATGGCCCACGCCGCACCGGAGGACTCCGTCGGCGCGTCCTCCCTGGCGATCGGCGCCTGGGACGTCGTCTACCGGGGCAGGCCGGCCCACGCCGCGCTCGCCCCCTGGGAAGGCGTCAACGCCCTGGACGCGATCACCCTCGCCCACGCCGCGGTGGGCATGCTCCGCCAGCAGTTGCCCCCGGGCACCATGGTCCACGACATCGTCCTGGAGGCCGGCCACGCGGTCAACGTGATCCCCGAGTCGGCCCGGGCCCGCTACGAGCTGCGCGCCCGCACCCTCGAGGACCTGGCCCACGCCCGCCGCCGGGTACGGGCCTGCCTGGAGGCGGCGGCCCTGGCCACCGGCGCGGAAATCGAACTCACCCCGCACGGCGCCGACTTCGCGGACCTGCGGCAGGACGAGTTCCTCACCGCGGCCTACACCCGGGCGGCCCGCGCACTCGGCCGCGACCCCGTCGACCGACGGAACGAGGTCATGGCCTCCACCGACATGGGCAACGTCTCCCACGTCCTGCCCGCCCTCCACCCGACCATCGGCTACGACACCGGAGGAGCCCTCCACCACACCGAGCCCTTCGCCCGCCACGGGAACTCGCCGGGAGCCGACCGCGCCGTCGTCGACGCCGCGACCGCGCTCGCCCACGTCGGCGTGGAACTGGCCACGGACCCCGGGCAACGGCAGCGGTGCCTCGACCTGGTCGCAGCACGGCGGACGACCGGCGGCCAGGTTCCCTGAACCCCCGGGCCCCGTGCGAGCGCCCGGGCCGGCGCCGCGCCGGTGGGGGAGGGGCCCCCGCCCGGGAAGGGGCCCGCGTGCGCCGCTATCGCGCCTCGACCGCGGCCAGCACCTCGGCGCGGCCCGGGCCGGGCCAGGTCCAGGCCGGGCCGCCGTTCAGGGCGAGGGCCCGCTCGACCAGGCCGGGCGCGGCGAAGGCGCTCTCCGGGCTGTCGAGCATGCACGCCACCTCGGTCATCGCCCGCAGCACGTCCGGGTCCCTCAGCTTCACGCCGTCGAGGGCGTTGGTGAGGTGCCAGGCCTCGTCGTCCGTCTCGTAGGGGCGGCCGGCGACGGCGGCGTCGATCTCGGCGATCCGGTGCCGGTCCCACTCGCGCAGCCGCCCGTACACCGGGGCGAGGGTCCGCCCGGTCACCTCGTCGAAGCGCAGGGCCAGGTCGAGGGGGTCGGACAGCCCGGTCTTGGCGACCGTGTCGCCGAGGGCGACCGCGTGGGTCAGCCCCATCGACAGCCCGAGGCCGAACTGCGGGTCGGTGGCCGCCCAGGCGTCCCCGACCGGCACCAGTCCGGTCACCACCGGCCGTCCGTCGACCACCGTGTGCTGGATGCGGCTGTGCAGGCCCGCCATGGCCTGCGGCGCGGTGATCGGCTCCCCGCCGGTCCGGCCGTCCAGCTCGGGCAGGATCCGCGCGGCCCGCTCCCAGGCCGCCGGCTCGCGCAGGGCCTTGAGGGCGTGGTCGCGGCCGGAGACGACCAGGACCACGGACCAGGTGTCGTGGTCGGCCGGGATCACGATGGTCGACAGACCCTCGTGGTGGACGAGCGGCCAGACGGGCGCGGCGGGGGCGCCGCCCGCGGCGCGGTAGGTGCGGGCGTAGTAGACGAAGCCCGCCTCGGCCCGTTCACTGGCCGGCGGCGGTCCGCCGAGCCGGGCGAGCAGCGTGGGCACCGGGGAGTTCCGGCCGCCGGCGTCCACCACCAGCGCGGCCCGCAGCTCCTCGCCGTCCTGGGTGACCACACCGGTCACCCGGGGACGTCCCTCCGGACCGGCGGGACCGGTGAGCAGACCGGTCACCTCCACACCCCGCCGCACACCCACCCCGGGCACGGCCTCGGCCGCCGCGGCGAAGGCGGCGTCCAGGACCGGGCGGCGCGCGGTGAGGGTGTCGTAGCGCTCGTCACCGGGCCGCGGGCCGTCCATGCCGGGCAACTCCCGTGCCGCGGCGGCGATGTTGAGCCGCAGCGGTCCCGCGGCCTCCAGCGCGTCGGCGACCTCGGGCAGCCGTTCGCGCAGCAGCGCGGTCCCGGCGGGCAGCAGGATGTGCGGCTGCCGGAACTGGGACACGCCGGGGCGGCGCCAGTCCCCCCACGCGCGTTCCGCGACATCCGGGCCCCGGCCCAGGTCGTGTCCGTCGCGTTCCAGCACGGTGACCCGCAGCCCCTGCCCAGCCAGTGACATCGCGGCCGCCAGGCCGACGGGTCCCGCGCCGATCACGATCACGTCCGCGTCCGGTCCGTCCGGTCGTCGCTGCATCGGAAGCCTCCTCGAGAGAACATCGGTTCGTCGTGGGGCCACGTTCGCCGTGATCGCCGCTCGGCCGGCAGTCCATTCCCCGCTCACCGCCCGCCGTTCGGTGCTCACTTCCGGCTCGGTTCCGGCCCGCTGCGGGCTCGGCTCCGCCTCAGACGCTCGGCGCGGGGATCGGGACGCCGGCCGTCTCCCGCTGCCAGAGGATGTCGCAGACCTTGTCGACGCCGCGCCGCAGGTGCCTGCGGTAGGTGCTGTACGGCAGGCTCAGCCGCTCGGCGGCGACCATGTGGCTGGGCACCCGGTGGAAGTACGCGGTGGCCAGCACGCGGTGCAGCTTGGCGTCGCGCGGATCGGCGCGCAGGGCGTCCACGGCGTCGCTCAGCAGCTCGCGCAGCATCTCCCCGGTGTGCTCGGCGGCGTACCCGGGCTGACCCGTGACCATCCGGGCGGTGCGCAGCGCACCGGCGGCCAGGACGTCCGGGCGGTGCCAGTCGCGCAGGGCGGCGCGGACCGCCGCGTCGAAGTCGGCGCGGGCCAGCGGGGCGGGCACCGCGTCGGCCGCCGGGCGGGAGGGTGGTTCGGTCAGCGCGCCCGGCTGGGTGCGGTCGAACCAGATCGACAGGGGCGTGACCCGCCAGTCGCAGGCGAAGAGCGTGTAGGTGTGCCCGTTGGGCCAGGGCAGGGCGGTGGCCCGCTCGTGCCCCAGGTGCTCCATCAGCGCCTCCCACAGCTCCGGGACCGGGCTGATGATGAACGACCAGGCCAGGGCCCCGGAGCGGATCCAGTCGGCGCAGATGCGCAGCTGCATCAGGTGCAGCACCGGCGATATCTCGTAGTACGCGGGCGGGTGGATCAGGAAGCGGGCCAGCAGCAGGTGCTCGCCCGGCCGCAGCGGGCCGGTGCGCAGGGTGTGCTCCCACGCCTGGGCCAGCACCGGGTCCGCGGCGAGCTCCTCGGGGTCCGGCTCGCCGCCGAGCCGCAGCCAGGTCATGAAGGCGACCGGCTCGCCCGTCGCGGAGTCCCGGTACATCCAGAACGCCTCCGGCTGCCGCTCCAGCCAGAACTCCACCACCGCGGCGGACTCCGGGCCCTCGGTCTCGGTGATCATCCGGCGCACCGCGTCGTGGTCCCCGGGCCGCAGGACGTCCTCGTGGTGGTCGCCCTCCCGGCTCATGCGGAAGTACCGGCCCATCGGCCCGTACCGCTTGAGGTAGCTGAGCTCGCGGATCGCCACCAGCGCCTCGGCCGGGGCGGCGGTGCGCGCCTGCTCCAGCAGGTGGTGGCCGACGCGCCGGTGCATCTCCTCGTACCCCTCGGGGTCGCGCCAGCGCAGGTCCGCGTCGACGGCGTCGCTGGCGAGGTCGTGCAGGAACACGCCCTGCCGGGCCCAGTCGGCGACCGGCAGCCTGCGCAGCCAGGTGAACATCTCGGCGCCCCGCTGCGGCCCGACCACCGCCCGCAGCAGCCCCTCGGTGGTGGTCATGGCGTGCGCCGCGACCTCCAGGGCGAGCCGGTGCTCGGCGCCGGGCACCTCGCCGACCATCCGGGACAGCAGCGCCGTCAGCACGTCGGGGGTCGGGGCCCAGCCCGCGTTCCCGCCGTCGTCCCCGCCCGGGTTCCCGGCGCTGCTCCCGCTCCCCGCCGGGCCGGGCGCGGCGACGCCGGAGGCCAGGCTCAGGGCGAGCGGGTGGCCGCCGGCGAAGCCGAGCACCCGCTCCCGCACCGCGGGCGCCACCCCGCGCAGCTCCAGCAGCCGCTCCGCCTCCGCCGGCTCCAGGCCGGCCAGCGGCACCACGGCCAGCGCCTCGCTCCAGGCGAGGTCGGCCCGCCAGGCGGGGCTGGGCCCCTCCCGCCCGGCGAGCACCACCAGGGTCCGGCCGGGCAGTCCGGGCAGGAAGTGGTCGCGCAGCCAGCCCTCCAGGCCCTGGCAGTGCTCGAACGCGTCGATGAGCAGCACGGCGTCGGACGCGGCGGCGACCGCCCCGGCCTCCGCCCGGAACCCGGCGGGCGAGGGATCGATCAGCCGTCCGTTCACCTCCACCACGGGCCGCCCGGCGTCACGGCTCTCGTCGGCGAACCGGCGCAGCAACGTCGACTTGCCGACCCCGCCGGGGCCGTGCACGTGGAGCACCGCGGGAGCACCCGCCGCCCCCGCCAACGCGTCGCGGAACAGGGCGAGTTCCCGCCGCCGCCCCACGAAGGCGCGCTCGCGCGCCCACCTCAGCCGTTCCGCCAGACTCCCCGCACCGCTGCTCATCCGGCGACCCTATCCGCCCGCCACCACCCCACCCGGGCCGCCCATGAGGGCTCCTGGCCCGGCGTCCACCTCGGATCCAAATTTTGCACGACGTGCATCTTTGCATACCATGCAACTTATGTCGGAGAGGAACACCGCGGGTGGCGGACTGCGGGAACGGAAGAAGAGGGCGACACGCGCCGCCCTCACCGAGGCCGCGATCCGCCTGGCCGCCGAGCACGGGGCCGAGAAGGTGACCGTCGAGGCGATCAGCGCGGCCGCCGGTGTGTCGGTGCGGACGTTCTTCAACTACTTCGACACGCGCGACGACGTGTTCGTCCTCACCGACGCCGAGGCCGGCGCGCGGATACGCCGCGCGCTGCTCGGAGCGCCGCCCGCCCTCACCCCCCTGGAAGCACTCCAGGACGCCCTGGCGGCGGAGCTGGCCGAGGCCGAGCACCACCACGACCTGTGGCGGCTGCACGCCGAGGTGCTGCGCGCCGCCCCGCACCTGCTGGTACGCCTCCTCGGCGCGCACGCGGCGGACGAGACGGAACTGGCCGAGGCCATCGCCGCGCGCATCCGCCCGGACACCGCACCGCAACCCCCGGCCACGCCGGAACCCCCGGCCGCCGCGGCCCCGGCCGCCTCCGACGAGGCCCGGCGCAAGGAACTGGACCTCTACCCGAGACTGCTGGCCGCGGTGGCCGTCACCGCCCTGCGGATCAGCGTCGAGCACTGGTGCGCCCGCCCCGACGAGCGCGCCGTCCGCGACGTGTTCCGGGAGACCTTCGCGCTCCTGGCCGCCGGCCTGCCGGCCCCGCCCGGACCACCGACCACACACCACAGCCACCGTTCGAAAGAGAAGTCGTGACCGCATCACAGGCGCCCGCTGACGCGCCTCCCGCCCCGATGACCTCCCGGCAGATACTGCAGACCATGTACGGCCTGATGGCCGGCATGTTCGTCGCCATCCTCGCGGGCACCGTCGTGTCCAACGCGCTGCCCACGATCATCACCGACCTCGGCGCCAGCCAGTCGTCCTACACCTGGGTCGTCACCGCCGAGCTCCTCGCCATGACCGCGACGGTGCCCCTGTGGGGCAAGCTGTCCGACCTGTTCAACAAGAAGCTGCTGCTCCAGCTCTCCCTGCTGATGTTCGTGGTCGGCTCCCTCCTGGCGGGCTTCTCCCAGGACACCACCCTGCTGATCTTCAGCCGGGTCGTGCAGGGCATCGGCGCGGGCGGTCTGACCGCCCTCGCCCAGGTCGTCATGGCCGCCGTCATCCCGCCCCGGGACCTGGGCAAGTACTCCGGCATCTTCGGCGCGGTCTTCGCCGTCGGCACGGTGGCCGGCCCGCTCATCGGCGGCGTGCTCGTCGACACCGACTGGCTCGGCTGGCGCTGGTGCTTCTTCATCGGCGTGCCCTTCGCACTCCTCGCCATCCTGATGCTGCAGCGCACGCTGAAGCTGCCCACCGTCAAGCGCGAGGTGAAGATCGACTGGCTCGGCGCGTTCCTCATCGTCGCCGGCGTCTGCGCGCTCCTCATCTGGGTCTCGCTCGCCGGCAACCAGTTCGACTGGGCGTCCTGGCAGACCGCCGCGCTCGTCGCCGGAGGCGTCCTGCTGCTGGTCCTCGCGGTCCTCGTCGAGGCCCGCGCCGCGGAGCCGGTCATCCCCCTCGACATCTTCCGCAACCGCACGGTCACCCTCACCACCGTCGCGAGCCTCCTGGTCGGTGTCGCCATGTTCGGCGGAACCGTCTTCCTCTCGCAGTACTTCCAGGTGGCCCTCGGCAAGTCGCCCACGGTCGCGGGTCTGATGAGCCTGCCGATGATCCTGGGCCTGCTGGTGTCGTCCACCGTCGCCGGACAGCTGATCAGCCGCACCGGCAAGTGGAAGAGCTACCTGGTGGCGGGCGCGGTCGTCATGACCGCCGGCCTCGCCCTGCTCTCCCTGATCGACGCCGACACCCACTTCGGCCTGCTCAGCCTCTACATGGCCGTCCTCGGCATCGGCGTCGGCATGCTGATGCAGAACCTGGTGCTCGCCGCGCAGAACGACGTCCCGGCCGCCGAACTGGGCGCCGCGACCTCGGTGCTCTCCTTCTTCCGCAGCATGGGCGGCACCATCGGTACCTCCGTCCTCGGCGCGATCCTCGCCAACCGGGTCGCCGACGAGATGACCAAGGGCCTGCAGCAGGCCGGTGTCCCCGCGGGGACCACGGAGGCCTCGGGCGGCGGCGGCCACAGCGTCCCGGACATCAGCACCCTGCCCGCCCCCATGCGGGACATCGTGGAGCACGCCTACGGGGTCGCCACCGCCGACCTGTTCCTGATCGCCACCCCGTTCGCGTTCCTCGCGCTGATCGCGGTGCTGTTCGTCAAGGAGAAGCCGCTGAAGACCACCAGCGGTCTGGAGCGCCTCGCCGAGGAGGCCGGCGACGGCCCCACCACCCCGGACACCGGCAAGACCCTCGTCGGCTGATCCCCCCACCCCCTCGACCGGGGCCGCCCGCCACCCGCGGGCGGCCCCGGTCGCGTCTCCCGGCCACGGGCGGCAGCCCGGACGGCGGCCGGGCAAACACTAGCCATGTACATAGTAGCCATGTACTCTATCGGCCATGAGCAAGGGTTCGCCGGGTCCCACGCCCGGTTTCCTCGTATGGCGGCTCGCCAACAAGTGGCGTGTCGCGGTCGACCGCGCGATGGCTCCGCTGGGCCTCACCCACGCGCAGTACTCGCTGCTCGCGTCGCTGCACGGCATGCAGCGCGCGGGTGAGCGGCCCAGCCAGCGCCGACTGGCCGACCACACCGGCCTGGAGGCGTTGTACGTCTCGAAGCTGGCCCGCGCCCTGGAGTCGGCCGGGCTGATCGAGCGCACCCGCGACCCCCGCGACCCGCGCGCCGTGCAGCTCGCTCTCACCGAGGAGGGCCAGGCCGTCGTGCGGCGGGCGATCGCGGTGGTCCAGGAACTGCTCCAGCAGTTGCTGGAGCCGCTCGGCGGCCTCGACGCCCCGCGGACGCAGGCGTTCACCGACGACCTGACGGCCCTGCTCGACGCACCTCTCGCTCCACCCGTACCGAACGACGAGAGCACCAGGGGGACACCACCATGACCACCACCGGATCCACCACCGGACCCGTCGCCAACGCCCGCGACCTGGCGCTGGCCCACTACGCCGCCCGCGGCGTCCTGGAGCACGTCCTGGCCCGGCACGGCATCACGTTCCAGCAGCAGGTCACCCTGCGCGCCGCCCTCACCGCCGGCGCCCCGCTCGCGCCGGACGACCTCGTCGCCCAGGTGCGGGACTCCCTGAAGGCCGATCCGGCCGACATCCGCGCCACCCTCGACGAACTGCTCGCCGCGCGACTGCTCGAGACGGACGGCCCGCGACTTCGCCCCACGGACGCGGGGCGCGAGCTGATGGCCGCCGTCGGCGCGGCGACCGCCCCGGTCAGCGCCCGCATCTGGGGCGGCATCCCCGAGGCGGACCTGGCCGCCGCCGGCCGCGTCCTCGCCCTGGTCACCGAGCGCGCCAACGCGGAACTCGCGGCGCTGACCGCCTGACGCCCGGTCGGCCGCCTGCGTCCGGCCGCGCCGGCCAAGCTCAACAGCCCTGAACGGGCTCCGCGAGTTCGGCCTGGCGAAGAGTGCGGAACGCCTCCGGGGTCGTCCATCCGCGCAGCGTGGCGTGCATCGACGAGCGGAACGCGGCCTCGGCGGTGGCGGCGTCGAGGGATCTCCACAGGATCGAGAGCTTAGCCAGAGGCCTTCGCGGCTTCGTCAGCCGGAGCCTTCGTCCGCAAGGTGAGTGACATGTATTGCAACGGTCGATCCAAAACAGCTAGGGTGGCGGCATGGCCCGACCGCGGATGTTCGACGAGCAACGGGCCCTGGACGCGGCGATGCGCACGTTCTGGGAGAAGGGCTACGAGGCCACTTCCACCCAGGACCTGTGCGAAGCCACCGGCCTGGGGCGCAGCAGCATCTACAACACCTTCACCAGCAAGCGCGACCTGTTCGAGCGGGCACTGGCCCACTACATCGACACCATGACGACCGCTCAGCTGGCCGTCCTGGAGGACCCGCGGCGCTGTGCCGCCGACCGCATCCGCGGCCTGTTCGCGATGGTGGTCGACGGTGAGACCGAGCACCGGGCCGGCGGTCGCGGTCTGGGCTGTCTGACCGTGAACACCACGGTCGAAATGGCGGGTCGCGACAGCCGGGCGGCGCGACTGCTGGAGCGCGACACGGCCCGCAGGCTCGCGGTGCTGCGCGCGGTGATCGAGGCAGGCCGCCGGGACGGAAGCATCACCTCCCAGCGGGACGCCGGCGCGCTGGCCCGCTTCGTCAACGCGGCGATCGGCGGGATGCGCATCTCCAGCCAGGGCGGTGCCGACCGGGCCGCACTCGAGTCGATCGCCGAAGTCACCCTCGACGCACTGACCCGCTGACCTTCTGACCCGTTGATCCGCTGAGTTGTGCGCCCCTTGGGCGATGCCTGCACACGCCCAAGTTTTGGACTGGGCAGTACATAACACGCCACCCCCGCGTCGCCCGGACCTCACTTCGGTCGGCGTCGGTCCCGTCCCGTCCCATCCCGCCCCGCACAGGAGACAACGCCATGCCCCGTGCCGTATACGTCTTGGCCCTCGGCATCTTCGCGATGGTGACCAGCGAGTTCGTGGTCGCCGGACTGATGCCGCAGATGGCCGACGGCCTGGACGTCACCGTCCCGCAGATCGGATACCTCATCACCGCGTTCGCGGTGGCCATGGCGGCGGGCGGGCCGTTCCTCACCATGGCGCTCATGAAGTTCCCGCCCCGGACAGCACTGTTGACGCTGTTCGGCATCCTTCTCGCGGGCAACGTACTGGCCGCCACCGCGACCGGCTACTCCACGATGATGGCCGCGCGGATCGTCACCGGCATCGCCGCCCAGGCGTTCTTCGGCGTGGGCATCTCGCTGTGCGTCCGGATCACCCGCCCCGAAATCCGCGGCCGGGCCATCGCCGTAGCGATGAACGGCCTGATGCTGGGAACCCTGCTCGGACTGCCGATCTCCACCCTGGTCGGCGAACGTTTCGGCTGGCGCGCGGCGTTCTGGACCATCGGCCTGATCACCGTGATCGCCGCCGTGGCCACCTGGTTCGGCGTGCCCCGCGTCGAGCGCGCCGACAGCGGCGGCGGCTTCCGTCAGGAGGTCGGCGTCTTCAGGCGGCCCACACTCTGGCTGGCGCTGTCCACCAGCACGCTCATCATCGGCGCCACCTTCTCCGCCTTCAGCTACTTCAACCCCATCCTCACCGAACTCGCCGGCTTCTCCACCGGCACTGTCCCGCTCCTGCTGATCGCCTACGGGGCCGCCACCGTCGTCGGCAACAACGTCGTCGGCCGCTTCGCCGACCGCCACACCGTCCCCGTGCTCGCCGTCGGCCTCGTTCTCAACGCCGTGTTCCTGGCCGGATTCGCTCTCCTCGCGGACCTGCCCGGACCCGCCGTCGTCTGCATGACGGGCATCGGCCTGGTCGGCGTCACCATGAACCCGGCGATGGCGACCCGCGTCCAGCGCGCCGGCAACGCGGGCCCGCTGGTCAACACCGTCCACTCCTCCTTCATCACGCTCGGCATCATCCTCGGCTCCTCCATCGGCGCCCTCGTGATCGACGCCTGGGGTCTGCGCGCCCCGCTCTGGCTCGGAGCGCTCATGGCCCTGGCCGGCCTGGCCACCGTCCTGCCGGACCTCGCCCGCCGCTCCACCCCCGCGGCGGTCCCTGCTGCCTCACGCGCCGCCGAACAGGCGGAACGCGCCTGAGCGTCGGCGTCGTTCGGTGCATCGGTGGCGGCGGCAGCGGCAGCGGCGCCAGCGGGTGACGGTCACCGGTCCAGCTCGGGGTACATCGTCCGCTGGTACGGCGACAGCAGGGAGACGGACAGCTCGCCCGCGCCGCGGCAGATCGGGCAGACGCGCCGAGTCGCGCACTAGGGGCAGCGGCGGCGCCCGTGCGGCTCACCGGGCAGCCACCCGCGGCCCCCGCAGCAGTCGCACGCACCGAGGCCGTCGCACTCGTAGCAGAGCAGGTGGCCGGGCGTGACGGTGCCCGGCGTCCGCACCGGCTCCGGCCACCGGAACTCCTCCGGCTCGTACAGGGCCGTGACGGGCGTCTCCCCGAGGTACAGCACGGTCGGGCCGTCGGCGTCCACGCGTACCTCGATCACGCTGCCGTCGGGGTGGCGGGCGGTGAGGATGTGCCGGTAGCCGGTGCCGCCGGTGATCAGGGCCTCCCCGTCCGTCCCGGTCGCCGAGGCCGCCGCGTCCCCGTCCCGTTCCGTGACGGCCCAGTCGAGGCGGCCGAGCAGGTCCGCCGCGCGGGCGACGAGCGCCGGGGCGCCGAGCCCGCGGGGCCGGTGTCCGCGGGCCATGACGGAGTACCGGAAGCCCAGGGGCTCGTGCCGGTCGACGACCGACGGCTCGCGGGGGAGGAGCAGGCCGAGGTCGGCACCGGGGGTCAGCCGTTCGGCCAACTCCGCGATCCGCTCCCGCAGGTCGTCAGCGAGCCTTTCCAACTCCGCGCGTGCGCCGGGCAGTTCCGCCATGGAAGCCCCTCCACTCGACCAGGTCGGGGCATCGTATGCCGCCGGCCCCGGCGAGCACACGGGCACGGGCGGCCCGCGCCCGGCTGCTCCGCCACCTTCACGCGGACGCGGGTTCCGCGGTCGCCCTGGCCGTCCGAGCAGCCCGCGCCGCCGAGTCCAAGGCATCCGCGGCAGCGGACACGGACACGGGCGAGGCCGCGGGCGACGCCGGCGCGGACGCGCCGGGAACGGGCGCGCCGCGGCCCCGCGCGCCCGCGCGCCGCACGTCAGGGCGCCGCACGTCAGGGCGGCGTCCCCCCGCCGCACCGTGCAGCGGATCGGCGGTGTGCGGCTGCGCGGCACAGGCCAGGGCGCGGCGGTCCGGGCGGCTCCCGGCGGGGAGGGCGGGCCGGACGTCCACCTCGGCCACCAGCCCCCGCACGCTCACCACGCGCCACACCGAGGCCAGGAGGGTGTCGTCGCCGACGAACGCGGCGGCGGTGGCCGGCGTGCCGTCGGCGAACCGGTAACGGAGACGCACCGGCTGGACGGGCACGCCCGCGTCCAGGGCCGCCTGGAAGACGGCAGGCCGGAAGCGCCCCTGGGCCCGGCCGCACCAACTGCTGCCCTCGGGGAAGACCGCCACCGCGGCGCCCCCGCGCAGCAGTTCCGCCAGCTCGGCGACGGTGCCGGGCAGTGCGCGCAGCCGCTGCCGGTCGATGAAGACGGCCCCGAGCGCGGCCAGCCGCCCCGCCACCGGCCACCGCCGGATCTCGGCCTTGGCCACCATCCGGGCGGGACGGACCGAGGCCAGCAGCGCGACGTCCAGCCACGACACGTGGTTCGCGACCAGCAGCAGCCCACCACGGCCCGGGGCCGCGCCGGACGTCCGGACGCGTGCCCCCGCCGCCCGGACGACACCCCGGCACCACAGCCGGACCGCCCGGCGGGGGAGCAGCCGGGCGAACGGGCACGCCGCCAGCCCGGCCAGCAGCAGCGCGAGCAGCGCTCCGGCACGGGCCGCGGCGCGCGCCCGCCCCACCCGGGGGAACGCCTCCACGCAGGACGGCACCGCGCACGGCGCCGTCGGGTCCCAGGGGCTCATCGGGCGGCGGGCGTCAAGGAGAGGAAGTGGCGCAGGTAGCGCTGGTCGATGTCGCTCATCCGCAGCAGGACGTACAGGTCGGCGACGCCGAACTCCGGGTCGTGGGCGGGCGCGCCGCACACCCAGGCGCCCAGCCGGAGGTAACCGCGCAGCAGCGCGGGCAGCGGGGCCCGTCCGGACGACGGCTCCTGCGGCTGCCAGGCGCGCAGCGGGGTGACGCGGTACTCCTCGGGCGAGAGGTGCCGGGCGCGGACCCGCTCCCAGGCCGCGGAGGCCGACACACCGCCGTCGGCCAGGGGGAGGGAACAGCAGCCGGCCAGCCACTCGTGACCGCGCTCGGTCATGTAGCGGGCGATGCCGGACCAGATGAGGGCGATCACCGCCCCGTCCCGGTGGTCCGGGTGGACGCAGGACCGGCCGACCTCGACCATCGCGGAACGCAGGGGCGCCAGGGCGCGCAGGTCGAACTCGGTCTCCGCGTACAGCCGTCCGGCGGCCGCGGCGCGTTCCGGGGGCAGCAGCCGGTAGGTGCCGACGACCTGGCCGGTGGTGGTGTCGTGCACGAGAAGGTGGTCGCAGTGCTCGTCGAAGGCGTCGACGTCGTGCCCCGGCAGGGGGGCGGACAGCACGGCGCCCATCTCGCCGGCGAAGACCTCGTGCCGCAGTCGCTGGGCGGCGCGCACCTCCGCCTCCGTACGGGCGAGGGCGACGGTGTAGCGCGGCGGGATGTCGGAGAGCTCGGGCCGGGAAGGGGCGGCCAGGACGACGGTCATCGGGGTTCTCCTGAGGGCCGGAGGAATGCGGAGCGGCGGGCCGGGCGCGCCGCCGTCAGCCCTTGTTCTGCCGATCGGGCCTGACCGGTGCATGACCGGCGCGGGGTGCTCGGGTGTGGAGTTCCTTAATGCGCGGGGCACGCGCCCCCGCCGGCCCGCGGGTGGCCGGTTCCGGCTTCTCGGTTTCACCCGATGGTCAGACTTCCGCCATCCCGGCGCCCCTTCCCGGCAGGAGCCCCGGGATTCGCTGCGCCCACCAGCCATCCCCTCCACCTCGTTCACCACGAGAAAGGGCCGAAGTGTCGGACCACCACGGGCACAGCCACACCCACTCCCACCCGCACTCCCACAGCCACACCCACGCGCACGAGGCCGACCCGGCGACCCGGGCCGCCGCGGACACCTCCGTCTCCGACAAGGACCTGACGCCGCGTGAACTCTCCCGCCGCCGGCTGCTCAGGGCCGCCGGTGTGACCGGCGCCGTCACCGCCGGGTTCTCCGGGATGCTGGGAGTCACCCCGGCCATGGCCGACCAGGCCGACCGCGGCCGCGGCCGGGACGGCGACGGCGGCAAGGGTGTCCGGCACTGGCTGGCCGGCGACCACCACATCCACACCCAGTACTCCTCCGACGGCCAGTACACGGTCATGGACCAGGCGCAGCACGCCGCCGCCTACGGCCTCGACTGGCTGGTCATCACCGACCACGGCGGCGCCACCCACGCCCGCCTCGGCGTGGACCTCGTGAACCCGGACATCCGGGCGGCGCGCGCCGAGCTGAAGGACACCCTGATCTTCCAGGGCCTCGAGTGGAACATCCCGGCCGCCGAGCACGGCACCGTCTTCGTCGCACCGGGGAAGAACGAGGTCGAGGTCCTCAAGCAGTTCGAGAACGACTACGACGGCAGCGTCAGGAACGCCCGCGACAACACCCCGCAGAACGAGGCGCTGGCCGTCGCCGGCATCCAGTGGCTGGGCACGCAGAAGGACCGGCGCCGCATCGAGGACGCCCTGTTCCTCGCCAACCACCCGGCCCGCAACGGCATCGACAGCCCGCACGAGGTGCGTGCCTGGCGCGACGCCGACCCGCGGATCGCGGTGGGCTGGGAGGGCGCCCCCGGCCACCAGGCCGCGGGCATCCGCACCGGCTACGGTCCCGGCGACGCGCGGGGCGGCTACGGCAACTCCGCCGGACCCAGCTCGTTCCCCGGCTACCCGCCGGAGAGCTACCGCTCGTGGGGCGGCTTCGACTTCTACACGGCCACCGTGGGCGGCCTGTGGGACTCGCTGCTCGCCGAGGGCAAGGCCTGGTCGATCTCCGCCAACTCCGACTCGCACCGCAACTGGGGCGACACCTCTCGCCGTCCCGACGGCTCGGGCTCGGCCCAGTTCGACCGCGACGGCCGCTACGGCGACCCGGTCTACGCCGGCCAGGTCAACCTCGAGCTCGGCGACTTCTGGCCCGGCATGTACAGCCGCACCCACGTCGGCGCGTCCGCCCGCGGCTACACCGCGGTGATGCGGGGCATCCGCGAGGGCCGGATCTGGGTCGACCACGGCAACCTGGTGAAGAACCTCGACGTCCGGCTGGTGGCCTCGGGCCGCGGCCGCGGCGAGGAGACCCTCGGCGGCACCCTGACCGCGAAGCGCGGCAGCCGGCTCGAACTGGTCGTCACCGTCACCGCGCAGGACGTGCCCAACTGGGGCATGTTCCTGCCCAAGCTGAACCGGGTCGACCTGATCCGCGGCGCCGTGGACCCGGCCCACGCCGACTCCGACCGCGACAAGCTGACCGCCCCGGACACCCGGGTCGTCGTCCAGACGGACACCTCCGGCCGCACCGGCACCTTCACCCTCCGGTACGACCTGGGCGTGCTCGAGGAGCCGTTCTACGTGCGGCTGCGCGGCACCGACGGCAACCGGCAGCAGCCCGGCTACCTCGGCTCGCGGATCGACCCCGCCGGCCCGGCCATCGACGTGGTCGGCGACGCCGACCCGTGGCTGGACCTGTGGTTCTACACCAACCCGATCTGGGTGCTCCCGGTCCGGTGAGTACGCAACGCGCAGCGGTGGCCGTGGACCGGGCGGCCGGCAGCCTCGGCGCGGCCGAGCACCTGGTCCACGACCTCGACGAGGCGCTGGCGGGGCTGTTCCCGGGCGAGGACCACATCGTCAGCACGCACACGGTGCGGGAACCGGTCGGCCGGTTCGTGGCGGTGGTGAGCTGGTCGGACGGGCCGGAGCCCGGCGAGGTCGCGGCCCGGCTGCGGGCCGCGCTGCCCGACGCCGTCGTCGACGACTCCGGCAGCGCCGTCGAGGAGGCACGGCACCGGACCGCCGGCCGGCTGGCCCGCTACCCGGGACGCTCCCTCGTCGAACGCCGCATCACCCCCGCCGAGGCGGTCGCCGCGAGCTGCCTCGACGCCGTCGAGGGACTCGCCGGCACCGTCGTCACCCCCGACACCCGCCTCGACCTGACCGGATTCGCCCGCCCCGTGTGGCGCGACGGGCGGTGCGTCCTGCTCGTCCAGCAGGGCGCGGACGCCCTGATCCCCTTCGAGGTGCGCCACCAGACCGCCTGCTGCTCCGACCACTGACCCCGGAGCGGGCGAGCACCACCCGAGGCCCGGCCGGGGCGGGACGGCCCCGGCCGGGCCCCGGGTGCCGGGCGCGCGGCCTTCCGCTCCCCGCCCGTGCTCAGGTGCCGAGCGCGTGCCCGGTCGTCGCGTCGACGTGGTCCGGGATCTCGTCGTGGCGATCACCCACGCTCGGTGTCCCGGTGGGCTCGAACAGGAGGATCGCGGCGCCGGACGGAGCGGACGGCCTGTGCTCCGTGCCGCGCGGGACGGTGAAGACCGCTCCCCGCGGGAGAACGACCGTGCGCTCCCCGTCCGGCTCGCGCAGGGCGATGTGCAACTCGCCGTCGAGCACCAGGAAGAACTCGTCGGTGTCGTCGTGCACGTGCCAGACGTGTTCGCCCTCGACCTTGGCGACACGGACGTCGTAGTCGTTGACACGCGTGACGATACGGGGGCTCCACAGGGCGTCGAAGGAGGCCAGAGCCTCGCCGAGGGAGATGGGTTCGCTGCTCATGCGCTCACCCTCGGCCCTTCCGGCCGACCGCCGTGAGTGCTAGGAATCGCACATGGCGAAAGAATCCTCGCACGAGGCCCGCACGGCGGGCGCGCACCGGGTCGTCGTGATCGTCGACGAGAACTCGAACCCCTTCGAGCTCGGCTGCGCCACCGAGGTCTTCGGGCTGCGCAGACCGGAGCTCGGCCGTGACCTCTACGACTTCCGCCTCTGCTCCCCCGAGCCCCGCACCCTGATGCGCGACGGCTTCTTCACGCTCACGGGAGTCGCCGGCCTGGAGGCGGCCGACACGGCGGACACCCTGATCGTCCCCAACCGCCCGGACACCGAGGTGCCCCGCCGACCCGCCGTGCTCGACGCCGTCCGCCGGGCACACGCCCGGGGCGCGCGCCTGCTCGGCTTCTGCAGCGGCGCCTTCACCCTGGCCGAGGCCGGCGTCCTCGACGGACGCCGGGCCACCGCCCACTGGCAATGGGCGGACTCCTTCCGGACCCGCTTCCCCTCCGTCCGGCTCGAGACGGACGTGCTCTTCGTGGACGACGGCGACATCCTCACCGCGGCGGGCAGCGCGGCGGCGCTCGACCTCGGGCTGCACGTGGTCCGCCGCGACCACGGCGCGGAGGTCGCCAACGCCGTCAGCCGACGCCTGGTCTTCGCTGCCCACCGCGACGGCGGGCAGCGGCAGTTCGTGGAACGCCCCATGCCCGACGTGCCGGACCAGTCCCTGGCGCCCGTCCTCGCCTGGGCCCAGGAACGGCTCGACTCACCGCTCACCGTGTCCGGCCTCGCGGCACGGGCGGCGATCAGCCCGGCCACGCTGCACCGCCGCTTCCAGGCGCAACTGGGCACCACACCGCTGGCGTGGCTGACGGGGGAACGGCTCGCCCTGGCGTGCCGGCTGATCGAGCGAGGCGAGTCCCGCTTCGAGGTGGTCGCGCGACGCAGCGGGCTCGGAACCGCCGCCCATCTGCGCACGCTGATGCGCCGCGAGACCGGCATCACGCCGTCGGCGTACAGGCGCCGGTTCGGCCCGGAGGCGAACTGACGTGCCGCAGTGAGCGCCGCGCTGAAACGCCGCAGTGAACGACGCGGTGACGTGTGGCCCGTGCGGGGCCCGGAAGGAGTGGCATGGCATCCGGGCCCCGCACGGGACGAGACCGTCAGCGCTTCATGAGGGCGAAGACACCCCAGCTGAGGTACTCACGCCCGTAACGGGCGTAGAGGGCGGGCTCGGTGGTGAGTTCCTCCCGCACCTGGGGAGCGAGCTCGTCGTCCGGGTTCTCGTCGAGCCAGCGGCGCATGCTGAGCCACTGGGCTGCGGCGTACCGGTCCCAGCTGTTCCGGTCGGCCAGCGTCATCTCCACCACGTCGTACCCGAGTTCCTGGAACCGCCCGATCAGAGCGGGGAGGAGCAGGAAGTCGGCGACGGACGTGGCGTGACATGCCTGGGCGGTCTCCTCGTCCGGAGGGAGCTGCCGCCAGAACGGCTCGCCGATCAGCATCATCCCTCCGGGCCGCAGGCTGCGCTGCAGCAGTTCGGTCGTTCCGGCGACGCCGTTGCCGATCCAGGTGGCGCCGACACAGGCGGCCAGATCGACCGGCTGGTCGGCGACATGGCCGGCGGCGTCACCGTGGACGAACTCGACCCGGTCGGCGACGCCGAGTTCGGCGGCGCGGGCCCGGGCCTGCTCGGTGAAGAGCGTGCTGATGTCGACCCCGGTGCCCGTGAAGCCCAGGTCGCGTGCCCAGGTGCACAGCATCTCGCCCGATCCGCTGGCCAGGTCGAGCACGCGGGTCCCGGCGGGGAGGCGGAGCGATGCGCCCAGGACGGCGAACTGGTCCGCGGTCAGCGGGTTGTGGATGCGGTGGTTGCCTTCGCGGATGGTGAAGATGCGGGGAAGGTCCATGACCTGATTCCTTTCCGTCATGCCTTGAAGTTCGGGGACCGCTTGAGGGCGCGCACCTGGCGCGAGATCTGCTTCAGGGGCCGTTCCAGCTCGGCGCGCAGCCGCGCGTCGGTGCGGGCCGCGGCGTAGGCGTTCTCGCGCCGCAGCCGGTGGTAGCTGTCGAGGCGCCGCTGGGTGAGGCGGCCGTCCTCGACGGCGGCCAGCACCGCGCAGCCCGGCTCGGTGGCATGGGCGCAGTCCGTGAAGCGGCAGTCCTCCGCCAGCTCCGTGATCTCGGCGAAGGTCTGCTCCAGACCCTCGTCGGCGTCGTGCAGGCCCACGCCGCGCAGGCCCGGGGTGTCGAGCAGGACCCCGCCGTGGGGGAGCGGCAGCAGTTCCCGCCACGCGGTGGTGTGCCGGCCCTTGCCGTCGCCGCCGCGCACCGCGCCGGTGGCCAGGAGGTCCTCGCCCAGCATGCGGTTACCGAGCGTGGACTTGCCCGCGCCCGAGGGCCCGAGCAGGACGACCGTGCCCGACAGGACCGCGGTCAGCACGTCCAGGCCCTCGCCGGTGGTGGCACTGGTGACCAGCACCTCCGTACCCGGGGCGACCTCGGCCACCTCGGCGGCCGCGGACGCGGGGTCGGCGGACCGGTCGGCCTTGGTCAGCACCACCACGGGTGTGGCGCCGCTCTCCCACGCCAGGGTGAGCATCCGCTCGATCCGCCCGGGTTTGAGCGGGTCGGCGAGGGAGACGGCCACCGCCACGGTGTCGACGTTCGCGGCCAGTACCTGGGCCTGCGAGGTGCGCGAGGAGGTGGAGCGGACCACCGCGGTGCGGCGCTCCAGCACCTCCACCACGGTGGCGGACGTCGCCGCGCCGGCCGGCCGGACGGCCACCCAGTCGCCGGTGCACGGCGTCGGCCGATCACCGGTGCCCTGGGAGGGAAGCACCACCGCACGGACGGCACCGGTCTCGGCGACGACATCGCACAGGCCGCGCTCGGCCCGCACGACACGGCCCGGAACCAGCCCATCGGCCCGCGACGGGGCGAAGGAGCGCTCACGTTCCGTGTCCCAGCCGTAGTCGGCGAGCGTCAGGACGCGCTCATGAGGGAGAGCAGGTGGAAATGAAGTGGATCGAGTGGATCGATGAAACAACGTGGAGACCCTTGAACGGGGGCCCCGCCGGACGACAGGCGTGCCGAAGACACTCCCTACGAGGGAGGAGGGCAGGCGAAGGTCAGGACGAGGCCCGGGAGGTGAGGATGATCCGGGCGCCGCACACGGCGGTCGTCTCCACGACAGTCATCAACACACCTCCTTGGATCTCCGGGAGCGAACTGGTCATCGCTCGGACCACCACGCTAACACCCGCCACGGACGCCGACGCCACTCGGGTGACATGTTCGAGACGTAGATCACGACGACATCCAGCGTGCGACAGCGGTACCGACAGCGGCTCGGGCGGCTGCTTCGGCGAACGCGACCGGCGATGTCAGCTCCTCGGCATAGGTTCCGCTCATGGCTGATCAGGTATCTCGCTCTGCGGGGATGGACGACTTCGCGACCTGGGAACCCGTGCTCCGGCTCCTGTGGCGGGAGGAGCAGGAGTCCGGTTTGCTCTTCCGGGTGACGGGCTGCATCAGCAGGAGCGGATCAAGCCTGCCACTGCCGCGCCCCATGCCGGAACACTTCGCCGCGGTGAGACCTGTGCAGGACGCGCTCGTGGATACCGGCGTGGACGAGGTCTCCTTCACGGCGGAGATCCACCCGACCGGGAAAACGGTGCTTCTCCTCTTCGGCCCCACCGAAGACGCGGGAGCCGGACTCGGTACCGCGCACCCGGAAGAACTCGTCCTGGTCGAGGGCGCCTTGCCCGAACCCTGGCGTCGGCTCCCCGATCCGACACCTGACGCGGCGCCCGCGCAGTCTGCGCACCCGGAACTGCTGGCGCGGATCCTGCGCGAGCGTCTGCCCACTGCCACCGGTGCCGACGAGGACGAGATCACCGCCGCCGAGAGGCGCCTCGGCATCCCCCTGCCCGAGGAACTCAAGACGCTCTACCGGGTGACCCGCGCCGGGTGGGAGGACTGGGACGACCAGGACGAGGAGGACACACGTCACCGCGAGGCCGTGGGGTGCGACCTCCTTCCCCTGGACGAACTGCACATCTTCGAGGGGACCCTTCGCATGCCCTCATGGTGTTACGCAGCTCAGGAAGCAGCTGTCACCGGACCCGATGACGCCGTGCAGGGACTGCCCGGTTCGCCGGGGTGGATCGTGTTCGGAGGTAACGGCTGGGGCGACCTGATGGCCGTCGACGTGACTCCAGGCCCTGGCGGACACCACGGGCAGGTCATCGCCATCGGTCACGATCGCGTCATGGGCGCCGACCTTGTCGCTGATTCCCTCACCGGCCTGGTGACGAACGGCAGCAGTGGGCGATCACAGGACAGGCGCCGCCCCACCGTGGTTGTCCGGGTCGGTGCCTCGGGGGCCCGCACCGTCGAAGCCGCGGCTCACCCCGGGCTGGAAGTGCTGATCATCGGCGCGTCGAACCACGCACCGTTCAGCCTCGCGCCTGTCACCGGCCTGCCTCGGTTGCGCACGCTGACCGCCAAGCCGGGCACGCTCGCCGACCAGTGCTCTCTTAGCCGCGGCCGCCAACCGCCTGGTGACGTCTGCCCGCTCATCAGCCCTTCTCGCCCAAGGCCGCCCGCAGCCAGTCGAGCGACCCCGTCTCCAGCACCGCGTCCGCGAGCCGCTTGGCGGTGTCGGTGACGAGGCGGCCGCGGCTGTTGTCGATCCACCGCTGCGCGTTGGCATAGCCCTGGTCCCGGTACTCGACGCCCTGCAGGAGGCACTCGAGCTTGTCGGCGTCGCGGGCGCAGACGGCCTCGGGGGAGTCCTTCGCCTCGTACTCGGCGACCACGTCGCGTACCGTCTTCGCGAGCGCCTCGGGCATACCGGTGACCTGGTCGGCGGTGACGGCCTGCGGGTCGGCGTCTCCCGCCCCGTACTTCTTGCCCACGTAGTTGACGTCTCCGGTGCGGGTCTCCTGGGAGTCGTGCCACACGGCCAGGAACGCGGCCCGGGCCGGGTCGGCACCTTCGAGACTGGCGATGACCGTGGCGATGACGGCGGTGCGCCAGCTGTGGTCGGCGACGGACTCGGGATCCTTCACCCCGGCCATCCACCAGCCGGTCCGCTTGGTGTGCTTCAGCGTCCCCGCCTCGAACAGGAATCGCGCAACCGCGCTCAGGTCCTCGGACACCGTGGGGCTCCTCTCATGCCTCGGCGAGGCGGATCGCGTACCGGATGCTCTCCACCTCCCGCCGCGCCTGCGGCGAAAGATCCTTGCCATCCAACATGATCGGGAGCCTTTCGCGCAGGGCCTCCCCAGCGGCTGTTCCCGGCCGCAGGAGGTTCGGACGGACCTGCAGCAGGGCCCAGAGGGTGTGCACGTTCAGGTCCACGTACCCGTGGTGGGGTGCCAGACCGCCGACGAGGTGGGCGAGGAGCACGTCGCCGGACCATGGACCGAGGGAACCGTCGGCGATGAAGTGGTCGGACAACTGCGGTGTGGGTGTCTCACCGACCCAGTACGCCCAGTACGTCAGGTTGGCGGCCTCACCGGCGTTGTCGTCGAGGAGGGCGGCGTCGATGAAGTGCCGCATCCGGTCACGGTCGCCCTGGCGGGCGGCCACGGTGGCCACGGAACGGTGGTTGAGCCAGCCGGTCAGCCAGTCGGACGGCCGCTCACTGCGCTGCTGATGGGCAAGCCAGGACGCGGTGTCGGCCTCGCGGTCGTAGCCGGAGAGGTACAGGGCCTGCCGGCGGAGGAGGAACTGGCCAGGGCCGCGGGCCTGCTCCGCCGTGCGGCGCATCCGCTCGAAGAACAGCCGGCGCTCCGCCGCGCTCAGCTCCGGCCCGGACGGCGCCGGGCCCCGCCGAGGCCGCGGGGCAACGGGCAGCGACTGGAGCGGACGCGGCGCGATGCCGGACAGAGGCCAGGTCAGAACCTCGGCCAGGTCACGCCGCAGCACCATGGTGTTCAACGGCGACTCCTCCACCGGCACGTCCCTGTCCAGCACGCTCTGCAGCAGTACGTCGGCCTCGAGCGCGCGCTCCAGCGCCTGCAGCAGCGCCGGCGGAGTACCCAACCGCATGAGCCGGTGCCGGTGGACGAGCACCTGCCCGACCGGCACGGCGGTCAGAGGGCGCCGGCCCGTCTCCCACCCGGCGATCGTGTCGACAGAGACCAGGAGATGCTCCGCGACCTCCTGCTGCGTGCAGCCCAGCTGCTCCCGGACGACCCGGAAGACATAGCCGCTGATGTGTCCTGCGCGGGCACGGGACGCCGTACCCGTACCGCCGGTCAGGGTTTGCCGGGAGCTCGGCCTCATAGGAGGTCCATTCCTGGTGAGGGCCGGAAACTCACCTGTACTCGCAGTCACTTCGAGGCGCGTACGCGGCTCTCTACCGTCATTGACGTCCCGGAAAAGCCTAGTAGGGGAGGTGCCCGCACATGCCCTGTTCCGTCCTTGCGCACCCACAGGACGACGCCGTGTCCGGTGAACTCCAGAGGCACGGCCTCGAATGCCTCGTGCTGCCGATGACGGACCGCGCCCCGGCCCTGGCTCGGCTGTGGGCGGCGGGGCGGCTGGCCGACCTCCGCCGGGAGGGCGCCACCGACGACGTGCTCCTGGTGGTGTCCGAACTCGTCACCAACGCCGTGCGACACGCCTTCCGAGCCGACGGCCAGGTCGGCGTCTGCCTGAACGCGGGACCCGACGGGGATGTGCTGCTGCGCGTGTCCGACCCCAGCCCGGTCCACCTCGACAACACCGGCGGTCCCGCTCCCGCAGGGTCGCTGCCGGACGAGGAACAGGTCTCCGGTCGCGGCCTGCCCATCGTGGCGGCGCTGTGCGCATCCCTGACCTGGACCCCGCTGCGCGACGGCGGCAAGGCGGCGTGCGCCCGGCTCCGGCCCACCTCGGCCGAGCCCGAGCCCGGGCCCGGGCGGAAGAGGACGGCATGACGACGGTCGACACGCACGTCCCCTATGTCACCGGCTGGAGCGGAGAACACCCGCTCCCCGCACGGACCGTGGTGAGCCCCGGCGGCGTCTCCTACGCCGACCCCGACCTCGACCGGGCCGCCCGGGACGACGACGGAATTCTGTGGGAACTATGTACCGGCACCCGCACCGGCCGCCCCCGGCACACCGACCTGCACCCGCAGCGCCAGAGGCACGCCATGGAACGCCTGCTCTGCGCGGTATGCGCCACGCCGGCCGATCGCCGCCCCGGTCTCGGCATGCTCTGGCTCCTGCCCCTCCTGGACAGCCCGCCCCACGGCGCGTGGGACGGCGTCCTGACGTCCATCCCGCCCCTCTGCGCGGACGACGCGGAACTGGCCTCGCGGCACTGCCCCCAACTACGGGCCGGCCACGTCCGGCTCCGCGTACGCGAAGCCGGACGCGTAGGCGTCCGCGGAGTGCTCCACCCCAGGCCGGGCGAGCCAGGGCCACCGGACAGCGACGCCTTGGTACTCGACGGCAGCCCGGACCTGCCCTTCGTCGTCGCCCGCCAGCTGGTGCGCGAACTCCGCCGCTGCACGGTGATCCCGCCCTGAGCCCGACACCGCGCGGCCGCAGTCGAGTCGCCCGCCGTCCAGCAGGTCACGGAGGCCCGTCGGAAGCCTGCGGGCCCCGCCGCGTGACCGAAGGAGGCACTGTTGCCCTCGATGCGTTGATCGGGCGCCGCCCCGGCACCGCCCGACGGGCCCGGGGCGCCGTGGCCGCGAACCGGGCGTCACCCGGGAGGGGTGAGGGGGAGTTCGCGGCCCTGCCAGCGGCTGCGGAGCCACCGGTCGTGGCTGGCCACCACGATCGCCCCGGGCCCGGTCCGCAACGCCTCCTCCAGTTCGTCGCACAGGCTCGGCGACAGGTGGTTGGTGGGCTCGTCGAGCAGCAGCAACTGCGGCGGCATCGCCACCAGCAGGGCCAGCGCGAGCCGCCGCCGCTGGCCGACCGAGAGCGCGCCGACCGGCTTGTCGAGGTCCGCCGCGCGCAGCAGGCCCAGCGAGTCGAGCGGCACCGCCTCCGCCCGTTCGTCGCCCAGCGTCAACACGTAGGTGAGCCGGGCCGACCGCTCCGGCCGGTCGAAGACGGTGTCCTGCGCGAGCTGGCCCACGGTCAGCCCGGGCCGCCGCCGCAGCTCGCCCTCGGGCTCGAGCCGTCCGGCCAGCACGGCCAGCAGCGTCGACTTCCCCGCCCCGTTGCCGCCCGTGACGAGGAGACGGCCGGTCTCCGGCACCTCGGCGGACACCGGCGCCAGCCGGCCGGGCACCGTCACCTCCGTGAGGGCCACCAGCGGCCCCTCCCCCTCCCCCTCCTCCGACGGCGAGGCCAGCGCCGTGCCGACGAACCGCAGCGGCGGCGGAGGTGCGCCGACCTGGCCGCGTTCCAGCTCGTCCAGGCGCCGGGCGGCGTTGCGCACCCGCCGGGAGATCTGGTGCTGCACCCGGTTCCCGCGGCGGCCGTAGCCCATCTTCTCGTTGTCGCGCGGCCCCCGGTCCGGCGCGACGCGGTGCGCGGTCAGTTCCGTGGAGACCCGCAGGGCCGCCAGCTCCTCCTGCTCCGCCGCCCGGCGGCGCTCCCAGCGCTCGCGGGCGGCACGTTTCCCCGCCAGGTAGGCGGTGTAGTTGCCGCCGTAGCGGACCGGCCCGTCCAGGGCGGGGTCGAGGTCGACGAGGTCCGTGCACACGGCGTCCAGGAAGGCACGGTCGTGGCTGGCCAGCACGACGACGCCGGGCAGGGCGCGCAGCCGCTCCTCGAGGAAGGCGGCCGCGTCGTCGTCGAGGTGGTTGGTCGGTTCGTCCAGCAGCAGGGCGGTGGGTTGCCGGACCAGCAGCGCGGCCAGGGCGAGCCGGCCGCGTTGCCCGCCGGACAGCGAACCGAGCGTCCGGTCGTGCGTGAGGGCGCCCAGGCCGATGCCGTCGAGCACCAGCGTGGCACGCCGGTCGGCGTCCCACGCCTCCCGGGCCTGCGCCCGCTCCAGGCGGGCGCCGTACGTGTCGAGCAGGTCCGGGTACTCCGGCGCGTCCTGCGCGGTCCGGGCCAGCCGCTCGGCCAGCCGTTCCAGCTCGAGCAGGTCCTCCCGGGCCTCGCGCAGGGCGTCGTCGAGGACGTCGGAGATCGTCGCGTCGCTGTCGTAGGGCATCTCCTGGTGGAGGAAGCCCAGCGCGGGCGGGCGGGTGACGTGGCCGGAGTCGGGCTCGTCGGTCCCGGCCAGCAGGCGCAGCAGGGTCGACTTGCCGACGCCGTTCTCCCCGATGAGCCCGATGCGCTGTCCGGGCGAGGCGGTCAGGAAGACGCCGTCGAGCACGCGCCGGCCGTCGAGGGTGCGGACGAGGTCGTGGGCGAGCAGGGCGGGGTGAGGCATGAGGTCCGTCCAGAACGTGATCGGTGTACGGCCCGTGGGGCGGGACGCCGCGACACGGGCCAGGGCGACACGCGGCGGCTCACATCTCGGAAGTGCCCGCCTCGGGACCGCCCGCCTCGGGAGCGCCCGCCTCGGGGGAGCCCGCCTCGCTCAGCCGGCCGTCGGCCAGCCGCAGCCACCGTCGCACGCCGATCTCCCGCAGGAACCGCTCGTCGTGGCTGACCACCACGAAAGCCCCCTGATAGGAGTTGAGGGCGTCCTCCAGGCGGCCCGCGCTCACCAGGTCCAGGTTGTTGGTCGGCTCGTCCAGGAGCAGCAGGTGGGGAGCCGGTTCGGCACACAGGACGCAGGCCAGCGTGGCGCGCAGCCGCTCACCGCCGGAGAGGACGCCGACGGGCAGATGGGCGCGCGGCCCCCGGAAGAGGAAGCGGGCGAGCAGGTTCATCCGCTCGGCCTCCGGCCGCCCGGGCGCGTGCTCGGCGAAGTTCTCGGCGACGGTGCGGTCCGCGTCCAGCAGGTCCAGGCGCTGCGACAGATGGGCGACGCGGCCCTCGGCCCGCCGGGTTTCCCCGCCGAGCGGCGTCAGGTCACCGCTGAGCACCTTCAGCAGCGTGCTCTTGCCCGCGCCGTTCGGGCCCGTCAGCGCGATGCGCTCCGGACCGCGGATCGTCAGGTCGACGCCGTCGCCCGCGAAGACGTCCTTGCCGCCGAGGCGGACCCGGACGTTCTCGGCGGAGAACAGGGTGCGCCCGGCGGGCACGTTCGTGTCCGGCAGGTCGAGGGTGATGCGCTGCTCGTCGCGCAGCGCGCGCCCGGCCTCGTCCAGCCGGGCCTGCGCCTCGCCGACCCGGCCGGCGTGCACCTGGCCGGCCCGCCCGGCGGACTCCTGGGCGCCCCGCTTCATGGCGCCGGCGAAGATGCGGGGCAGACCCGCGCTCTTCAGGTTGCGGGCCGCGTTGCTCTGCCGGCGTTCGGCGCGCTCGCGGGCCTGCTGCATCTCCCGCTTCTCCCGCTTCAGCTCCTGCTCCGCGTTGCGGACGTTGCGCTCGGCGACCTCCTGCTCGGCCCGCACCGCCGCCTCGTAGTCGGCGAAGTTGCCGCCGTAGAAACGGAGTTCGCCGGAGTCGAGCTCCGCGATGTTCTCCATGCGGTCCAGCAGGGCGCGGTCGTGGCTGACCAGGAGCAGGCAGCCCTTGTAGTCCTCCAGCACGGCGTACAGCTTGTGGCGGGCGTCCGTGTCCAGGTTGTTGGTGGGCTCGTCGAGCAGGAGGACGTCGGGCCGCTTCAGCAGCTGCGCGGCCAGGCCCAGGGAGACGATCTGGCCGCCGCTGAGGGTGGCCAGGCCGCGGTCCAGCGTGAGGTCCGCCAGACCGAGGCGGTCGAGCTGGGCGCGGGTGCGTTCCTCGATGTCCCAGTCGTCGCCGATGGTCGTGAAATGCTCCTCGGCGACGTCCCCGGACTCGACGGCGTCGATGGCCCGGACGACGGCGGCGACGCCCAGTACCTCGGCGACCGTGAGGTCGCCGGTCAGGGGGAGGGTCTGCGGGAGGTGGCCGAGCGTACCGGCCACGGAGACCGACCCGGCGCGGGGTTCCAGCTCGCCGGCGAGCAGCTTGAGCAGCGTGCTCTTGCCGGTGCCGTTGGGGGCGACCAGGCCGGTGCGGCCGGCGCCGAGGGTGAAGGACAGGCCGTCGAGGACGGGGGTGTCGTCGGGCCAGGAGAAGGACAGGTTGGTGCAGACGACGCGGGCGTCGGACATGGAGGTGACCTCGTGCGGGAGGGAGGCAGAAAGACACTTCTGCCTCGGCGGCAGACACAGGGAAGGAAGGAACGACAACGAGGCCACGACGGCGGCGGTGCGTCCGCGCACCGGCCGGTGGCCTGTCGGGTCCGGGTATCACCCGGAGATGTCGTCGTCCACCACCATGTCTGGGCTCCTCGACGAATCGGTCAACGTCCCCAGCAGGGTAACAGCCGCTTCCCGGCCCCCGCGGGCACCGCGCCCGGCGGCCCGCCCGCGGGGCCCGGGCGGACCGCGGTCCGGCCGCGGCGGTCGGCCCGCGGGGTGGGGAGGAGGGGGACACCGGCCGACGGGTCACCGCAGGAACACCATCAGGGCGATCAGGGCGATGCCCACCACCAGGCCGAAGACGGCTCCCCCGAGGAAGAAGTCCTGCGCGATCCGCGCCCTCTGCGGCTTCTTCGGCAGGTAGTGCACCGTGCGGGTCTCGCCGACCGCGGCGAGGGGGTGGTTGTGCGGTGTCGTCTTCATCCGGGTCACCTGCCCGGCCGCCGTGGTGAACTCGAACTCGCACCGGAAGCTCGGCTTCGCGGCACTGCGATGGTGGTGCACCGCCACGCAGATGCCTTCGGCCGTCAGACCTCGGCTGCGCAGCGGGATGTCGCGCACCAGCAGCGCGCCGCACGGTACGAGGAGGAAGACGGAGATGAGCACCAGGGGCGCGACGATGTCGTTCATGCCCGCCATGACACGTCCAGCACCTCAATGGTTGCCCGCTCCCCACCGGGCTGGGACCGGCCGCCGTGAGGTCTCGACGCCTCGCGGGCGATGCGGTGCCGGGGCCAGGGCTCGGACGAGGCGCGGGGTGGTCAGGGGTGCGCGGGTGGGTCGTCGCGGTGGCCGAGGGTGGCGGCTACGAAGCGCGAGGGTTCACCCACCGGGGCGACGCACCGGTGGGCGGCGCACCCGGCCAGCGCCTGAACGACGGCCCGGTCACCTGGGTCAGCCGTTACGAGCTGCCCCTCCCACCCCACTCGCCCTCCTCCTGATCCCTGCCACCGGGGACACGGCGGACCCGGCGGACCCGGCCGGGCGGTGTCAGGCGACGGAGGCCAAGGTGTCGCGGAGGATCGCCGCCAGGTCCGCGGGACGGCTGGTCGGCAGGTCGTGATCGCCGGGCACCGGCACGACCCGGAACGGCCCCGTGGTGAGCGCGGACCACGCCTCGATCCCGACCGGGTCGACGGTGTGGTCGTCACGGCCGTACACGGCCACCGTCGGCACCGCGACGGGCTCGGCGGCACCGCTCTCGAACAGCTCCAGCTCGTACGCCTCGACGAGCTCGTAGTCCGCGCGCAGGGCGGGCTCCACGATGTCGAGCAGCTCCTCGTTGGCGAGGAGCTGCGACGGGAGGTACCCGTCCGTGACGACCTGCCGGAGGAAGTCCGGCCGCGGCAACGCCCACGTCGGCTCGCGGCGGACGCTCCCGGGAGCCGGGTGCGAGGAGACCACCAGCGCCCGCACGGTACCGGGGCCCAGGCGCCGCGCCACCTCGTAGGCGATCGACGAGCCGGCGCAGTGGCCGTACAGCACCACCGGCCGCCCCCGCGCGTGGTCGAGCAGCTCGCCGGCGAGCTTGTCGGCGAGCTCCGCCATGACGGTCTCCACCGGCTCCCCGACGCGGGACTCCCGGCCCGGGAGGCGCACCGCGAAGGCGTCGAACGTGTCGGACAGCTCGACGCACAGCTGACGCACCGTGGCCACGCCGGCGCCCGCGTGCGGAAAGGCGTACAGCACGCACTCCTGGACGCCGTCGTGAGGGACACCGACGAACCAACGGCTTTTCGTGTGAGTACCCATGACGTGAGGATGACCAGTCACCGCGGCCCTACGGCGGCAACCCTGACTGACCTCTGAAAGATTCGCGGACAACAGCCTGCCTCCACGGCAGGCTGACACCCTGTCGGACCCCTCGGCCGCGGGGGGGGGGGCCGGCCCCCCCCCCCCCCCCGGCCCGCCCCCCCCCGCGGGGGGGGGGGGCGCGGGGCTGGGAGGGGGGGGGGGGGAAGGTGTGGTTTGGGTTGAGGTTATAATAGTGGG
>NZ_JBSFVZ010000013.1:0-230578 GCF_053592575.1 Streptomyces sp. NPDC002640 | reverse complement strand
AGACGTGCCTCACAACCAGCAGATATCTCACAGTCACACGGACTGATGAGCCCATGTGCCTCACACAACGAGGGCCAGATCAGGACCGCAGATAATCCCGGAGAACACCGCGTCGCTCGAGACGTGCACCAGACGGCACCCCTGCCGGGCGGCCGCCAGCGCCACGTGGACCGCGCCGTCCGCGGTGACCGGCCAGTCGGAGCCGCCGCTGGACGCGTTGATCACCACGGAGGGGGCCGCCTCGGACAGCAGCCGGGTCACGGCCACGGGGTCCCGGAGGTCGAGCCGGTGCCACTCGGCGTCCGCCACGGTTCCCGGCCGGGAGGCGAACGACGCCACCGTCGCGTGTCCGGCCGCGGTCGCCCGGCGGACGAGTTCGGTGCCGAGGAAGCCGCTGCCGCCGATGACCAGGACCGTCACGACGTCGCCCAGACGCCCAGCTCGTTGCCGCTCGGGTCCAGGAAATGGAGCCGGCGGCCACCGGGGAACGCGTAGGGGCCCTCGACCACGGTGCCTCCCGCCGCGGTGATCGCGTCCGCCGTGGCGTCCAGGTCCCGCGAGAACAGCAGGACCAGCGGCCCGGACCGCCCCGGCTCCCGGGACGCGTTCAGTCCTCCCGCCTCGCCCTCGCCGCCGGGGGTCACGATGCCCGCGTAGGCGGGGCCGTAGTCGTTGAACGTCCAGCCGAAGGCGGCCGCGTAGAACGCCTTCGTCGCCGGGAGCTCCGTGACGCCGAGTTCGATGTAGTCGACGGCGTGGTGGGTGGGCATGCGCGAACGTCTCCTCCGGTGTCGGCCACCGCCCAGCATGCACCAGCGCGCAGGGACGCGCGTCGCCTTTCCCCCGTCCCTCGCCTCCGCTTTCGCATCAGGTACCGCGGTGGCCGGGCGGGCAGTCGCCGGGCACGGCGGCGGAGACCTCCGGTGGGCGGCTTCCGGACCCGGCCGCGGCAGGGGCGGGAGTGCGGCGGTACATGCGGGCGACCGCCGCGCACTGCGCGGCCATGGACAGCGCCATCGCCGTGCAGACGCCGGGCAGTCCCGCGCCCGACAGCCCGTAGGCCAGCGCCAGTTGGAGCAGGACACCGCCCGTGGTGATCCGCGCGAGGGCAGGGCTGCCGCCGCTGCCCTCGAACACCCCGCCCAGCGCGATGAAACAGGCGAGCAGCACCAGGTACGGCCCCAGACACCGGAGGTGGAGCGCGCCGGCCTCGGTCACCGCCCCCTCGCCGCCGAAGGCCCGCATGATCCACGGCCCGGCGGCGAGCAGCGCCGCCGCGGCGGTGAGCCCCAGGGCCGCGGCAAGCAGCAGTGCCTGCCGTCCGACGGCCCGCCGCTCGTCGCGTCCGGTGCCCAGCAGATGTGAGGTGCGGATGGCCGCGGCCTGCCGGACCGCGTAGAAGGCCATGGTGGCAACGTACGTCGCCTTCGTCGCGATGCCGTAGGCGGCCACCTCCGTGACGCCGACGCGGGCGACGACCGCCACGAGCGCGAGGGCGCCCGTCATCCGCACCACGAAATCGGCCGACATGGGCAGACCCGTCGCGGCGACCCCACGGGCGTCGGAGACGAGGGAGGCGGATCGGTTCCGTGCCTCGGCCGCCGCCCGACGCAGGACCGTGTCGCGTCGGAGAGCGACCAGTCCGCAGGCGAGCGCAGCGGTGCGGCCCAGCACGGTGGCGATCGCGGCGCCACGGACGCCGAGGCCCGACCCGTGGATGAGCAGGGGATCGAGCACGAGGATCAGGCCGTTGGCCAGCAGGGCGAGCCTCATCGGGGTGCGGGTGTCACCGGCGCCTTTGAGGATGCCGTCGACGACGTTGGTCGCGAAGAACACCGCGATGCCCGGCAGGGCGATGGAGAAGTAGCCGACGGCCAGAGCCTGTGAGCCACCCCCGCCGTCGCCGCCGAGCACCAGTCGTGCGAGGGGCTCGCGGCACAGGAAGCCGCCCACGGCGACGACCGGCGTGACGATCGCCCACAGCGTCCAGCCGCCGCGCACGGCCGAGCGGACCGCTGACGGGTCGTCCGCGCCCCTGGCCCGCGCGACGAGCACGGTCGTGCCCGAACCGGCGACCAGGACGACGCCGAGCAGCAGGTTCTCCAGATTGGTCGCGACGGCCACCGCTGCAACCGCCTCCCCGCCGAGCCTCGCCACCCAGACCATGTTGATGATCCCTGCGGCGACACCCGCCAGGAGCTCGAAGTAGACCGGATACGCGAGCAACACCAGCTCACGCCGATGCTCTCTCTCCCCCATACGCTGCTCCCCTCCATCGCTGTACCTCGAAAAGAGGTACAGCGGAAAGAGGTAGCATGTGGGAGGGAGAGGGGCAACCGTCCCGGACAGCCGCAGGAAGGAGTCCGGCCGCCCATGCTGGAACTGTCGATTCTGGGTTTCCTCCACGAGGAGCCCCTGCACGGATACGAGTTGAAGGCCCGGATCCAGGGCCTCAGCGGCCACATCCGCCCGGTGAGTGACGGCGCGCTCTACCCGGCCATCACCCGCCTGGTGAAAGCGGGCCTGGTCGAGCGGCGCACCGAACCGGGAGCCGCCGCGGCACCCCGGCGGATCCTCACCCTCACCGAGGCGGGACGCGTCGACCTGCGGGACCGGCTCCGGCACCCCAAGGACGCCGACATCACCGACGGCCAGCGCTTCTTCACACTGCTCGCGTTCCTGCGGCACCTGCCCGACCGGTCGGAACAGGCCGCCGTCCTCCGCCGCCGCAAAACCTTCCTCGACGTCCCGGCGAGCTTCTTCTACCGCGACGGAAAGCCGGTGCGCGCCGAGCAGGAGCCGGATCTCTTCCGGCAGGGCATGCTGCGCATCGCCCGCGCCACGGGCACGGAGGAGAAGCGGTGGCTGACCGAGGCGATCACGACCCTGGAGACGGATCCGGCACCCTGAGCCCGGGCGCGCTCGAGCGTCGACGCCTTCACCGTCCGGTGGTACGTTGCCGAACAGGCGCCGGCGGATCATGCCGCCGGGACCGCCTTCACGCTCCGCGGGAGCCTGGGCCTGTCCATCGGGCGGCCCGTCACCGCCGAGAGCCGCCCTGAGGGACCGCGAGCCCGGTCACACGGTTGAGGCCGGTCCCCGCGCCGCCGCGTTCACACGCCACGGGCCCGCTCGGAGCCGTCGTCACCCTCATGCACGTGCACGACCTCCCGCACGTTCACGCCGCGTCATCCGAGGAGTTCCGTCATGCGTCCCTCCCTGCACACCGTCGAGCTGCCCGGCCTCGGGCCGCTGAGCACCATGGCCAAGCCCCGCGGCGGGGACTGGCTCGACGACGAGATGAGCGCCCTGCGCCGGGCCGGTGTCGACGTGCTGGTGTGCGCGCTGACCCGGCACGAGCGGGACGAGCTCGGTCTCGCCGGGGAGGGCGAGGCCGCCGAGGCGGCGGGGCTGCGGTTCGTCGCGGTGCCCATCCCCGACTGCGCCGTTCCGGAGGCCGCGACGGTCCTGCCGGTGCTGCGTGCCCTGGCCGCACGGCTGCGCGAGGGGGCGCACGTGGCCACCCACTGCCGTTTCGGCATCGGGCGGGCGTCGCTCCTCGCCGCCTCGCTGCTCGTCCTGAACGGCGTCGACCCCGAGGTCGCCTGGCGGCGGATCGAGGAGGCACGGGGACGCGCCGTTCCCGACACGCCGGAGCAGCGGGCGTGGACGGAGCGGCTGCGGGAGAGGCCGAGGCACCTGGACGGCGTCACCCCACGACCGTGGTGAAGCACGGCCAGCCGTCGAGTTGCACGTCCTGGTGGGGCGGCGCCGCACGCAGCGCGGGCGTCGCGGCGTCGAGCAGGCGCCGGACGGTGCCCGGCTCGTAGAGGTTGAGCCACTGCCGGTCCGGGAGCCTGATCACCGTGCCGGACTCGAAGTAGCAGTGGGAGATGACGCCGGTCGGGGTCGGGGCGAAGACCAGCGACAACCGGCGGCGGCGGTCCGGGCCGCCCGCCGCGGCGGGGGCGAAGAGGGTGAGGACCGTCCGGCAGTCGTCGTAGGCCGGCCGCACGCGCTGGCGGACGGTCCAGTGCCAGACGGCTCCGTCCACCACGAGGCGGCGCAGGCGGCGGTCGTTCTTCACCGGGCCACGGTAGGACACCGGTCGCGGGAGCGGGTAAGGGTTTGTGGCGGAACCCCGTGCCCGCCCCCGCCCCCGCCCCCGCCCTCGCGGGGCGGGGGCGGGGGTGGAATGCCGGGCGGACGTAGGTCAGACCGCGGCGGGCTCCTTGACCGCGGCGGCACCGGGCGCGGACTCGGGGTCGTGCCGGCGCAGGGCGACCAGGAAGAGGGAACAGAGGCCGACGACCAGGGCCGCGCCGACGTAGAGCTGCGTGGCGGTGGCGCCCGCGTCCTTGAGCAGGCCGGCGACGGTCGGGGAGAAGATCGCGCCGATGCGGCCCATGCCGAGGGCCCACCCCATGCCCACGCTGCGCACGTTGGCCGGGTAGAGCGGCGGACCGACCGTGTACGCGCCCGCGATGCAGCCGTTGATCAGGGCGCCGACGACCACGCCGACGGCGAAGCCGAGCCACAGCGTCGAGGTGCTGACGATGAACGCGATCATCATGGCGGCGGAGAGGAGGGAGAAGCCGATGAGCACCACGCGCGGCGTGCGGACCCGGGCGGCGACGCCGTAGAGGACGGAGCCGACCGTGCCGCCGATGGAGATCGCCATGCCCGCGGTCACCGCCGCGCCTTCGGACAGCCCCTCCTCCACCAGCAGCGTGGGCGTCCAACTGTTGACGAAGTAGAAGCCGAACATGATGGTGACGAAGGTCAGCCAGAGCAGGACCGTCGGGGCCAGCAGCTGCTTGAGCCAGCCCGAGGCGGCCCCCTCGGTGCTCTCGCGGGCGGTGGCCGCCCGGTCCAGCTCGGCCTCCGTGACGGCCTCCATGCGCATCCGCGCCAGGGTCCGGTTGATCCGCTCCAGCGCGCCGGCGGGGCGGCGCTGCTCCAGGAAGGCGACCGACTCGGGCAGGACGACGGCGATGACGATCAGGGCGAGCAGGGTGCCGAAGCCGCCCGCGTAGAAGACGATGCGCCAGTCGCCGCCCACGGTGGCCTTCGCGACCAGGCTCGCCGCGGTGGCGCCGAGGCCGTACCCGGCGGTGTAGATGCCGATGGCCAGGCCGCGGTTCCTGGCGTTGGAGAACTCGCTGGCGATCACGTTGGTGCTGGCGAGGATGCCGCCGACACCGATGCCGGTCACCAGGCGGAAGACGCCCATCACCGTCACGGACGGGGCCATCGCCGCGCCGAACATGCCGACGGTGCCGAGGGCGAGGCTGATGAGGATCAGCGGGCGGCGGCCGAGGAGGTCGGCGAAGGGCGCGAGCAGCATCGAGCCGATCGCCATCCCGATCAGGCCGACGGAGACCAGCAGGCCGAACTCCGAGCCGCTGAGCCCGAACTCCTCGGTGACCGAGGGCCCGGTGAAGGCGACGGCCATCACGTCGAAGCCGTCCAGGCAGTTCATGAAGGTGCACAGCGCGACGATCAGCCATTGGTAGCCGCTCATCGGTGTCTGCGATATGCGTGCAGCGATGTTCATGGGTGTCCAGGTGGTGAGGGATCCGTGCGGGTGGGGCCCGGGTCAGGTGAGGTGGAGGGTGAGGACGGCGGGACCGTCCGGGGCGCCGCCGCGGGCCACCGCGCGGGAGACGCAGAGGCAGAGCCGGTCGGAGCGTTCCTTCTGCGCCTCGCTCAGGAAGACGTCGCGGTGGTCGACGGTGCCGGTGGACCCGGTCACCTTCGCCAGGCACAGTCCGCACTCGCCCTTGCGGCAGTCCGACAGCGTCTCGACGCCGGCCGCCTCCAGGGCGTCGAGGATCGACGTGTCGCGGGCGACGGTGATCTCCCGGCCGAACTGGGGCAGACGCACCAGGAACTCCTCGGCCGGGTGCCCGCCGCTGGAGCCGAACGTCTCGAAGCGGAGGTTGGTGGCGGGCAGGCCGTGCCCGGCCCAGCTCCGCGCCATGGCGTTCATCAGCCCGATCGGGCCGCACATGTAGAGCTCGGTGCTCCCGGCGGCGGGCGCCCCGGCGATGCCGGCGACGAGGTCGTCGACCACCAGGCGGCTGCCCTCGTCGTCGACGTGCACCCGCAGGCGGTCGCCGTGCTCGGCGGCCAGCTCGTCCAGGAAGGCCATCACCGCACGGCTCCGGCCGACGAACACCAGTTCGTAGTCGGCGCCGCGCCGGCGCAGCGTCGAGGCCATCGCGGCCAGCGCCGTGATGCCGATGCCGCCGGCGACCAGCACGTACCGGCCGGCGCCGACCGCGAGCGGGAAGTTCTGCAGGGGACCGGTGACGGTCAGCTCGTCCCCGGCCCGCAGCCGGTGCATCGCCGCCGAGCCGCCGCGCGAGGCGGGGGAGAGCTGCACCCCGAGCGTCAGCCGGCGGCCACCGTCCTCGGAGCGCACCACGGAATAGGAGCGCGTCACGGGGTGGGAGCGCGTCGCGGAGTCTGAGCGCACCCCGGCGGCGTCCCCGATCTCGACGTCGACGTGGGTGCCGGGCGCGGCGTGCTCGGGATGCTCGGGCGCCAGGACGATCCGGTGGACGCCGACGGCGGCGTCGGAGACCTCGACCACCCGGGCCCGCTGCCGTCGCGCACGGGTCTGGACCGCCATGTCAGACCCCCCGGCCCGCGACGGGCACGGCGGGCACGGCGGAGGGGCGTCCCTCGGCCGCGAGCATGCGCTCGAGGATCTGGCGCACCCACATGCCACCGGCGTCGATGTTGAGGCTGTAGAACTCGTGGTCCGGGTTGGCGTCGATGGCGCGCTGCTGTGCCCGCAGCATGTCCTCGTCCTCGCCGAAGACCCCGTGCACCGCCTGCCGCAGCTGGGTGGTGATCGTCTGGCTGTCCAGGCGGTAGTTGCGCATGAACGCCCAGAAGTAGTGGCTGGTGCGGTCGGTCTCGGGGGTGATCGTGTTCATCACGAACCCGTTGACGCCCTGGCTGCGGTCGCCCTCGGGCGCGCCGGTGCCCGCCTTCGCCACGCCGACGTCGATGCAGATGGTGCCCGGCGCCTCGAAGGTGATGATCTGCCAGCGGTCGACCTTGCCGGAGAAGCCCGGGAACTTGTCCCGCATGTTCTTCAGCCAGAACGGCGGCGCGTCGATGTCGCGCATCCACCGGGTGACGGTCACCGTGCGGCCCTGGTGCGCGACCTCGAACTCGGCCTCGGACAGTTCCTCCTGGCCGATGCTCGAGGAGTGCACGAACTCCTCGTGGGTGAGGTCCATGAGGTTGTCCAGGACCAGCTGGTAGTTGCACTCGGCGTGGATGGTCTCGCCGTCGCCCGCCCACTCCGGGTGGTCCATCCGGTGCATGTCCGGCACGGTCGTCGGATCGGCCAGGTCGGGATCGCCGACCCACACCCACACGTACCGGTGACGCTCGACGACGGGGTAGGAGGGGACCACCGCGCTGGGGTTGATCGTCTCCTGCGCGGGCATGCCGGTGCAGCGGCCGGTCGAGTTGTACCGCAGGCCGTGGTACGGGCACTGCAGCTCGTCGCCGAGGATCGTGCCCTTCGACAGGGGCGCCAGACGGTGCCAGCAGGCGTCGGCGAGGGCGACCACACGGCTCTCCGTGGTGCGCCACAGCGCCAGCGGCACGCCGGCGACCGTCCGGGCCAGCGGCTGCCGGCCGGTGACCTCGTGGTCCCAGGCGGCGACGTACCAGGCGTTGCGGGGGTAGTTGAAGATCTTCGCCGCCGCGGTGGCCGGGGGCGCGGCGGAGGTGGGAGAAGACATGAGACTCCCTATGGAGAGAGGTATGTGTTGTGCGGGTCACAAACTAGCTATGCCCATAGGGAGTGGCAAGAGTGTGTACCTTGATCAGTCCGGAAAGGGGGAAGTGCCTTGTCGCTGCGCTACGCGCTGATCGCGCTGCTCACCGGTCGTCCGATGACCGGGTACGACATCTCGAAGAGCTTCAGCCGCTCGGTGGCCCATGTCTGGCACGCCCCGGACTCGCAGATCTATCCCGAGCTCAACCGGATGGAGCGGGACGGCCTGCTCACCTCGGTCGAGGTGCCCTGGGGCCGCAAGGGGACGAAGAAGGAGTACCACGTCACCGAGGCGGGCCTCGCGGACTTCCAGGAGTGGATGGGGTCACCGCTGACGCCGCAGCGGCAGCGCGACCCGGCCTACCTGAAGGCGGCCTACTTCGACTTCGCCGAACCGCGGGCGGTACGGGAGCAGCTCGGGCAGCAGCAGGCCTACTGGGAGGAGCAGCTGAGCATGCTCGAGGCCACCCGGGCCGCGCTGGTCGACCGCAGCCACCCCACCCTGGCCGCGCGGCTGGCCCAGCTGACCGAGCGCGAGGCGGAACTCGCCGTGCGGTTCAAGGTCTACGCCTACGACGGGCTCATCGCCCGCGCCCGCACCGAACTGGCGTGGATCGCCGAGGGGTTCCAGCTGGTCGACGACCTGTACAAGGGCCTGCGCGGGGACATGAGCAGAGCCCTGTACGACGACCTGTACGACTACCCGCCCGGGGACTGACGCGCGGTCACGCAGGAGCCGCCGCCCCGGAGTACAGCCCTTCGGAGCGGCGGCTCGGCCACGCGGCAGGCGGCGGGTTAGAGCAGGACCAGCAGTTTGGTGCCGGTGACCAGCTTGCGGTTGACCGAGGTGGACTGGACGAAGATCGTGTACGCCTCGTTGTGGCCGGGCGTGACGGTGACCTCGGTCTCCGGGAGGCCCAGGAGCCGGCGGGCGGCCGGGCCGGTGAAGACCTTGCCGGTCATCCTTCCGGTGACCGGGTCCTTCTCCGCCACGGCGATCTTCTTGCCGGCCTGGATCTTCTCCCGCTTGGAGAGCTCGTAGAAGGCGCATCCGGTCGTGTACGGGTGCCCGGTCCGGGTGACGAAGTCGCGGATCGCGGACTGCTGGTCCACGGGTATGAGCACGTACTTGCCCGCGTCCAGCGCCTGCAGGGTGGACGTCACCGCGGCCGTGCTGAGGTCCTGGCCCATCGCGAACAGGTTCCTGGTGCCGCGGACGCCCTGCTCACGGTCCCGGAGGAACCGGGTGGCGGCCGACTTGACCGTGCCGATGGCCTCCTCGACGCCCTGTGCCGAGTCCGCGTCCCAGATCGAGATGTTGCCCGTGGGGAACCCGTACTGCTGGGCGGTGCGCTTGGCCAGGGAGTTGGGGACCATGATGGCCGAGGTCCAGTGGTCCGGCAGGCTGTTCAGCTTCTCGGCGATCCTGGCCCGCCACCCCTCCAGCACGGCGCGGCCGTCGGGCAGGTGGTCGTGGCGCGACCCCGTCGTGTCGGCGCCCGAGGCGTTCTCCTCGCCGTCGGTGACGACGACCTGGAGGAAGCTGTGCTCGCCGTACTCCTCCCAGATGTGGCCGAGGTCGTCGAGCGCCTTCACCGATGCCTGGATCAGCGCCGTCGCGCCGTTCTCGACGGTGTACAGGCCGCGCATGGACGGCAGGTGCTTGACGTCCATGTCCCAGACGAGGTTCTCGACCAGGTGGTCGAAGGCGTAGAGGCTGATCCGGGTCTCGTGGCCGAGACGGTCCGACTCCTCCGCGAGCCCCTTCACGAACTCGTCCACGACGCGTATGAGTTGGTCCGAGTGGCCCTGCATGGACCCGGACTTGTCGATGACGAGGGCCACGTGGTTCACCAGGTGCTTCTTCAGCCGGGCCTTTGCCGTCGTGCTCATCGCGTCGATTCCCTTCGGTTCGTCCCCCGCGACCCGGAAAAGGGCATGAGGGGGCACGGTGGGTGGAGGAGGAGGCATGGCCAGTCGCCGTACAGCTGCCACCGGGATCGCGTGTCCCGGCGTGGACCCGTCCCGCGTCCAGCTGATGTCCTCACCTTAGGGACCGGCACCGACAACGCCGCCCGGCGTCGCGACGACGCGGCGGCGGTGGTCGCGCGGCGCGCGCCGGAGGGTCCCGGCACGCGCCGACGCGGTCAGCGGGGGGAGGCGTCGCCGCCGGTGCGGGCGGTGGGGCGGCCCAGGTACCAGACGGGGCCGTCGTCGGGGACCGCCAGTTCCTCGAAGCCCATGCGGTCGTAGAAGGCGCGTGCCCGGGTGTTGGCACGGGACATGCACAGGTGGACCTGGTCGACGCCGGACTTGTGGAGGGCGTCGAGGAAGGCCTCCATCAGGGCGCGGCCCAGGCCGAGGCCCTGGTGGGTGGGCAGCAGGTCGATGTGCAAGTGGGCCGGGAACGGGTCGAGTTGCGGCCGGACCATGCGTTCCGGGTTGTGCAGCAGGGCGGCCATCACCTCGTCGGGGGTCGGCTCGCCGCCGTCGGCCGCCGGTGGCGGCGGATAGGCCTCGGCGGCCCCGGGGAGCCAGTCGTCGCGGAACCACCGGGCGAAAGCGGCGGTGTCGGCGGTGCCGAGGATGTAGCCGACCGCCTCGCCGGCGCCGTCGTCGACGACGAACGACAGCTCCGGCTCCCGGTCCACGTACGGGTAGGCGAAGAGCGTCGGGAGTATCGCCGGGTCGGTGTAGTGCGGAGTGGCGTCGCCTCCGTCGTGGGCGGTGAGCACGCAGACGCGGCCCACCGCCGGACGGTCGGAGGGGCGGTAGGGGCGCACGAACGGAGCGGATGTCGTCATGGGACCGGATGATGGCACGGGGCCGCGCCCTCGGGACATGGCCCCACACGCCCCGCCCGCGAGTTCCGCCACCCCGTCCAGAGCGATCCTGCCGGAGCCGGAGCCGGAGCCGGAGCCGGAGCCGGAGCCGGAGCCGGAGTGGGCGCCCGAGCCTCAGCCCGCGCCGAAGCCGCAGCCCGAGCCCGAGCCGGAGCCGGGGCCGCAGCCCGGGCCGGAGCGGCAGCGGAGTTGAGGGGTGCGGTATGGCTCCGGGTGCCTGTTCTCGGCCGCGCGCCGTCCGTTCCCGCCCCTCGCGCGTGTCGACCCGCCCCGGGGGCACGCCCCCCCCGCGCGGGGGCGGGGCACACTCCGGCGTGGGTGGACGCGCGCCCCCGCGGCCAGCTCAGCCCGGGAGCGCGTCCGCCGTCGCCCCGTGGGCCGCCACGAACGCCGAGGGGTCCCAGCGGCCCCCCAGGCGGGGGGACAGCCATTCCGCGGCGGTCTCGCGGAAGAGCAGGGGGACCAGCGCCCCCGCGCCCTCCGGGACCGCGCCCAGCAGCGGTGCTCCCGCCACGCGGGGAAGGTCGGCCAGGTTGCAGCGGGCCGCCAGGTCCGGGTGGCGCGGCCAGCTCCCGACGACGACCCCGAGCTGCTCCAGCCCCCGCGACCGCAACGCCTCCGCGGTCAGCGCCGCCGTGTTGAGCGTGCCCAGTCCCGCGGGCGCCACGATCAGGACGGGAGCCCGCAGCAGCACCGCGGCGTCGGCCAGGGTGGCCTCCCGCTCGTCCAGGCGGACCAGCAGCCCGCCCGCGCCCTCCACCAGCACCAGGTCGTGGTCGGCGGACAACCGCTCGACGGCGTCCGCGATCTGCGGCGGCCTGACCGGAGGCAGCCCCGCCCGCCGCGAGGCGGTCGCCGGCGCCAACGGGTCCGGATACCGCCCCAGTTCGACGGTGGTCACGGCACCGGGCTCCCCGGCCAGGCGGGCGGCCTCGGCGGCGTCGCCGGCCTCGTCCGCCGCCAGCCCGGTCTGGGCCGGCTTGAGCACCGCGACCGACCGGCCGGCCGCCACCGCCAGCGCGGCCACGGCCGCGGTCACCACGGTCTTGCCGATCTCGGTTCCCGTGCCCGATACGACGATCACTGACATGTCGTTCCTCTTGTTCCTGCCTCGCCGGCTCAGCCCGCCGCGGCCGCCGCGCACACCGCGCGGCAGATCCGGGCCAGGTCCTCGTCATCGGTGACGTACGGCGGCATCACGTACACCAGGTCGCGGAAGGGCCGCAGCCAGACCCCCTCGCGCACCGCCGCGGCGGTGGCCGCCGCCATGTCGACGGGGTGGTCCAGCTGGACCACCCCGATGGCGCCCAGCACCCGGACGTCCGCCACCCCCGCGCACTCCCGGGCGGGCGCGAGCCCGTCGCGCAGGCCCGCCTCCAGGCGCTTGACCTCCTGCCGCCAGTCCTGCCCGAGCAGCAGGTCCACGGAGGCGCGGGCGACCGCGGCGGCCAGCGGGTTGCCCATGAAGGTGGGGCCGTGGGCCAGGACGGGCACCTCGCCGCGCGAGATGCCCTCCGCCACCCGCGTGGTGCACAAGGTCGCCGCCATCGTCAGGTAGCCGCCGGTCAGCGCCTTGCCCAGGCACATCACGTCCGGGGCGACGGCGGCGTGGTCGGCCGCGAACAGCTCGCCGGTGCGGCCGAAGCCCGTGGCGATCTCGTCGAACACCAGCAGCACGTCGTGCGCGTCACACGCCTCGCGCAGCACCCGGAGGTACTCGGGGGAGTGGAAGCGCATGCCGCCGGCGCCCTGCACCACCGGCTCGACCACCACGGCCGCGGTCTCGTCGGCGTGCGCGGCGATCAGGTCGGTCAGGCGCCGGGCGTACGCCTCGTCCCACGCGGCTGGCGGCGGGTCCGCGAAGACCTGGCGGGGCAGGACGCCCTGCCAGAGCTCGTGCATCCCGCCCTCCGGGTCGCACACCGACATGGGCTGCCAGGTGTCCCCGTGGTAGCCGCCGCGCCAGGTCAGCAGCCGCCGCTTGCCGGGCCTGCCCAGCGAACGCCAGTACTGCAGGCACATCTTGAACGCCACTTCGACCGAGACGGAGCCCGAGTCGGCGAGGAAGACGTGCCGCAGCGGTTCGGGGGTGATCTCCACCAGACGGGCGGCCAGCCGCACCGCCGGTTCATGGGTGAGGCCGCCGAACATGACGTGGCTCATCCGGCCGAGCTGCGCGGTCGCGGCCTCGTTGAGCACGGGGTGGTTGTAGCCGTGCACCGCGGACCACCAGGACGACATGCCGTCGATCAACTCGCGCCGCCCGTACGCCTCCTGGGCGAGGCGCAGCCGGACCCCGGACGCGGACTCCACGAGCAGCGGCTCCGCGCGGCCCGGCATGGGCCCGTACGGGTGCCACACGTGCGCCCGGTCCAGGGACAGCAGCGCCTCGGGGCCGAGCTCAGGCATTGGGCGCGACGTCCGTTCCCGCGCCGCGGCGGCGCACGGCGACCAGGTCGGTCCGCGGGGACGTGGCGGGGGCCGGGACGCCCGTGCCCCGGCCGCCGCTCCCCGGTTCCTTCCGGCCCTCGCTCCCCGGCTCCTCCCGGCCGCCGGCCGCCGCGGACCCGCCGCACGCGGCCGCGGACCCGCTGCTCGTCGCCGCGGACCCGCCCGACGCCGCCGCGCCGCTGCCGCACGCCGCCGCGCCCCCGTCGCACGCCGACGCCTCGTGGCCGCAGCCGTCGGACTCCTGGCCGCACACCGCGCCGCGGCCCGCGCGCCCGGCGCGGTGCTCGGGCAGGGTGCGCGTGTCCGTGCCCTCGACCTCGAACCCGGCGTCGGCGATCATCTCCAGGTCGGCCCGGCCCGCCTGGCCCTCGCTGGTCAGGTAGTCGCCCAGGAAGATGGAGTTGGCCAGGTGCAGGGCCAGCGGCTGCAGCGTCCGCAGGTGCACCTCGCGGCCGCCCGCGAGCCGCACCTCGACGTCCGGGCAGACGAACCGCACCATCGCCAGGATCCGCAGCGCCCGCTGCGGGGTGAGGTTCCACTCCTCGGCCAGCGGCGTGCCCTCGAAGGGGATCAGGAAATTCACCGGCACCGAGTCGGGGTCCAGGGCGCGCAGCGCGAAGACCACGTCCACCAGGTCCTCGTCGCTCTCGCCCATCCCGGCGATCAGGCCGGAACAGGCCGACAGGCCCGCGCCGTGCGCCTTCTCCACGGTGTCGACGCGGTCCGCGTAGGTGTGCGTCGTGGTGATGTCGCCGTAGGTGCTCTCGGAGGTGTTCAGGTTGTGGTTGTACGCGTCGGCGCCCGCCTCGCGGAGCCGCTCCGCCTGCCCGTCGCCGAGCAGTCCCAGGCAGGCGCAGACCTCCACGCCCTCGTTCTGCTCCTTGACCGCCTCGATCGTCCGCGACACGCGGTCGACGTCCCGGTCGGTGGGCCCGCGGCCGCTCGCCACCAGGCACACCCGCTTCGCGCCGCCGGCCACACCGGCCGCGGCCGCCGCGGCCGCCTCCTCCGGCTTGAGCCAGGTGTACTTGAGGATCTCCGCCTTGGAGCCCAGCCGCTGGGAGCAGTAGGAGCAGTCCTCCGGGCAGAGACCGGACTTGAGGTTGACCAGGTAGTTGAGCTTCACCCGGCGGCCGAACCAGTGGCGGCGCACCCGGCCCGCCGCGGCCACCACATCGAGCAGATCGTCGTCGGAGGTCGCCAGTACGGCGAGGGCTTCTTCACGGGTCGGCGGCTCACGTCGGAGCCCCTTCTCCACCAGAGCGTCGAGCAGGTCCATGGCCTTGATCCTTGCCCACGCGGAGGGCTGGGCAAAGGAGGAAACGGCCAACAAGAGGCCGCGGCACGTGTGTGGATGACCACAGTTCGTGACCGGCCGACTGCGGCTAGGGTCGGTCCGTCGAGCGGGCACCCGCCCGGCCGGAACCACCGATCCGCCGAACCGCGCAACCACCGAACCACCGAACCACCAGGACAAGGACCGCACCGCCCATGCCGCTGGCCCGCCAGGACCCCTTCGACTGGATCGACGAGGAAGCACGTCGACGTGAACTGGGCGGCCTGGTGCGGTCCTTGCGCCCCCGTGAGGCCGACGAGGGCCCGCTGGACCTCGCGGGCAACGACTACCTCGGCCTCACCCGCCACCCCGCGGTGACCGCCGCGGCCGGCGCCGCGGCGGCCCGCTGGGGAGCGGGGGCGACGGGCTCCCGGCTGGTCACCGGCACGACCGCCCTCCACGCCGAATTCGAACGCGAACTCGCCCGGTTCTGCGGCTTCGAGGCCGCCCTGGTGCTGTCCTCCGGCTACGCGGCCAACCTGGCCGCGCTCACCGCGCTGGGCGGCGACCGCGGCGGCCTGGTCGTCTCGGACGCCGCCAACCACGCCTCCATCGTGGACGGTTGCCGGCTCGCCCGCGCCGAGACCGCCGTGGTGCCGCACGCCGACCCGGAGGCCGTCCGCAAGACCCTCGCCGCCCACCCGGGCCGACGCGCCCTGGTCGTCACCGACTCCGTCTTCTCCGTCGACGGCGACGCGGCCCCGCTGGCCGGGCTGGCCGCCGCCTGCCGGGAGGCGGGAGCCGCGCTCCTCGTCGACGACGCCCACGGGCTGGGCGTCCTGGGCGACGGGGGACGGGGAGCGCCGCACGCCGCCGGACTGGCCGGCGCGCCCGACGTCGTGGCGACGGTGACCCTGTCCAAGTCGCTGGGCAGCCAGGGCGGCGCCGTCCTGGGCCCCGCCCGGGTGATCGCCCACCTGGTGAACACCGCCCGCACGTTCATCTTCGACACCGGCCTCGCCCCGGCCGCCGTCGGCGCGGCCCTCGCCGCCCTGCGGCTCCTGCGGGGCGAACCCGGCCGGGCGGCGCGGGCACGGGAGGTGGCGGCCATGCTCCACGCGGACCTCACGGCGGCGGGCCTGCGGGTGAGCCACCCGGACGCCGCGGTGGTCTCGGTGCGGGCGCCGTCGCCCGACGCGGCCGTCCGCTGGGCCGCCGACTGCCGCGCGGCCGGACTCCAGGTGGGCTGCTTCCGCCCGCCGTCCGTCCCCGACGGCGTCTCCCGGCTGCGCCTCACCGCCCGCGCCGACCTCACCGACCGCCAGGTCCGCACCGCGGTCCGCACCGTCCTCGCGACAGCGCCGCCCACCGCCTGACCTGCGCGGCGTCCGCCCATAGCCAGCGTCGGAAATAATTGCGTCAGCAAGGAAGTTGACGTCATGACCGATCCGACCCAGCTATGCCCGGGAGTGCCTGTGAACCGCTCGTTCCTCTTCCTGCTCGGCAGTGCCCGTGAGGGCGGCAACACCGAGACGCTGGCCCGCGCCGCGGCGGAACAGCTGCCCGGTGACGTCGACCAGCGGTGGCTGGACCTGACCCGGCTGCCGCTCGCCCCCTACGTCGACGCCCGCCACACCGGCGAGCCCTGGCCGGAGGCCGGGGGCGTGGAGGCGGAGCACGAGGCGCTGCTGCGCGATGCCACCCTCGCCGCCACCGACATCGTGCTCGTCACCCCGCTGTACTGGTACTCGGTCTCCACCTCCACCAAGGCGTACCTGGACCACTGGGCCAAGTGGCTCACCCTCCCCGAGCTCGACTTCCGGCGGCGCATGGCCGGCCGCACCCTGTGGGGCGTGACGGTGATGGGGGACCGGGAGGAGGGTGTCGCCGAGCCGCTGCGGCTCATGCTGGGCAACAGCGCCGCGTACCTGAAGATGCGGTACGGGGGCGTCCTGCTCGGCAACGGTTCGGCCCCCGGCCAGGTGCTCGACGACGAACGGGCGCTGACCCGCGCCAAGACCTTCTTCGCGCAGGAGGCCCCGCTCGCCCGCTCCACCGCGGAGTAGGGCGGCCCGGGCGGGAACCGCGGCCCCCCGGGCGTTCGTCCTCTCTCTTCGAGGCGAGGAACCGGCCTGGGGGCCGCGGGTCCGACGGGGGCGCCATGCAGATCATCGAGATCACCGGGATCGCCGTCCGGTCGGCAGTGATCAGGATGCGGCACGCACGGACACCGCTGGAGTTCGTGCTCCTCCCGATGCTGCACGTGGCGTCGCCGGACTTCTACGCGCAGGTGCGCCGCAGGCTGGCGGAGTGCGACCTGGTGGTGCTGGAAGGGGTCACGGGCCGGCCCGGCCCGGTGAGCGCCCTGACCCTGGCCTACCGGTTCGCCCCGCTGCGGCGGAGCAACGGCCTGGTGCCGCAGACCGACGCACGGGTGCTGCCGGACGGCGTCCCCGTCCTGCGTCCCGACGTCACCGCGGCCGAGGTCGTCGAGGACCTGGAGGCCGTGTCGCGGTGGGCCTACTGGAGCCTGCTCGTCCTGGCGCCGCTGTTCGGCCTGGTCTTCGCGCTGCGCGGCCCGCGCGCCTTCCTCGACCGGGACCTGGAGGTCGACGACCTGCCGCCGACGGCGCGCGCGGAGGCCCTGGCCGACGATCCGGTCCTCGACGCCCTGACCGACCGGCGGGACCGGCGTCTGCTGGCGGCGCTCGGGGAGATCCACGCGGAGCGGCGCGAGGAGCCGCTCCGCGTGGCCGTCGTCTACGGAGCGCGCCACGTCCCGGCGATCGCGACCGGGCTCGGCGAGCTCTACGGGTACCGGGCGCGCGAGGCCGAGTGGGTCACGGCGATCGTCCTCGACTGACCCCCGGGCCGCGGTGGAGTTCGCCCCGGGACGCCGAGGGCCCGCGGCACGGGAACCCGTCAGTCGAGGCAGAACTCGTTGCCCTCGATGTCCCGCATCACGATGCACGCGTCGTGGCCGTCGTACAGGAGCCGCTCGCGCACCGCGCCCAGCGGGAGCAGCCGTGCGCACTCCGCCTCGAGGGCGGCCAGGCGCTCCTCCCCGACGAGGCCGGTGGCGACCCGGACGTCGAGGTGGACGCGGTTCTTCACGGTCTTCCCCTCGGGGACCCGCTGGAAGAACAGCCGCGGGCCCGCACCCGAGGAGTCGACGCAGGCGCACCACGCGCCGTCCTTCCCGGGAGGCCGGGAGGAGTTGAACGCCTCCCACGTGGCGAACCCGGTGGGCGGCGGGGCGACGACGTACCCCAGCACCTCGCACCAGAAGCGGGCGAGCCGCTCGGGCTCCGCGCAGTCGAAGGTGACCTGGAACTGTTTGACCGAAGGCATCGCCGCACCCTAGCAGGGGAGTTGGAGCCCGCCGGAGGTCAGGCGGACACTCCTCGGCCGCCCTGGTGCCGTCGGCGGCCCTGGTCGCGTCGCTGTCGCCGGTGGCGGTCGAGGACGTCCTGGCGCAGCAGGTTCCCGAAGCCGGCGTTCTCCAGACGCAGTCCCAACTGCGCCTCGTCCAGGCCCATGCCGGCCGCGGTGTCGCCGAGGTGCCAGTCGTGGGCGGCGAGGCGGTCGAGCAGGTGACCGCGGCGCACCTGGCTCTCCGAGAGGCGGAACGTCTTGAGGTAGACGATCCTGCCCCGGTCGTCCGTGACGGCCTCCCCGATGTGGTTCTCGTGGCGGGGCCGGAACGGCGGCAGGAAGCGGGCGAGGGTGAAGCGCCCCAGCCGGTACGCCGTCTGCCAGGTGTACGACCCCGCAAGGAGCCCGGCGGCCATCGTCGAGTCGTGGAACCGGGCCCAGGCGTCCTCCTGTTCGGCGGCGGCCGCGCGCAGGTCCGCGAGCGTGCGGATGCCGGTGTCCGGGACCCGGGCCCGGAAGTCCGGCACGGCGGGCATCAACGTCGCGTAGTGGTGCACGAGTTCGCCGTACAGGTCCTGCAGCAGCGTCGCGTGCAGGGCGCGGTAGTCGTCCGGGTGCGGGACCACGAACGCGGCGGCCAGGGCGTCGGCCGCGTACAGCAGGACACCGCACTGGCCCGGGTGGATCTCGAACACCCGCAGCGCCTCGGCGAGTCCGGTCACCGCGGCCCCCGTGTAGGCCTCCTCCGCCCGGGGGGACAGGCCCCGGCGGACCGCCTGCTGCGACCACTCCTCCCAGGCGACGGACGGGCCGCCGAAGTGCAGCGCGAGGTACCCCTCCAGCGCCAGGTGCAGGGGCAGGAACCGCAGCCGGTCCTTGGCCTCGCGGTGGACCATCCGGCGGTGGATCCGCAGCGGCACGGTGGCCGCCGGGACGGAGTCGGGCTCGGCGGACAGTCCGGTGCCGTAGGCGGCGGCCGGGGAGCCGTCCCGGGTCCAGGTGGCGACGAGGCCGTGCGGCACGTACGACACATAGCTCCGGCGGCGCCCGAGTCCCACCACGCCGACGGAGTCGCCGTACGCGCGAGGGCTGAGGCGGAGGTCGTCGACCGGTTCGTCGCGGACCAGCGGCACCAGGCGGACGGCACCCCACACCTGGGCGGGGCGGGTGCGCAGGCCGGTGAGGTCGAGGGCGGTCACGGTGTGTCCTCGGGCGAGGGGCCGGCGCCCGTGAGGCTGGCCGCGCGGGCGTCCAGGTAGGCGGTGAGTTCGGCCAGACCGGTGCGGCCCTCGGCGAACTGGGCGATCTCGACCAGCGCCGGAAGGTCCTCGGCGTCCCGGATGCCCGCGGTGGGCACCGTGGGGGAGAGCCGGCGCACGTCGAAACCGCTCGCGTCGTACACGGGGTTGAGGTGCACGACGCTGGTGCGGCGGGACGGGTCGAGCCGGGTCCGCCAGACCCGCAGCACCTCGGCGGCCAGACCGGGCGGCGCGTTGTCCCAGCCGTCGGAGACGACGACCAGCCGCGACGGGCCGGTGTCCAGGGCGTCGAGGACGCGCCGGCCGAGCGGTGTCGGCCCGAACGGGTGGACCAGCAGGGCGTCCTCACGGCCCGAGGTCCACAGCGCGGTGTAGTCCTCGGCCAGGGCGGCGAGCAGGTGGTGCGCGGCCAGGGCCACGGCCAGCGGGCGGCGCCGCTTCTCGCCCGAGCCGGAGGCGGAGAAGCTGTCGTCGAGGACGGCGGTGACCTTCCCCCAGCTTCCCCGCCGGGGACCGACCACCCGCCCGGCCGCCGCCGCGAGGGCGCCGGTCAGCTCGGCACGCCGGTGCGCGCGCTCCTCCAGCGGCAGCGCGAGCACGTACGACGCGAGCCGGGTCAGCGGCATCCGGGACAGGTCGGTGCGCACCGCGTCGGCGCCGTGGCGGCGGGCGGACTCCTGCAGTCGCAGGGTCTCGGCGCGGGTCAGGCGCGGCGCGATGCGCTCCAGGAAGACCTCGCGGGGAATGCCGTGGCGCGCGGCGAACCCCTGGGCGGCCGTGTACGGGAGGTCGTACAGCGCGCTCTTGTCGTGGTGGGCGCGGCGCCAGGTCTCCAGGACCGGCGTCGCGTAGCGCGGGCGGGACGCCGGCTTGAACAGGAAGTCGCCCAGTTCCCCGCCCGGCGGCAGCAGATGGGCGTGGCGCAGGGCCCGCTTGAGGGCGCCACGGTACTTCACGGCGTCGAAGGCGAGGTCCGGCCGGGCGGTCAGCCAGTCGCGCACCACGGCGCGGGTACGGCGGTTGTTGACCCGCGCCCGGCGCAGCGTGTCGAACAGCCGGTACACCCGCTGCGGCGGCATGGCCGCCAGCCGCGCCGCGATCAGACGGCCCTCGCGGCGCCGCTGCCCGGCGGTCGCCTCGCCGGTGGTCTCCAGCAGCCGGTGGACGACGATCGCCGCGTTGTGGTCGTTGATGTCGAGGGCGAGCACGCCCGCGTACAGGTCGCGGTAGTTGCCCAGCATGTAGGCGTGGAGGAAGTCGAGCGACAGCGTCTGCGCGCCCGCGGAGGAGTGGAACTCGCGCTGGCCGGTGGCGGTGATCGCCGCGTTGACGAAGAGCAGCACGTCGTCGGCCGCGACGAGATCGCCGATCGACTCCACCGTGCGCACCCCCGGATGTCCTTCCGCCGTCCCGCCGCGAGGGCGGCGGGTGCCGGCCGGGGAATGGGGGCACGAGCAGCGAATCTGTGCTTCAAAGGCAAGTCCCGGAAGTCGCGCCGGAGTCCCGCGGCCGGCAGCAGGACCGTAACAGAGCGGGGGAGGGCGGCTCCACCGGTATATCCGGAGGTCAGGCCGGGGGCAGTCCGGGGCGAAGCCTGGGGGGAGGCCGGTGGAAGACGGGGGGAGAGGCCCGCGCCCCTGGGCCGGGGTGCGGGCCTCCGTGCGGGCGGGCCTCCGGTCAGGCGGTCGGTGCCGCCGCCGCGGCCCCGGTGCCGAGGGACACCGAGGACAGGGGAATCGGGGTGAACATCTCCGGTTCCTGGTCCGGGGTCAGCGCCGTCGGACCGTACAGCCAGTCGGTGAAGGAGTAGTCGTACGTGTCCCGCGCCCGCAGCACCGCGTTGCGCCGCTCGCGCCCGTCGCCGTCGAGGTGCCACAGCTCGCCCCAGACGCGCGAGGTGGACAGCACGCGGCGGCAGTGCTCCGGGCGGACCGCCTCGTAGGCGGCCAGCGCGGCGTCCCAGTCGACCGTGCCGTCCTCGGCCCTGTTGCGGCCGACGTGCTCGCCGAGCACCCAGCCGTCCTCGATCGCCATGATCGCGCCCTGCGCGATGTACTGCAGCGGCGGGTGCGCCGAGTCGCCCAGCAGTGCGATGCGGCCGTGCACCCAGGTCATGATCGGGTCGCGGTCGAACATGCGCCACCACTTCTCGCGCCACATGAAGGGCAGGCCCTCCCGGACGAAGTCGCAGGTCTCGGCGAAGGCCGCGTCCAGCTCGTCCGGGGTGCCCCAGTCCTCCTGGCCCGCGAGGGCCTTGGGGGACTCGAAGACGGCGACCTGGTTGAGCAGCTTGCCGCCACGCAGGCCGTAGTGGACGAAGTGGCACCGCGGGCCGACGTGGAGCGCGACCTCGCTGAGGTCGGTGCCCTGGACCCGCGGTTCCTCGGCGGGCACGGTGCCGCGGTAGGCGACGTACGCGGAGGAGACCGGCTCGTCGTCGACCAGCAGCCTGCGGGCGACGGAGTGCAGGCCGTCGGCCGCGATGACCAGGCCGGCCTCGTGGGTCCCGCCCGAGGCGAGGGTGACGCGCGCGCCGCCACCGGTGTTCTCGTACGCGGTCACCCGGGCGTCGTTGACCAGCTCGACGCCCGCCCGCTCGCAGGCGCGCAGCAGCAGCCCGTGCAGGTCGCTGCGGTGGATCACCAGGTACGGGTAGCCGTACCGCTTCTCGAGGTCGCGCAGGTCGAGCCGGGTGAGCTCCGCGCCGTCGACCGCGTCGCGCATCACCATCGAGTCCGGCACCACGCCGAGACCCTGGGCCTCGTCGAGCAGTCCGTAGTCGTCGAGGATGCGCGTGCAGTTGGGGGCGAGCTGGATGCCGGCGCCGACCTCGCCGAAGGCGGGGGCGCTCTCCAGCAGGCGGACCCTCAGGCCCTGGCGGCTCAGCGAGAACGCCGCGCCCAGGCCGCCGATGCCGCCGCCGACGACGATGACGTCAGGGTTGGACATGAACTCTCAACTCCTCAGAGCCACGGGCCGAGCTCGGGAGCGTCGGCGAGGGTGTGGGGCCGGCCGGCCAGCCAGGCGGCGACCTCGGGCAGCGGACCGTCCGGCAGTCGGCCGTCGGACAGGGCGGACGGCCCGCGCCGGGCGGCGATCTCGTCGACCAGGGCGGTCAGGAAGCCCGCCGGCAGGTCGGAGAAGGAGACACCGGTGCCGAAGTCGGCGGCGTGAACGCAGACTTCGCGCGCCCGCATCCAGGGCAGCTCGGTGGCGGGCACGGTGCGGCCCTGGGCGGTGACGACCTTGCCGCGCCACTGCTCCTCGGTGAGTGCGTCCAGGCCCTGGGCCAGCTTCACCGCGGAGGCGCGCAGCCAGGCGCGCAGCTCCTCGGCGGACATGACAGGGCCCTTGGCGATGCCCGCGGCCCGCTCCTCGGGAGAGGCGTACATCGGCGTCTCGTCGCCGGTGGCCGCCCAGCGCACCAGGTTGCCGAGCGCGTCCGCGTTGGCGGCGACGTGCGCGGCCAGGTGCTTGCGGGTCCAGCCCGGCAGCAGGCTGTCCGCGTCGAACTCGGCCTCGCCGATCTCCGCGACGGCGCCCAGCACCAGCTCGGTGCCCACGCGCGCCCACTCCCGGGCGTCGGCGAGGGTACGGGGGGCGCCGGTCATCCCTCGACCACCGTGTTCACGCAGGCGCCCAGGCCGGAGATCTCGGTGGTCACCGAGTCGCCCGGCAGCAGGAACACCTTGGGGTCGCGGGCGTTGCCCACCCCGGCGGGGGTGCCGGTGGCGATGATGTCGCCCGGCTTCAGGGTGATGACGGTGGAGATGTACCGCACCAGGAAGACCGGGTCGAACAGCAGCGTGCCGGTGTCGTCCTGCTGCATCACCCGCCCGTCGACGACCGTCCGCACCTCGAGCGCCGGGCGGACGCCGCCGACCTCGTCGGGGGTGACGACGTAGGGGCCGACCGGGGTGGTGGCCTCCCAGATCTTGCCCTGGGTCCACTCGATGGTGCGGAACTGCCAGTCGCGCACCGAGATGTCGTTCATGACCGTGAAGCCGGCGATGGCCTCGGCGGCCTCCTGCTCGTCGGCGCGGCGCACCGACCTGCCGATGACGACGGCGAGTTCGACCTCCCAGTCGAAGGCGTCGGTCTCGGCGGGCCTGACGATGTCGTCGTGGGCGCCGATCAGGGTCTCGGCGAACTTCGGGAAGAGGGTGGGGTGTGCGGGGAGGTCCCGGCCCATCTCCTTGATGTGGTTGGTGTAGTTGTGGCCCACACAGACCACCTTGGAGGGGTGGGGGACGACCGGCGCGAAGTCGGCGCCGTCCACCGGGTAGGTCGTGCCGGAGGCGGCGGCCTTCTCCCGCCAGCCGTCCTCGGCGAACAGCTCGCCGAGGTCGGCGTACCCGAGGTCGACGAGGACGTCGCCGTCGAGACGGACCGCGCGGTGGCCGGCGGGGGTGCGGAGGGTGGCGAGCTTCATGGTCAGGCGTCCTTACGGGTGCGGTTGAGCTGGAGGGCTTCGAAGACGGGGGAGTCGGAGAAGCGGAAGAGGTCGAGGGCGCCCTCGTCGGAGTCGGTCGTGCCGGCCTCGGACCTCACGGAGAACGGCTCCCAGGACGGGACGGCGAACAGGTCGCCGCGGGTGACCGTCCAGGACCTCCCGCCGACGGTCACCACGCCGGAGCCGTCGAAGACCTGGTAGACCGACGAGCCGGTCTCGCGCACCGGCGCGGTCTCGGCGCCGCGGACCACCCGGTGGAACTCGGCGCGGACGGTCGGCAGGACGTCCGAGCCGTCGTGCGGGTTGGCGTAGCGGACCGCGGCGTGGCCGGGCTCCACCGTGCCGCCGAAGCCCTCCTTCTCCAGCAGCAGCTGGTCCTTGAGGGCGGCGTCGGTGTACTCCCACTTGTACGACAGCAGTGGGCTGCCCGGGGCGGCGGGAGCGGCCGACAGCGGGCGTAGACCCGGGTGGGCCCACAGGCGCTCGGAACGCGACCGCTCCGGGGTGGTCCGCTCGGCCTCGCCGATCTCGTCCCGGCCGAACTCGAAGAACTGCGCCTCGGTGACGTACTGGAACGGGATGTCCAGACCGTCGATCCAGGCCATCGGCTCCGAGGAGGCGTTGTGGTGGGCGTGCCAGTTCCAGCCGGCCTGCGGGAGGAAGTCGCCGCGGTTCATGGGCACGGCGTCGCCACCGACGACCGTCCACACCCCGGAGCCCTCGACGACGAAGCGGAAGGCGTGCTGGGTGTGGCGGTGCTCGGGGGCGTCCTCGCCCGGCATCAGGTACTGCACGGCCGCCCACAGGGTCGGCGTGGCGAACGGCCGGCCGCCGAGGGACGGGTTGGCGAGCGCGATCGCCCGGCGCTCACCGCCGCGGCCGACCGGCACCAGGTCACCCGCCCGGGAGGCCAGCTCCCGCAGCCGCTCCCAGCGCCACACGTGCGGGACGGCCCGCGAGCGGGGGTGGGCCGGCATCAGGTCGCCGATCTCGGTCCACAGCGGGACCAGCAGTTCCCGCTCGAAGCCCCGGTACAGCTCTTCGAGGGCGGGCGTGACCTCGGGCTGCCCGTCGCCGTCGACGGCCTGCAGCCGGACCGGCGAATCCGTGGAGACGTCCCGAGGGACGGAGGAGGTGGTCGTCATGCGGCTCAGCGTGCAACGGCCCACCCTGAAGAACACGCATATTCTGGAGAGCAGAACTTCGCTCGGACTCCCGGACAGGTCAGACCAGGTCATGGACAAGCCCCTCAAGCAGCCGCCGCCCTACCCCATCGCCAGCGTGGACCACGCGCTGCGCGCGGCGACCATCCTGCAGCTGGAGGGCACCACGACCGTGGCCCAGATCGCCGAACGGCTGGGCGTGGCCAGGTCCACCGCCCACCGGATCCTGGCCATGCTGGTCTACCGGGACTTCGCCGTCCGGGACGACAGCCGCGCCTACCGGGCCGGACCGGTGCTGGAACTCGCCGCACACTCCCGTTCCCTGGCCTCACGGCTGCGGGCGGTCGCCCTGCCGCACCTGCGTCAGGTCGTCGACCTCCTCGACGAGACCTCCAACCTGATGGTGCGCACCGGCGACACCACCCGGGTCATCGCCAGCGTCGAGTGCCGGCAGGCCCTGCGGGTCGGGTCCCGGGAGGGCATGGTCTTCCCCGCCCACCGGACGACGGCGGGCCTGCTGCTGCTCGCCGAACTGCCCGAGGCCGAGCTGGACGAGCTCTACGGCCCGCGACGCCTGCCCGAACGGCCCGGCGACCTCCCCGAGCCGCCGGAACTCCACGCCGAGCTGCGGCGGATCCGGCGCACCGGCTTCGCCGTCAACCAGGAGCGCTCCGAGCGCGGGCTGGTCGCCGTGGGCGTGCCGGTCCGCGACCGGGACGGCACCGCGGTGGCCGGGCTGTCGGTGTCCATGCCGGGCATGCGCCACGACCCGCACCGGCTGCGGTCGACGGTCGCCACCCTGGAGGCGGCGGCCCACGCACTGGAGCGGGACCTGGCCGGGCAGTCCTGAACCGCGGGGCCCGGCGCGGCCGCCGTTCGCGGTGCGTGGGCCTTCGTGCGCGTCGGGCTTCGTATGCGTCAGCCGCCCGCGCAGTCCTCGATCACCGCGGCCACCTGGTCGACCGCCGCCGACTCGCGGCGGTCGCGGCGGGCCAGGAGGAGGTCGACGGACTCCGGGCCGGAGAGCGGCACGTAGGTGACGCCCTCCACACTGAGGCTCTGCACCGACGCCGGGACCAGGGCCACACCGTGCCCCGCGGCGACCAGCACCACCAGCGTGGCCGTCTCGCCGACCTCGACCAGCTGGGACGGCTCGAACCCCGCCCGCCGGCACGCGGCCAGCACGAGGTCGTACATCGAGGACCGCGACTGCGACGGATGGACCACGAACGGTTCCTCGGCCAGCTCCGCCAGGGGCACGCTCGCCCGCCCGGCGAGCCGGTGGTGCGACGGCAGCACCGCCACCAGCGGCTCCGAGCGCAGCGGCACCGTGCGGATGCCCTCCTCGTCCACCGCGCCCCGCAGCACCGCCAGGTCGAAGGCGCCCGAGCGCAGCCCCTCCACCAGCCGCGGGGTGAGGATCTCACCGCGCAGGTCGAGGGTGATCCGCGGCAGCCGCCCCCGGACCGTACGGGCCACCCGCGGCAGCACGTCGTACGTGGCCGTGCCGATGAAGCCGACCGAGACCCGTCCCGCGTGGCCGGTGGCCAGCTCCCGCATGTGCACCAGCGTGCGCTCCTCCTCCGCCACCAACGCCCTCGCATGCTCCACCAGGTGATGCCCGGCCTCGGTGAGCTCGACGTGGCGGGTGGACCGGTTGAACAGCGAGACCCCGAGCTCCCGCTCCAGCTGCTTGACCTGCTGGGAGAGGGCGGGCTGGGCGACGTGGAGCCGGGCGGCCGCGCGCCCGAAGTGGCACTCCTCGGCCAGGGTGAGGAAATGGCGGAGCTGGCGGAGTTCCATGCCGCCCACTGTACGCCGTTGATAAGCACCGCTTATCAATCGATGCCCACTAGGTCTTGGACGCGCACAAGTGTGAACTCGTACGGTGAGTAGGTGACCGAGAGCTATCTGTACGCAGCAGCCCGCACGCCCTTCGGGAAGTTCTCCGGGGCCCTCGCCGACGTCCGGCCCGACGACCTGGCCGCCACGGCGGTCAAGGGCGTCCTCGAGAAGGCGCCCGACCTCGACCCCGCCGAGATCGGCGACGTGGTCTGGGGCAACGCCAACGGCGCCGGCGAGGACAACCGCAACGTCGGCCGGATGGCCGTCCTGCTGGCCGGCCTCCCCACCTCCGTGCCGGCCACCACCGTCAACCGGCTCTGCGGCTCCTCGCTGGACGCCGCCATCATCGGCTCCCGCGCCATCGAGACCGGCGACGCGGACATCGTCCTCACCGGCGGCGTCGAGTCGATGACCCGCGCGCCCTGGGTGCTGCCCAAGCCGTCCCGCGGCTTCCCGGCCGGCAACGTCACCGCCGTCTCCACCACGCTCGGCTGGCGCCTGGTCAACGCGCGCATGCCCGAGGAGTGGACCGTCTCCCTGGGCGAGGCCAACGAGCAGCTCGCCGACCGCTTCACGATCTCCCGCGAGCGCCAGGACGAGTTCGCCGCCCGCTCCCACAACCTCGCCGACGCGGCCTGGAACGCCGGCTTCTACGACGACCAGATCGTCCCCGTCGTCGTCGACCGCAAGGGCAACACCCTCACCCGTGACGAGGGCATCCGCCCCGGCTCCTCCGCCGAAAAGCTCGCGGGCCTCAAGCCCTCCTTCCGCCCCGACGGCGCCATCACCGCCGGCAACGCCTCCCCGCTGAGCGACGGCGCCTCCGCGGTGCTGCTCGGCTCCGGCACCGCGGCCGAGCGCATCGGCACCGACCCGGTCGCCCGGATCGCCGGCCGGGGCGTCTTCGCCCTCGACCCGCAGGAGTTCGGTTTCGCCCCCGTCGAGGCGGCCGACCGCGCCCTCGGGCGGGCCGGCATCACCTGGTCGGACGTCGCCGCCGTCGAGCTCAACGAGGCCTTCGCCGTGCAGTCGCTGGCCTGCGTGGACGCCTGGGGCATCGACCCGGAGATCGTCAACGCCAAGGGCGGCGCCATCGCCCTCGGCCACCCGCTGGGCGCGTCCGGCGGCCGCATCCTCGGCACCCTCGCCCACCGCCTGCGGGAGTCGGGCGACCGCTGGGGCGTCGCGGCCATCTGCATCGGCGTGGGCCAGGCCCTCGCCGTGGTCCTCGAGAACGTCACCGGAGGCACCCGATGACCACCCGTTTCCACGAGCACGCGGACGAGGCGGTGGCCGGCGTCGAGGACGGCTCCACCGTGCTCGTCGGCGGCTTCGGCATGGCCGGCATGCCGGTCCAGCTGATCGACGCCCTGATACGCCAGGGCGCCAAGGACCTCACCGTCGTCTCCAACAACGCCGGCAACGGCGACACCGGACTCGCCGCGCTGCTCGCCAAGGGCCGGGTCCGCAAGGTGATCTGCTCCTTCCCCCGCCAGGCGGACTCCTGGGTCTTCGACGACCTCTACCGCTCCGGGAGGATCGAGCTCGAGGTGGTGCCGCAGGGCAACCTCGCCGAGCGGATGCGGGCCGCCGGGGCCGGCATCGGCGCCTTCTACTGCCCCACCGGCGTGGGCACCCTCCTCGCCGAGGGCAAGGAGACCCGCGAGATCGACGGCCGCACCTACGTGCTGGAGTACCCGATCAAGGGCGACGTCGCGCTGATCGGCGCCTACCGCGCCGACCGGATGGGCAACCTCGTCTACCGCAAGACAGCCCGCAACTTCGGCCCGGTGATGGCCACCGCCGCCACCACCGTGATCGCCCAGGTCCGCGAGATCGTCGACACCGGCAGCCTCGACCCCGAGGCCGTGATCACGCCGGGCATCTACGTCGACCACGTGGTGCAGGAGGCACAGAGCGCATGAACACCGCCGACCGAGTCATCGACACCGGCGCCCCGCTGGGCAAGCACGACATGGCCGCCCTGATCGCCCGCGACATCCCGCAGGGGTCGTTCGTGAACCTGGGCATCGGCCAGCCGACCCTGGTCGCGGACCACCTGCCCGCCGGCTCCGGGGTCGTCCTGCACACCGAGAACGGCATGCTCAACATGGGCCCGGCCGCCCAGGACGGCGAGATCGACCCCGATCTCACCAACGCGGGCAAGGTCCCGGTGACCGAGCTGCCCGGAGCCGCGTACTTCCACCACGCGGACTCCTTCGCCATGATGCGCGGCGGCCACCTGGACATCTGCGTCCTCGGCGCGTTCCAGGTCTCCGGCGCGGGCGACCTCGCCAACTGGCACACCGGCGCGGCCGACGCCATCCCCGCCGTCGGCGGTGCGATGGACCTGGCCATCGGCGCCAAGAAGGTCTTCGTGATGATGACCCTCTTCACCAAGAAGGGCGAGCCCAAGCTGGTGCCCGCGTGCACCTACCCGCTCACCGGCCTGGGCTGCGTCGACCGGGTCTACACCGACCTCGCGGTCTTCGACATCACGCCCGAGGGCGTGCGGGTCCGGGAGACCTTCGGCACCACGGTGGAGGAACTCGCCGGACGCCTCGACGTCCCGCTGCTCCCCGCAGGGTGACCGTCGCCCCGCGGCGGGAAGCGGTGTCCGCATAGCGGGCAGGGCGTCGACCGGAGTGTCGCATCATGTGACACTCCGGTCATGTTCGAGTCGTTCGGTGTCATAAACCTCCCGACCTATCTGGCGGGCGTCCTGCTGATCGTGCTGCTTCCCGGCCCCAACTCGCTCTACGTGCTCTCCGTCGCCGCCCGGCGCGGGGTGCGCGCCGGATACGCCGGAGCGGCCGGCGTGTTCTGCGGGGACACGGTGCTGATGACCCTCTCGGCGGCGGGCGTGGCCTCCCTGTTCCAGACCAACGCGATGCTGTTCGGCGTCGTGAAGTACGTGGGCGCGGCCTACCTCGCCTGGGTCGCCATCGGCATGCTGCGCTCCGGGTGGCAGATCTGGCGGACCCGGCACGAGCCCGGCGGCACGGCGGAGACCGTCGCGGCCGCGGCGGCTGGGGAGTCCGGCGGGAAGACCGAGCGGCCCTTCCGGCGCGCCTTCGTGGTGAGCCTGCTCAACCCCAAGGCGATCCTCTTCTTCATCTCCTTCTTCGTGCAGTTCGTCGACCCGAACTACGCCTACCCGGCCCTGTCGTTCCTCGTCCTCGGCGCTTTCGCCCAGCTCGGCAGCGTCCTCTACCTGAGCGCCCTGATCTTCGGCGGCACCCGCCTGGCCGCCGCCTTCCGCCGCCGGCGGAGCCTGTCGGCCGGCGCCTCCTCGGCGGCGGGCGCGCTGTTCCTCGGCTTCGCCGCGAAGCTCTCCCTGGCGAGCGCCTAGCGACCGCCGCACCCGAGCCGAGCCGACGGCCTCCGCGACCCCCGGTCGCGGAGGCCGTCGCCGTTTCCCCGGGCCGGCGGCGGAGGATCCCCCTCCTGGGTGGGGACGGTGCGCGTCGCGCTCGCCCGAACCGCCGCTCCGCCCTCCGGGCCACGGATTGGTGCCGACCACGGTATGGCGCAGCTCCGTCGCCGCTGGGATACTGCATACATTCGAAGGGATACTGCATACAATCACGCCGTCGGAGTGACGACGGCCGGACGACAGCGCGGACACGGACGACGAACTCGGCACCCTCTGAGGGAGGAACCGGACCATGACGGACACTGTCGCACAGGCCACGGGGACGGAGGGCGCCGAACCGGACGCTCTGACCGACGGGATCCACCTGGTCGTCGACGCGTTGAAGCTCAACGGGGTCGAGACGATCTACGGCGTGGTGGGCATCCCCATCACCGACCTGGCCCGCCTCGCCCAGGCGTCGGGCATCCGCTACATCGGCTTCCGGCACGAGAGCGACGCCGGGCACGCGGCCGCGGCGGCCGGCTTCCTCACCCAGCGCCCCGGCATCTGCCTGACCGTCTCCGCGCCGGGCTTCCTCAACGGACTGGTCGCGCTGGCCAACGCCACCACCAACTGCTTCCCCATGGTGCAGATCTCCGGCTCCAGCGAACGGCACCTGGTCGACCTCCAGCGCGGCGACTACGAGGAGATGGACCAGCTCGCCGCCGCCAAGCAGTTCGCCAAGGCGGCCTTCCGCGTCTCCCGCGCCGAGGACATCGGCCGCGGCATCGCCCGCGCCATCCGCACCGCGGTCTCCGGGCGGCCCGGCGGCGTCTACCTCGACATCCCGGCCGCCGTGCTGGGAGAGATCGTCGACGCCCGGAAGGGCGCGGCCTCGCTGTGGAAGCTGATCGACCCCGCGCCCCGCCAACTGCCCCAGCCGGCCGCCGTGGACCGGGCCGTCGAGCTCCTGGAACGGGCCGAGCGGCCGCTGATCGTGCTCGGCAAGGGCGCGGCCTACTCGCGGGCGGACGAGTCGATCCGGGCGTTCGTGGAAGCCACCGGCATCCCCTACGTGCCCATGTCGATGGCCAAGGGCCTGCTGCCCGACGACCACCCCCAGTCCGCGGCGACCGCCCGGTCGCTGGCCCTCAAGCGGGCCGACGTCGTCATGCTGGTCGGCGCGCGCCTCAACTGGCTGCTGGGGCACGGCGACGCACCCCAGTGGAACCCGGACGCCAAGTTCGTCCAGGTGGACATCGCGGCCAACGAGATGGACAGCAACCAGCCCATCGCCGCCCCCCTGGTCGGCGACATCGGCTCGGTGATGGACGCGCTGGCCGAGCGTTCCAAGCCCGGGCGGATCTCGGCCCCCGCCGCCTGGCGGGAGGAACTCGCCGCCCGCTCGGCGCAGAACGTGGGCAGGATGTCGCAGCGCCTGGAGGCCGCGAGGGCGGCCCACCCGATGCGGTTCCTCGGCGCGTTGCAGGCCGTGCGCGACGTCCTGGCCGAGAACCCGCGCGTCTACCTGGTCAACGAGGGCGCCAACGCCCTGGACCTGGCCCGCAACACCATCGGCATGCACGTCCCGCGCCATCGCCTGGACAGCGGCACGTGGGGTGTGATGGGCATCGGCATGGGCTACGCCATCGCCGCCGCCGTGGAGACCGGCGAACCGGTGGTCGCCGTCGAGGGCGACAGCGCGTTCGGGTTCAGCGGTATGGAGATCGAGGCGGTCTGCCGCTACAACCTGCCGGTCGTCACCGTGGTCCTCAACAACAGCGGCGTCTACCGGGGCGACGAGGCGTCCCCGACCGGTGACCCGGCGCCGACCTTCCTGAAGGCGCGCCACGACCTGATGATCGAGGCGTTCGGCGGCAAGGGCTACCAGGCCACCACCCCCGACGAGGTCGCCGCGATGCTGCGCGAGGCCCTCGCCGCGGGCGGGCCGGCGCTGATCGACTGCGTGATCGACCCGGCCGACGGCTCGGAGAGCGGCAACATCGGGCACCTCAACCCGAAGGGGCTCACGGCGAAGAAGTGACCCCCACCCGCCGCCGCCGCGGCCGGCCCGGCCCGCCCCACCTCCACCGGGCCGGCCCGAGCTCCGCGGCGCGGGCCCGTGGGCGGGGTGCGCGCGGCGCGGGTCCGGTGGATGCGGCGCGGTTGGCGGGCCGCCGGGCGCGTGCCGGCCGGATCCGGCGGGTGTGCCTTCTGCGCCGGGTGGGTTCGCGGGTGGGTCCGGTGGGGGACGTGCGGGTCCGCCGGGTGGGCTGCGCGGAAATCGGCAGGGGAGCCCGGCGCGTGCCAGGCGGGGCCGGTGTGTGCCGTGCGGATCCGGTGGGCGGGGCGGGTGACTGCCGTGCGGGTCCGACAGGTTGGCCGGCCCCGCCGGCGTCTCGCCCCGCCGGGCGGCGCATATGCCGGTCGCGTGTCGCCCCGTGTCGGGGGCGGCCGAAGAGGGTAGGGCACGCACGTCCACTCCGCGTCCCCGCCGAAATGAGGCGCCCCACCGTGCAGTTGCACCTGCCCAGAACCGTGTCCGAAGCCCAACGCCACCTCGCCGAAGGGGCCGTCCCGATAGGCGGGGCGACCTTGGTCTGGGCCACCTGGCAACGCGACGGCTTCCCCGAGCAGGCCGTCTCGCTCCGCCAGGTCCCGGAGGCCAACGTCGTCGAGGCCGAGGCCCTCGGCGCCGCCGTCCTCCTCCACCAGGTCGACGACCGCGTCCCCGCCGTGCTGCGCCGCGCCGCCGGGACCATCGGCACCGGCGCCGTGCGCCGCACGGCCACCGTGGGCGGCAACATCGTCGGCAGCTCCCTGCGCTGCCTGCTGCCCGCGGCCCTGGTGCTGGACGCCCGCGCCACCGTGCTGGAGGCGGGCCGCACCTACGACACCGACCTCGCCGAGGTCGTCGCCAAGCGCTCCGTCCTGCTGTCCCTGCGCTGGCGCGCGCCCCTCGCCGACGGCTACCTCAAGCTGCCCGCCGACGCGGGCGGGCCGCCGCCGCTGGTCGTCGCCACCGCGGTGCACGCCGAGGCGGACGGGCGCCGCAGTCTGCGGGTCGCCGTGCGGGACGGCTACGAGGTGACCACCGGGGAGGCGGCGTACGACGACGGCGCGGGCGTCCGCCGGATCCTCGACGCCCTGGCCGGAACCGCTCTCGGCGACCTGCCGTCCGCTGCCCGGGAGCAGGTCGAAGCGCAGGCCGGGGACGTCCTGGCCCGCGCCTGACGGGCCCGCAGCGGTCGGTGACATCCCGTCGGGCCGCGACCGCGGTGACGCGGGGGGTGATATTCCGCCCCAGGCGTCGCTAGGGTCCCGGGCGGGCGCGTCCCGACCGGGCCGCCCTGGGCACCGTCAAGGAGACATCGCTTCGTGAGACGACGTACCCGGACCACGGAACCGAACCGCTCACCCCGCGCACGGCGCCGCGCGGCCAGGCCTACCGGCCGGCTCGCCGCGGTCGTCGCCGGCGCGATCCTCGCCGCCACCGCCACCCTGCAGTCCCCGGTCGCCGCCGCGCCCGCAGCCCCCGCCGCGACCGGCCCCGTCGTCGCCGCCGACCCGCAGCGGTGGACCGACCAGGCGGACATGACCTGGGACGACTACGTGAACGTCCGCCCCGAGGAGTGGGCCTCCGCGGCCACCTCCCGGGGCTCGGAGGCGCAGTACCGCACCGCCGTGCTGCTGGTCGACTTCACCGACCAGCCCATGCTGATCACCCAGGAACCGGGCAGCCACCCCTTCGGCAACCCCTACGGCAAGGACTTCGAGCCGGTCCCGGAGGACCAGGTCCGCGACTGGTACCAGGACTACTACACCGTCCCGAACGAGTACAACGGCCACCAGACCCTCCACTCGTACTGGATGGAGGACTCCTTCGGGAAGATCGGCGTGGACGCCGAGGTCTTCGGCACCTACACCCTTCCGGGCAAGCTCCACGAGTACGGCATCGACAACCGGATGAACGGGCCCATGGCGCAGTTCTGCCCGATGGGCGACACCTGCGGCAAGGACCTGCGCACCGACACCCTGCGCCTGTGGCGCGCTGCCATCGGCTGCTCCACCGCCGACTTCTGCGGCTTCGACAACATCTTCATCGTCACCGCCGGCCACGACGAGTCCTCCACCTGGGAGGAGTTCGGCCGCCAGAAGTACGCCACCAAGGAGGACGTCCCCGCCGCGCTCGGGCCCCCGCGCGACGAGAACGGCGACCCCGTCCTCAACCAGCTCGGTCAGCCGATGACCAACTGGGCCAGGACGCGCTACGTGGAGTGGACCAGCTGGCGGGCCGCCGCCAACCACTGGCCGAACGCGGGCGGCGGCATCTCCACCCAGGCGGAGAGCTCCGGACTCAGCGTGTTCGCCCACGAGTTCAGCCACCTGCGCGACCTGCCGGACAACTACAACAACCCCTTCGCCGACGACACCCGCAACTACACCGGCTACTGGGAGATGATGTCCCGCGGCACCTTCAACGGCCCCGGCGGCACCCACAACCGCTGGCAGGTGCCCAACCAGGGCGGCTCCGCCCTCGGCCCGCACCACATGGTCCACTACAAGCAGGCGCTGGGCATCCTCGGCGAGGAGGAGACCGTCCACCTCACCAAGGCGGCCCTCCGCGACGACGGCGTCGCCGTCGCCACCCTGCGCGCCCGCGAGTACGTGCCCGGCGAGGGCCAGAAGGTCGCCCTCGACCTCGACGTCGACGGGTTCCGGCTGGGCGCCTGCGAGGACCAGATGGCGCGCATCGGCGAGACCGACACCCGCTTCTGGTGCCCCAAGGGCGGCAACTGGCAGGACTACACCATGGAGGTCGTCGACCGTGTCGGCAACGACTCCTTCACCGCCGGCCACGGCGTCCTGCTGTCCCAGAACCGCACCCAGGGTTCGCCCCGCGAGTGGCTGGTCGACGCCAACCCGCGCGACATCGGCCGCGTCGACTACAAGGGACCGAACGGCGAGGACGTCATGGTGGTGCGCGGCGACCCCCGCCAGCTCGACGACGCCACCTTCCACGCCGGCACCGCCTCCGGCTCCGCCTACGAGTGGATCGACGAGCCGAACGGCCTCCACTTCTACGTCCTGGACGTGTGGCGCGACGCCGAGGGCGTGCTGACCTACCAGGTCGCCGTACGCGCCCTGGACGCCGCGGGCCCGCAGCGGCGCGGCGCCGCCCTGGGCCGGGCGACCGGCACGCCCGTCGGCGGCTCCACCGCGCTGATCGGCGCCCCGCTCGCCAACACCGGCCAGGCCGGACCGGGCGTCCACGGCGAGGACGTCTACCGGCTCGAGGCCACGGTGCGGGGCGACGGCTGGAAGGTCGCCCTGCCCTACGAGGTGCGGGCCGTGCCCGCGGGCGCGACCCTGCCCGTCGCCGCCTACGCCACCGCGTCCCCCGGCGCGGCCTCCCGGGCGACGGTGACCGTCACGGCCACCAGCGAGTCCGACCCGTCGGTCACCTCGACGACCACCGTGCAGGTCACCACCGCCGGTCTGGCCGTCACCAGGTCCTCCCTGGGCGCCCTCCTGGACGGCTACGCGACCCAGGGCGTCCTGACCACCGGCGAGACCCGGCGGCTCGAGGCGCAGCTCCGGCAGGCCGAGCGGCCCAAGCAGGCGGCCAAGGCGCTGGAACGGTTCGCCGACCTGGCCGAACACATGACCTCCGAGGGCCGGCGCGCCCTGGCCTCGGCGGCGCTGGCGAGCGCCGCGCGCACCCTGGCGGCGTCCGCCTGACGCCCGCCGCCGCCCGCCGCCCTCTCCCCGGGGCGGCGGGCGGCGGCCGTGGGCGCGTCAGGCCCCGGCGAGCCCGTCCCGCATCGCCTTGGCGGTCACCGCCGGGTCGTACCCCTCGGGCACGCCCTCGACGAGGATGATGTCGCCCTCGATGTGCCGCGACCGCAGCGGGGCGATCTCCCGGTACGCGGGGGAGTCCCACCAGGCCCGCGCCTCCTCGATCCCCGGGAAGCCGATCATCACCACGCCCCCGGGCCAGTTCCCCTCCTTCACCTCGTGCGGGGTGGCGTGCACGAGGAAACGGCCGCCGTAGGGCTCGAAGGTGGCGGGCACGCGCTCGATGTACTCGGCGATCTCCGGGTGCGGGGCAGCGTCCTGCAGGCGCGCGATGGCGTAGGCGGGCATGAACGTCCTTGTCTGTCGGGCGAGTTGTGTCCACCCCGATCCTGACACCGCCCGCCGGCGGAGTCGACGGCGTTTGAGGGCGTCGACGGCACGTCCGGCCTCAACCCCGGGGCGCCGACGCGGCGGAGCCGCGGCAGGCGCACGCATCCGCCGTCGCGATCAGCCGCGCCGCTCCGGCAGCGGGTCCGTGAACCCCCAGTCCGCCGCCAGCAGTTGCTCCACCGCCTCCACCGCCTCCGCCAGGCGCCGCTCCCGGGAACCGCGCAGGACGCGGAACGGACGCCCGGTACGCGTCAGTTCGGCTTCGAAACGGTCGGTCATCCACGGGCGCAGGTGCTCGCCGTCGCGCAGGCCGTCGTCCTCGAACGGGACGTCCGCGTGGTCCGTGAGCAGCCACAGGTGCTGGCGGCGGCCCTCCTCCGCGACGCGCGCCACCGCCGGGTTCGCGGAGCCCAGGTACCGCTCGTGCCAGATCGTCGTGGCGAAGGCGTCCGTGTCGCAGAAGAGCACCGGCGACCCCTCCCGCGCCGCGCGGTCCTCACGCGCCAGCTGCTCGGCGGCGATCAGCGGGAACTCCTCCGAGGCGAAGGAGACGTCCGTCCAGGTCCCCCCGGGGCCGAGCGCCTCCAGCTTCCGCTCGCTGAACTCCCGTCCGTACTCGGGCACCCAGCGCGTCCGCGCCCACACCCCGCCGCGCCCGCGGTAGTGCTCGGCGAGGTCCCGCGCCAGCGTCGTGGTGCCCGTGGACTCCGCGCCGAGGACGACCACGCGCCGGGCGAGCGCACCCCGCACCGGCGGGGCGAGGTACGGCCAGCAGCCGACCGGGTCCTTGCGGACGGCGGTGCCGGACACCGGGTACGCCGTCCGGTCCGGGTCCACCGACACGGACGCCGCGCCCATCCGGCGGCCCAGTTCCTCGCCGTAGGACTCCGAGGTGAAGACCGCGTCGATCCGCCCCGGGACGGCTGCGCGGAATATCGCCACGTGCGCCGCCCAGACGTCCGGGTCGGTGAGGTCGACCGGGATGTCGTCCACGGCCCCCACCACCTCGCACCCCGGGTGCGCCTCCCGCATCCACGCCACCCGGTCCGCCAGCGGCACCGACTCCACCGAGGAGGCGCACACCAGCACCGTCAGCCGCTCGCACCGCTCGGCGGCGGTCCGCACGAGGTGGTGGTGGCCGGCGTGCGGCGGGTAGAACTTGCCCAGGACCAGGCCGTGTCCGTACCTCATGCCGCCACCGCCATGTCGTGGCGCAGCGCGCCACGCCAGTTGCGCAGGCCGATCACGCACAGCACCAGGAAGCCGGCGTACAGCAGGGACGTCAGGTAGAGGTCCTTGTGCGCGTAGAGCGCGATGTAGACGACGTCCGCCGCGATCCAGAGCCACCACGACTCCACGCGCTTGCGGCACTGCCCGTAGGTCGCCATCAGCGACAGGGCCGTGGTCAGGGCGTCCCACTGCGGCACGGTCGAGTCCGTCGCGCGGTCCAGCAGCAGCCAGATCGCGGCGAACCCGGCCGCCCCGGCCGCCAGCAGCCACGTCCACTCCCGCTGGCTGGTGCGCCGGACCCGCAGCCGCTCGCCGGGGCCGCCGCCGCGGACCCAGGTCCACCAGCCGTAGCAGGCCAGGGCGATGAAGACGACCTGCAGCGCGGCGTCGGCGTACAGGCCGGAGTCCGTGAAGAGCAGGATGAAGAGCAGGTTGTTGGCGATGCCTATGGGCCAGTTGGCGATGTGCTGGCGGGCGACCAGCCAGACGCAGAGGGCACCGCTGCCGAAGCCGAGCAGTTCCGTCCAGCTGACGGGTGTCTCCAGCCAGGTGAAGAGGGGTTCGCGCAGGGCGTTGAGCAGGTCCATGGGGCTCCTTTTCGTCTAGGCGACGATAATCGGGGAGCCGGCCTGCGTAAAGCCGATATCGGTGTGATCGCGACGACGGTGGCCGTCCGGGGCGCCGGGGCCGGGGCTGACCGGGGCAGAGGGCCGGGCCCGGGATCGCTGCCCCGGGCCCGGCGGCTCCGGCCTACCGGTAGCGGATGTGCAGGTGGTTGTCGTGGTTCGGGTAACTCGTGGTGAGGCCCTCCGAGATGAGCTGCGGGTCGTTGAAGAAGATCAGCTCGACGCGGCCGGGGGCCTTGGCGCGGATCTCCTGGACGAGACGGCGGGTGGCCGCGCGGTCGTAGGTGGAGGACTGCCAGGTGATGCGGCCCGCGGTGCACTGGGCGGAGTCGGTGCGGATGGGCCACACGTCGATGTCCATGCCGACCTCGTGGCTGGCGTGGCCCGGGATGTCACCGCCGTGCTCGAAGCCCGCGTCGCCGACCGGCAGCCTTCCGTTGCCGGTGGTGGCGAAGGTGGCGGCGGCCGCCTCGAGCTGGGCGACGGCGCCGGCGGTCGCCCAGTGGGCGTTGGCGTTGCCGTCGGGGCTCTGGGCGCACATCGTGCCGGGGCCGAAGTCGATCTTCTCGTAGTGCCAGAGGAGGTTCTTCCAGGTGGTCGTGCCCACCACGCCGTCCACGCCGATCCCGGCGTGCGACTGGAAGGTGCGCACCGCCGAGGCGGTGGCGGGGCCGAAGTCGCCGTCCACCGTGAGGCCCGCGCCGCGCTTGGCGTTGAGCTGCGCCTGGAGCGCCTTCACGGCCGGCCCGTTGTCGCCCTCGCGGACGGTGAGGACCAGCGCGCCCCAGGTGGCGGCGCCGACGACGCCGTCCGCGGTCAGGCCCTTGGACTGCTGGAACGCCACGACCGCGCTGCGCGTCCCGGTGCCGAAGACGCCGTCGGTCGCGACGGTGCGGCCGTGGGCGGTCAGCAGGTGCTGGAGGGCGAGGACGTCGGTGCCGCGGCTGCCGCTCGCGGCGAGCGGGAACGCGGCCTGCGAGAAGGCCTGGGCGGGGGCGCCGGAGCCCAGCAGCAGCCCCGCGAGGGCGGCGAACAGGGCGACGAGGTAACGGAGTCGCCTGACAGCGGGCACTGCGGGCACGGAGGTCACTGCGGTCACCTGGGTCTCGGGGGACGCGGAGGGCACGGTGGTCGGAGCTGTCGGGGCGGTCGGAGGCACCTGAGAGGTCATGGGATCCGTCACCGCCCCGCCTGCAGCGCGCCCCAGGTGCCGGAGCCGACGATGCCGTCGGCGGTCAGCCCCCGCGAGGACTGGTAGTCGCGGACCGCCTGACCGGTGCCCGAGCCGAAGACCCCGTCGATGGCGACCGTCCGGCCGAGCGCGGCCGTCAGGGCCCGCTGCAGCCGGGTCACCGGCTCGCCCGTCGACCCGCTCTGCACGGTGGTGGTGGCGCCGCGGGAGAGCAGCGCGGTCCACGTCTTCGGGCCCACCACGCCGTCGGCCGTGAGCCCCTTGGCCGTCTGGAAGGAGCGGACCGCGGTCGCGGTGCCCGAGCCGAAGACGCCGTCCGGGGCACCGGGGTTGTGTCCGGCGGCGGTCAGCAGGCACTGGGCGGCCTTGACCAGCTCGCCGGACGACCCGCTCTGGACCGTCGCGTACGCGGTGAAGTTGAGGTTCGCGCCCGTGCAGGTGGCCGGCGGCGGGGTCGTGCCGCCGGTGCCCACGTCCAGGTAGTCGCGGTCGATGTTGATCGAGTAGCCGCCGTAGGTCTCGGTGACCTCGCCGACGTACTGGTGGATGCGCTGGTGGTTGGCCCAGTAGGAGGCCGGCACGTACGTGCCGGTGTTGGTGTCCGCGGCGCCGTTCCACCAGGCGTAGAAGAGGTGGTCGACGCGGGTGTACGCCGGGTTGTCGTACTCCGAGGCGGCGTCCCGGATGCCCGAGGCGGCGCTGGAGTAGAAGCCCGACAGGTAGCCGCTGCTGTGCAGGCGCTCCGTCCAGCCGGAGAGGTAGGAGAGGACGGCGGCCTTGCAGGAGGCCGTGGAGGTGTACGCCTCGATGTCGGAGTAGACGGCGCTGCCCGCCGGGATGCCCAGGTTGGAGGCGGCGGTGACGGCGGCGGCCGCGGCCGACACGCCCTGGGACCTGGCCGTGGCCGGGTCGGCGGACATCTTCAGCGAGTAGTTGGTGCACGGGGCCTGGCGGCCGACGTCGATGGGGATCAGGCGCCAGCCGTTGGCGGTCTGGGTCGTCACCCAGCTCGCGGTCAGGTTCGGCTGGGAGCAGCCGCGGAAGGAGCCGCTGATGTAGACGCCGACGGCGCTGTAGGGCGAGTTCGCCTTCCAGGCGTTCATGGCGCTCTGCGACGGGGCGGTGCAGGCGTCGAAGCCCTTGCCCGTGTAGTTGCCCGGCTGCGGGCCGGCCGCCGCCAGCGGGGCCACCGCGGACGGCTGCCCGGCGGTGCGGGGGAGTTCCCTGCGCTCCGCCCCGGCGGTGAGCTTCGCGGTGCCGAGCACGTCACGCACCAGGCCCTCGGTGTGCGGGGTGTGCGCGGCGGTCACCAGGAGGCCGGCGTCCTCGACCGCGATCCGGATCGCGTCGTCGCTGGAGACGGCGGAGGGGGCGGTGGCCTTGCCGCGCTGGGCCCGCGCGGTGGCCGCCGTGGCCTGGCCGGCGGAGCGGGCGGTGATGGGCTCGACCACGATGCCCGCGGTCCGGCCGACGAGGCCGGCCGGGCAGTCGTTCTCCTGCCCGGGCTCGCCCAGGTAGACGGCGGGCTCGTCGAAGCGGACGCAGGCGCGGGGGTTCCGGTCCAGGTCGACCACGCGCCAGTCGGCGGGGACGTCGATCGTGTACCCGCGGTAGGACACCGTGCGGGTGGAATCCGCGGACGGCGGGGCCGCCTGGGCGGGGCCGGTGACGGCGGCCGCGCCGATGCCCGCGAGAGCGGCCAGCAGCGCCGTCGCGGCACGGAGTCTTCGGGGGCGGGGGGAGGTCATCAAGGCACTCCTGGTGGGTTGATGCCGCTGGTTGGAGAGGGCATGACAAGCGGCGCGCCGTGGGGGGCTGAGCAGAGACTGACCGGGCGGCGCAGGCGTGTCAACAGCACCTTCCGGCTGCCAGAGGACCAGACCTCCGGCGGCCGGGCGGCCGGTGGGGAGCGAGCCCCGTCACACCTCGCTTGACATGCGGATTCGCTCCGATAGGTTCTGGTGGGCAGCGCATACCGACCGGTCGGGCTGCGGTTTGTCGGCCGGTACGGGAGCGACGGAGGGCCTTCGATCCGACGAGCAGGGTGAACAGCATGAGCAGCAGCATTCTTTCCGCGCGTGACCTGGAGTTCCTGCTCTTCGAGTGGCTCCAGGTCACCGAGCTGACGCGGCGGAAGCGGTTCGCCGACCACTCGAGGGAGACCTTCGAGGCCGTCCTGGACGTCTCCGAGCAGCTCGCCACGGAGCTGTTCGCGCCCCACAACCGCACCGCCGACCTCAACGAGCCCCGGTTCGACGGCGAGCGGGTGCACATCATCCCCGAGGTGGGGCCCGCCCTCCGGGCGTATGCCGAGGCCGGGCTGATCGCCGGCGCGATGGACGCCGAGGTCGGCGGTATCCAGCTCCCGCGCACGGTGATGCAGGCCTGCTTCGCCTGGTTCCAGGCCGCGAACATCGGCACCGCCAGCTACCCGATGCTCACCATGGCCAACGCCAACCTGCTGCTGGCGCACGGCTCCGAGGAGCAGATCGACACCTTCGTGCGGCCGATGATCGAGGGCCGCTTCTTCGGCACCATGTGCCTGTCCGAGCCGGCCGTCGGCTCCTCGCTCGCCGACATCACCACCAAGGCGGTCCCCGAGGACGGCGCGAGCGGCGCCCACCGGCTGTTCGGCACCAAGATGTGGATCTCCGGCGGCGAGCACGACCTCAGCGAGAACATCGTCCACCTGGTGCTGGCCCGCACCGAGGGCGCCCCGGCCGGGGTGAAGGGGCTGTCGCTGTTCATCGTGCCCAAGTTCCTCGTCGAGGACGGCGGCCGGCTCGGCGAGCGCAACGACGTGGTGCTGGCCGGCCTCAACCACAAGATGGGCTACCGCGGCACCGTCAACACCCTGCTCAACTTCGGCGAGGGCGTGCACACGCCCGGCGGCCGGGAGGGCGCGGTCGGACACCTCGTCGGCCGGGAGGGCGACGGGCTGCGGCAGATGTTCCACATGATGAACGAGGCCCGGATCGGCGTCGGCGCCGGAGCCGCGGCCCTCGGGTACACCGGCTACCTGCACGCGCTCGAGTACGCCCGCACCCGCACGCAGGGGCGGCCGGTGGGCGGCAAGGACGCGGCCCGGCCGCCGGTGCCGATCATCGAGCACGCCGACGTCCGGCGGATGCTGCTCTCCTCCAAGTGCTACGCCGAGGGCTCCCTGGCCCTGGTGCTGTACGCGGCGCGGCTGCTGGACGAGCAGGACACCGGGGAGACGGAGCAGGCGCGCGAGGAGGCCGGGCTGCTGCTCGACCTGCTGACGCCCGTCGTCAAGACCTGGCCCTCGGTGTGGGGCCCGGCGGCGAACGACCACGCCATCCAGGTCCACGGCGGCTACGGCTACACCCGCGACTACCCGGTCGAGCAGTTCTACCGCGACAACCGGCTCAACCCCATCCACGAGGGCACCCACGGCATCCAGGCCGCCGACCTGCTGGGCCGCAAGGTCCTCCAGGCGGGCGGCGCCGGGCTGGAACTGCTCGCCGCGCGGGTCCGCGCCACCACGGCCCGGGCCGGCGAGGAGTGGGCGGCGCAGTCGCGGGCCCTGGTCGCCGCGCTGGACCGGGTGCGCGAGGTGACGGCGGCCTTGTGGGCGGGCGGCGATCCGAAGGCGGCGCTGGCCAACGCCTGGCAGTACCTGGAGGCCTTCGGCCATGTCGTGGTCGCCTGGCTGTGGCTGGAGCAGGCCGTCGCCACCGGCGAGCGACAGAGCGCCTTCCACGCCGGCAAGCGGGCCGCCGCGCGGTACTTCTTCACCCACGAACTGCCGTCCGTCCACCCCAAGCTGGACCTGCTGGCGTCCCTGGACACCACCCTGGTCGACCTGGACGACACCTGGCTGTGACCCCGCGCGGCGGGGGAGGGGCCGGCCTCCTCACGCCTGCGGCGCGGCCATCTCGCCGAGGGTGAGGAGGAGGCGGTCGCGGGGGTCGCGGAGGCTGCGGCCGGTGAGCTCCTCGATCTGGCGCATGCGGTAGATGACCGTGTTGCGGTGGCAGAACAGCTGCTTGGCGGCGTGGGTGGGCGAGCCGTGGTGGGCGAGCAGCGCGCGCAGGGTCTCCAGCAGGACGGCCGCCTGCTGGGGCGGCTGGGCCAGCAGGGGGCTCACGGTCTCCTCGACCAGGACCGCGGTCGCCTCCGGGCTGGCCCGCAGCAGCACCTCCGGCAGGCGGTCGGTCACCGGGACCACGCCCGCCGTGCCGCGCGGCACCGTGTCCGCGGCCTGGGCGGCGAGCCGGTAGGCGGTGGCGAAGCCGGCCAGGCCGTCGGGGGAGGCGGCCACCCCGGCACGGCCCACGACCGCCGGTTCCAGCGCCCGCGCCAGGCCGTCCACACCGGTGCCGCCGACGGCCACCAGGGCGAACGTGATGTCGCCGCGGACGTGCCAGCAGGACGTCACCCCCAGCCGCTCCAGGCGGTCCTCGCCGCCGCGGACCGGACCGTCGGGCAGACCGTCGAAGGGGGCCACCACACAGGCCACCGGCTCACGGGCGCCGAGGTCCAGCACCTCGCGGGCCTCGGCGGCGAACACCGGGTCCGCGCCCCGCCCCTCCACCAGGCCGTCCAGCAGCCGCTGACGGCGCCGCAGGTCGCGGTTGTGCAGCCGGGCCTCCTCGCGGCGGTAGGACTCCACCAGCGTGGCGTTCTGCAGGTCCAGCGCCGCCCAGATCTGACGCCCGGCCAGGACCAGCACATGGTCGTCGACGTCCTCGTCCCGGCGGTCGTGGCGGCTCAGCAGCGCCTCCCACAGCACCCGCGACCCGAGGCTGTAGGCGTTCAGCACATGTTCCATGCGCACCCCCTGGCGCGCCCGCCGCCGGCCGGTCTCCCGCCACAGGTACACGGTGCTCTCACCGGTGCGGGCCAGCCCCGCCATCGTGCGGATGCCGCGGCCGACGTGTTCGCGCACGCTGGAGCGGATGTCGGCGCGCAACTCGGGGCCCGCGTCACCGTGCCAGTCCTTGGACAGCAGGGTCAGGGTGATGTCGTCGGCGATGGCGTCCGCGCGCGGCAGCAGCGAGGCCCAGGCCCGCTCGACGGCACGGCGCACGTCCTCGCCGGGCCCCTCGTCACCGGAGGACCCCGACGCGGCGGTCGTCAGGCCCATGCCATTGCCCATGGCCACGGAGGATGGCACGGAGCGCACAGCCGCGCCAGACCCCGGACGATCGCCCAGGGCACTGCGCACCAGCGACTTTGTGCACTCCGCCCATGTCGGATTCTGTGCACAGCGCCCACGGTAGGGGATCGCCGCAGCCGAACAGCGGGCAGCCGCCCTCGGGGCGGGGGCCCGGCCAGGGCAGACAAGGGAGCGCACGGTGAGCCCACCCACGACAGCATCCACGGACCGCAGCGACGACACCCCGGCCCTCTTCTCGATCACCGACGTGTCGGTCCGCTTCGGCGGCGTCCAGGCGCTGGCCGAGGTGTCGCTCGACGTGGCGCCCCGGCAGGTCCTCGGCGTCATCGGGCCCAACGGCGCCGGAAAGACCACGCTGTTCAACGTGGCCTGCGGCTTCGTCCGCCCCGACACCGGCCGGCTGGTCTGGAAGGGCGAGGAACTGACCGGACTGCGCCCGCACCGGCTGGCCTCCCTCGGCATCGGCCGGACCCTCCAGGGCCTCGGCCTCTTCGACCGGATGACCGTGCTGGAGAACGTGATGGTCGGCGCCGACCGGCACGCCACGGCCGGCTTCGGCTCCGCGCTCCTCGGCCTGGGCCGCGGCTCCCACGACGACGCCCGCCTCGCCGGACTCGCCCGCGAGGCACTGGCCGGACTCGGCGTGGAGGAGTACGCGGACCGGTACCCCGCCAGCCTCCCCTACCCGGTCCGCAAACGCGTCGCCCTGGCCCGCGCCCTGGTCGGCGAACCCGACCTGCTGCTGCTCGACGAGCCCGCGAGCGGCCTGGCCAACGACGAGATGGCCGAGCTCGGCGAACTCATCCGCGGCCTCACCGACCGGATGGCCGTGATGCTGGTGGAACACCACATGGACCTGGTGATGAGCGTGTGCGACGACATCACCGTGCTCGACTTCGGGCGGGTCATCGCCCGCGGCGGCCCCGACGAGGTGCGCCGCGACCCCGCCGTGGTCGCCGCCTACCTCGGCGAAGAGGTCGGCCAGGACCGGCCGGGGACGGGGGACTGACATGTTCGAGGTACGCGACCTGACCACCGCCTACGGGCCGGTCCGCGCCCTGGACGGGGTCTCCTTCACGGCCCGCCAGGGCAAGGTCACCGCCGTCCTCGGCGCCAACGGGGCCGGCAAGACCACCCTGCTGCGCACCGCCTCCGGGCTGGTGCGCGCGGAACGCGGGCAGGTGCTGCTCGACGGGCGCGACATCACCCGCACCCCCGCCGAGGACATGGCCGGACTCGGCCTCGCCCACGTCCCCGAGGGACGCGGCGTGATCACCGAGCTGACCGTGGAGGAGAACCTCCGCCTGGGCGGCCTGCACCGGCCCGCGAAGACCCGCGCGGCCGACATGGAGCGGATCTGCCGCCTCTTCCCGGTGCTCGGCGAACGCCACGACGCCACCGCCCACGTGCTGTCCGGCGGCGAACGGCAGATGCTGGTCATCGGCCGCGCCCTGATGGCCGCCCCCAAGGTCCTGCTGCTCGACGAACCGTCGCTCGGCCTCGCCCCGCGGATCGTCGCCCAGATCTTCGACCTGCTGCGGTCCCTGGTGGCGAGCGAGGGCCTGACCGTCGTGCTCGTCGAGCAGAACGCCCGCAGCGCCCTGTCCATCGCCGACATCGGCGTGGTGCTCAACCTCGGCAAGGTCGTCGTGCAGGACGAGGCCGCGGCACTGGCCGCCGACGAGAAGCTCCGCCACGCCTACCTCGGTTTCTGACCCACGCCCTTGGAACCACTGGAGTCCTCGTGCAGCAGCTCCTCACCACCGCGCTCGGCGGGCTGACCCTCGGAGCGGTCTACGCGGCGTTCGCGCTGGCACTGTGCCTGATCTGGCGCTCCACACGGATCGTCAACTTCGCCCAGGCCCCGATGGCGATGATCACCACCTACATCGCCCTGGTCGTCATCGACGCCGGCCACTCCTACTGGATCGGCTTCGCCGCCGCGCTGGTCAGCGGTCTGCTGCTCGGCGCGGTGGTGGAACGCGTCGTCGTCCGGCCCGTCGAGGGCAAGGCCGAGATCAACGCGGTGATCCTCACCCTGGGCCTGTTCATCCTGATCCACGCCCTCGCGGGCATCGTCTTCGGCTCCCGCTACCGGTCCTTCCCCGCGCCCTTCGGCGTCCGCGGCCTCACCGTCGGGGACACCTCCATCGCCCTCACCGGCTTCGGCGTCTTCACCGTCGTCGCCGTGATGGTCGTGATGGGCCTGCTGGTGCTGCTCTTCCGGTACACCGAGGTCGGACTGAAGATGCGGGCCGCCGCCTTCAACCAGGAGGTGGCCCGCGTCCTGGGCGTCAAGGTGGGGCGGATGCTCACCCTCGGCTGGGCGCTGGCCGCGCTGGTCGGCTCGTTGTCCGGACTGCTGATCGCCGGCGGGAGCCTGGTGCACCCCGGCTACATGGACTCGGTGGTGGTCTACGGCTTCGTCGCCGCCGTGCTGGGCGGCCTGGACAGCCCCGTCGGATCGGTGATCGGCGGCCTGCTGCTCGGCCTGTCGCTGAGCGCCGTCAGCGGCTACCTCGGGTCCGAACTGGTGCCGCTGGCGGCGCTGTTGATCCTGATGGCCGTGCTGCTGCTGCGGCCCGGCGGTCTCTTCTCGCACCACGCGGAACGGAGGGTCTGACGACCATGGCCACCACGGAGACCAACCCGTCCGCGGGGAAGGCGCCCGCACCCGCCGGGAAGCCCCGAGGGGGACTGCGGCGGCGCTGGGACAGCTCGGTCCTGCTCCGGCACCTGACCCTCGCCGTCCTCGGCCTGCTCGCCGTCACGGTCGTGATGGAGACGACCGGCTCCTTCGCCAACTCCCAGCTCGCCTCGATGGCCTACCTCGGCATCGCGGCCGGCGGCCTCACCGTCCTCACCGGCCTCAACGGACAACTCTCCCTCGGCCACGGCGCGTTCATGGCGGTCGGCGCCTACACCACGGCGCTGTTCCTGGACGGGGAGGGGACCGCGTTCCCGCTGCCGGTCGTGCTGGTGGCCGCCACCCTGGTGACCCTGGCGGTCGGCGCCGCGGTCGGTGTGGCCGCCGCCCGGCTGCACGGCCCGTACATCGCCGGCGCCACCCTGGCGCTGGCCGTCGCGGTGCCGGGCGTGGTGCTGCACTTCGAGAGCCTGGGCGGCGAACAAGGGCTGGGCGTGCGGATGCCCGAGATCCCGGCCTGGGTCCTGGACGCCGTCTACTTCGTCACCGGCAGCGAGCTCAACCCCACCAAGTACGTGGCGTACATCGGCTGGTGGACGCTGCTCGTCACCTACGTGCTGCTCGCCAACCTGACGCACAGCCGGGTCGGCCGCACCTGGCGGGCCGTCCGGGACGACGAGGTGGCCGCCGAGATCGCCGGCATCCACCTGGGCCGGGCCCGTGTGCTCGCCTTCGTGGTCTCCACCGCCTGCGCCGGACTGGCCGGCGCGGTGATGGCGATGGCGGTGCGGATCACCGCGCCCAGCGGCTTCTCGCTCACCCTCTCCCTGACCCTGCTCAGCGCCGTGGTGCTCGGCGGCCTGGGCAGCCTGACCGGCGCGCTGATCGGCTCGGCCCTGCTGACCTTCCTGCCGCACCTGGTCACCGATCTCGGCATGGACGCCGGCCTCACCGACGTCCGGGCGGCCGAACTCGCCCCGGCGGTCTACGGGCTGACGATGATCGTGGTGATCCTCGTCGCGCCCGCCGGCATCACCGGAACCGTCCGCAACCTCTGGCGGCGCCGGGGCGCCGCATGAGGCCCGCCACCGAACCCACGCGGCGGCACCCCGGGCCGCACCCCACCGAAGGAGGCACCACCGTGCAGCGAACGCGAAGGTTCCGCCGGGCGACCCGGCTGGCCGGCCTGCTCACCGCGGGCGCCCTGCTCGCCGCGTGCGGCGCCGGCGGCCGGCCCGGCGACGGCGACGGGAAGTCCACCGCCGAGGCCGGCATCACCGAGGACACCATCAAGATCGGCGCGCACTTCCCGCTGACCGGTGTCGCCGCCCCCGGCTACAGCGAGATCCCCAGCGGCCACAAGGCCTACTACGACTACGTCAACGCCAACGGCGGCATCAACGGCCGCAAGATCGAGTACGTGGTCAAGGACGACGCCTACAACCCGACCAACACCAGCACCGTCACCAACGAACTGGTGCTGAAGGAGGAGATCTTCGGCATGGTGGCCGGGCTCGGCACGCCCACCCACAGCGCCGTGGTCGACTTCCTGAACGCCGAGAAGGTGCCGGACCTGATGGTCTCCAGCGGCTCGCTGATGTGGGGCGACGACCCCGCGAAGCGGCCCTACTCCTTCGGCTGGCAGCCGGACTACATGATCGAGGGCAAGATCATCGGGCAGTGGGTCAAGGAGAACATGCCCGACGCCAAGGTGGGCCTGTTCCTCCAGGACGACGACTTCGGCCGCGACGGCGAGGCCGGCGCCCGCAAGTACATCGACGACCAGATCGTCGAGACCGTCAAGTACACGCCGGGCAACACCGACGTCGCCCCGCAGCTCGCCGCGCTCCAGGCGGCCGACGTCGACCTGGTCCTCGGCTTCAACGTCCCCTCGTACACGGCCCTCAGCCAGCTCACCGCCATGAAGATCAACTTCAAGGCGAAGTGGTTCTACAGCAACGTCGGCTCCGACCCCGCCCTGGTCGGCGCGCTGCTGGCCCGGTTCTCCGAGGGCAAGGTCAAGGGCAGCGCCGGCCTGCTCGACGGGGTGCTCACCACCGAGTACATCCCCGGCACGGACGCCACCGACAGCGAGTGGCTGAAGCTCTGGCAGAAGGTGTGGGACGCCCATGGCGCGGAGGGCGACCTGACCAACTACCGGATCTACGGCATGTCCCAGGCCTACACCTTCGTCCAGGCACTCCAGGCGGCGGGGGACGACCCCACCCGCGAGGGCGTGGTCGAGGCGCTGGAGAAGGTCGGCTCCACCCTGGAGGGTCCCGGCCTCGCGCCGTTCCGGTACTCGAAGGACAGCCACCTCGGCATCTCCGGCATGGAGGTGGTCCGCCTCAAGGACGGCAAGGGCGAGTCCCTGACGCCGGTCCTGGTCACCGACATCGGTGACGCGCCGATCAAGGAGGACGACTCCGCGGCCAAGGACGCGCCGCCCGCCAACGGCATCCCGGACGTCGAGCCGGCGTCCTGACGATGCCCCGACGGCGTTCTGACGGCGTCCTGACGGCGTTCTGACCGGGGGAGGGGGACGGCGGGCACCCCGCCGTCCCCCTCCTGCCGCCCGCTCACGCGCCGAACGGCGCCTCCGGTCCGAACGCCAGCCGGGCGAAGTTCTCGGCGATGCGGCGGTGGCCCTCCGGGGAGGGGTGGAGGTCGTCCGGGAGCGGCAGTTCGGCGTGGTCCCGCTCGCCGAACAGGTCGAGGCCGTCGAGGTGGAACAGGTGCGGGTCCTCCGCGGACCGCTCCTCGACGACGCGGGCCAGGGCCCGCCGGATCACCTTGAGCGTCAGACGCCCGGCGGCCACCTCGGCGGGGTCGCCGGTGGCCCGGTACCCCACCGCGCCGTCGGAGAAGTCGAAGGCGAGCGGCCCGGGGGTGTCCTCGTGCAGCGGGCAGAAGACGGGCGAGACCACGAGCAGCGGCGTGTCCGGGTGGCCGTCGCGCAGGGTGTCGAGGAAGCCGTGGACCGCGGGGACGAAGGCGCGCAGACGCATCGCGTCGGTGTTGACGACGTTGATGCCGAGCTTGACGCTGATCAGGTCGGCCGGGGTGTCCCGCATGGCGCGGGCGGTGAACGGATCGAGCAGGGCGCTCCCGCTGAACCCCAGGTTGATCAGCTCCACCCCGCCCGCGGCGGCGGCCAGGGCGGGCCAGGTCCCCGTCGGGTGGGCCGCGTCGGACCCGTGGCTGATCGAGCTGCCGTGGTGCAGCCAGACCCGGCGTCCGCGGTCCGGGGCGGGCTCGACCGGGGCGTCGGTGCGCAGCGCGATCAGCTCGGTGACCTCGTTGTGCGGGAGCCAGATCTCGACGTCCTTGTCCCGGTCGGGCAGGCCGGTGAAGCGCGCGACGCCGGGAGCGCCCTCACGCACGTCGACCGAGCCGTCCGCGAGGTCGACCGTGCGGACCCGGCCGCCCGGAACGCCGGTCCGGCCGGTCACGACACCGTCGACCACCAGGTCGTAGGAGCCGTCCGCGGGAGCCGCGGGGGCGCCGCGGTAGGCGCGCCTGGTGGGCAGGACCTCGAGCTCCACCCGGGTGGCCCGGGTGCGGAAGGCGAGCCGCACGCCGGACGGCTGCGCCTCGGCCTGCGCCAGCTGGTCGTCGGGTATCCGCCGCCGGGCCGGGGCCGGCAGGCGGTGCGGCAGCAGGCCGTGCGCGGTGCGCTCCACGTCGAGCGCGCCGCGCAGCAGCCCGGCCGTGACCGGGGTGGTGATCAGGAGGTCGTCGGAGGAGGAGTTCATCGGGGCCTGCTCTCGGGGGATGGGCGCGAAACGCCACCGTTCGCTACAACCATTATGCAGCAACCTAAAGTCTTTAGGTTAATGTCTCAGTGCGGGAAGGTGCGGCCCGGGCGGGTGACGACGGTGTCGCGGAACTCGGCGATGCGGGAATGGACCTGCCGCATCAGGTACGTGTCCTCGATGCGGTCCAGGTAGAGGCAGCGGGCCGCGAGGGCCGGGAGCTCGAAGGCGAAGCAGAGCGACATCAGCGGGTTCACGAACAACTCGCTGCCCCGGGTGCGCTCGGTGAACCGCACGTCGCCGAACTCGCCCCGCACCGCGGCCGCGACGGAACCGTTGACGATGCTGGGGTGGCCGGGGGTGTGGTGCTGGGCGTGGGCGACCGCGTCGAGGTACAGGGCGCCCTCGCGGGTGGACCGCGGGATCGAGAAGGCGCCCAGGTAGCCGCCGTCCCGCTCCAGCGCGGCGATGTTCTCCAGGACCTGGACGTGGTTGACGCCGTGGTACGCGTCCACGCCGAACCCCACGGAGACGACCAGGCGGACGGGCACGTCCTCCAGCGCGGCCAGGGCCGCCACCGAGGCCATGTCCTCCTCCGGGGTGCCGAGCCCGGCCTCGTCGCCGCGCATCAGGATGTCCGTGCCGCCGTCGACCAGGACGATCGCGTCGATCTCCAGCAGGTCGATCAGCGCGCGGTAGGCGGCGCGCAGCGGGCGCACCCCGGTGCGGGGGAAGGCGTACACGGTCGACGGATGGCCGTGCAGCTTCAGCCAGCGGGCGAGGGTGCGCTCGGGGAAGTAGTCGCCGGGCAGGACGGAGGCGGGCGTCACCGCGGCGAGATCCTCGGCCGCCCAGTCATCGACGGGCAGCGCGGTGAGCTCCGTGAAGGAGAGGTTGGCGAGGTGCACCTCCTTGCCCTGGTGGCGCAGGGACAGGGCCAGGGGCAGCCCGGCGTAGATGTCGAAACCGCCGCCCGCGCCGGCGACCAGGATCCGCTCCGCGTCGGCCAGCCGGGTGAACAGGGGATTCGTGTGCAGCGACGTCATGGCGCGCAGTGTGCCCAGGGCGGCGGCGGGCGCGCCACGGAGTTACCCGTCAGCCGCAGGCGCGGCCGCGTCGGCGGAGGAGGAGGTCGAGGGAGTCGACGACCCAGGCCCAGGACTCCTCCGGATCGACGGCGGTGTGCGCGTAGCCGCCGGCGAGCTCCAGCTCGACGTAGCCGTGGAAGACGCCGCCGAGCATCCGCACGGCATGGGTCCGGTCCGGCTCCGGCAGGTCGTAGCCCCGGAGGATGGCCCGCATCATCTGCGTGTGCCGAACGCCCGCGCTCGCCGCGGCGGTCCCGGGGTCGAGGCGGTAGCGGGCCGCGGCGTAACGGCCGGGGTGGGCGCGGGCGTAGTCGCGGTAGGCCTCCGCGAAGGCGGCGAGCGCGTCCTTGCCGGAGCGGCCCGCGAGCGCGTCGGCGGCGCGGTCGGCGAGTTCCTCCAGGGCGAGGAGGGCGATGCGGGTCCTGAGGTCGTGCGAGCTCCGGACGTGGGAGTAGAGGCTGGCGACCTGCACGCCGAAGCGGCGGGCGAGCTCGGAGACGGTGACCCGGTCGAAACCGACCTCGTCGGCGAGGTCGGCGCCGGCGAGGGTGAGGCGCTCCGGGGTCAGTCCGGCTCGGGCCATCCGGGGGGTCCTCCTGTGCGGGTCGCGCGGCGCTGGCGACACCCATTATGACGCCGCCTAAACCGCTTAGGAGCAGGCCCCGGGACGCCTCCGGACCGGCCGGCGGCGCGGGGGCGCCGAGACCTCCGCGCCGCCGCGCCGCAGCCCCGCGCCGCCACGCCGTCGCCGCCACGCCGTCGCCTCCACGCCGTCGCCCCGCGCCTCCGCCGACGGGTCAGAAGCGGGGAGCCGCTGCCCGGCTCTCGACCAGGCGGGCGGCCTCCTGCGGGGTGGAGACGGACGGAGGGGACCCGTCGAGGGGCCGACGGGCGGTCTCCTTCATGAAGACGACGGACACGACGCCGACCAGCGCCGCCGCCATGGAGTAGTACGCGGGCATCATGTCGTTCCCCGTCGCCGAGATCAGCGCCGTGATGACCAGCGGCGTCGTCCCGCCGAAGAGCGAGGCGGACAGGTTGTAGCCCACGGCCAGCGACCCGTAGCGCACCGGCGTCGGGAACAGCGCGGGCAGTGCCGCCGACATCGTGCCCAGCAGGCACACCAGCGACAGCCCCAGCATCAGCATCCCCGACGCGACCGCGACCAGGCTGCCCTGCTTGACCAGCAGGAACGCCGGGGCGGAGAGCACCAGGAAGCCCACCATGCCGGTCATCAGCAGCGGCTTGCGGCCGTAGTGGTCGTTGAGGCGGCCCACCTGGTTGATGATCAGCATCAGCACCACCATCGTCCCGATCAGGAACAGCAGGCCGTGCGTCTCGGAGTAGCCCATCTCGTCCGAGAGGTAGGTCGGCATGTACGACAGCAGCATGTAGTCGGTGATGTTGTACGCGCCGACCAGGCAGATGCACAGGATCAGGGTGGGCCACTGCTGCCGGAAGATGTCCTTGAGGCCCGCCGTGGCGCTGGGCTCCACGTGGGCGGCCCCCGCCCCGGCCGGGCGGTGCGAGGACTCCTCCTCCAGCCGCTTGAACGCCGGCGTCTCGTCCAGCTTCAGCCGCAGGTAGAGGCCGACGAAGCCGATCGGGCCGGCCACCAGGAACGGCACCCGCCAGCCCCAGTCCTCCATGCCCTGCTCGCCCAGCCACACGGTCAGCACGGTGACCAGGCCCGCGGCGGCCACGTAACCGGCCAGGGTGCCCAGCTCCAGGAAGCTCCCCCAGAAGCCACGGCGGCGGTCCGGCGCGTACTCGGCGATGAACGTCGACGCCCCGCCGTACTCGCCGCCCGTCGAGAAGCCCTGCACCAGCCGGAACAGCAGCAGCAGGACCGGCGCCCAGAAGCCGATCGTGGCGTACGACGGGATCAGGCCGATGCAGAAGGTGCCCACCGCCATCATGATCATGGTGAGGGCGAGGACCTTCTTCCGGCCGATCCGGTCGCCCATCGGCCCGAAGACCATGCCGCCCAGCGGACGCACCAGGAACGACGCGGCGAACGTGGCGAAGGACGCCAGCAGCTGCACCGTCTCGTTCCCGGGCGGGAAGAAGACCTGGCCGATGGTGACGGCCAGATAGCTGTAGATGCCGAAGTCGAACCACTCCATCGCGTTGCCCAGCGAGGCCGCCTTGACCGCGCGGCGCACCATCGCCTCGTCCGTCACGGTGATGTCCGTGCGCCGCAACGGCGGGTTCCGGCGCCGGCTCGCGGCCCGGAACAGGCGGCGGTGACGGCGTACCGCCTCGGGGTCGGCGGCGGCCTCGGGCGACGGCGATTCGGGCAACGCCATGGAGGGTCCTTTCTCCCGGCCTGCGGATCTCCAGGGGTTCCCTCTGCTCACTGACGGGATCGGCATTCGCCGGAGGGACGCACATCACTCTGCGCCTTCCGCCGTCCGACACGCCGCCCGACCCGCCGGTCGGCCGCCGGCCCACGGATCACCGGAAGAGCGGGTACGCGGCGGGGAGGGGCACGGCCGTGCCGACCGATGAGTCCGCGCCGCGCACGGGGTCTCCACCGGTGTGTCCGAACAGAACCGGAGAAGGAAGGGACCGTCCGATGAGCCGACCGACGTCCGCCCCGGCCGTGGAGACGGCCGCGCTGGTGAAGACCTTCGGCGAGACCCGGGCCGTGGACGGGGTGGACCTGACGGTCCCCGCCGGCACGGTCTACGGGGTGCTGGGCCCGAACGGCGCCGGCAAGACCACCGTGGTGAAGGTGCTCGCCACCCTGCTGCGCCCCGACGGCGGCGAGGCACGCGTCTTCGGCCACGACGTCGTCGAGGACGCCGACCGGGTCCGCAGCCGGGTCAGCCTCACCGGCCAGTACGCCTCCGTCGACGAGGACCTCACCGGCACCGAGAACCTGCTCCTGCTCGGCCGGCTCCTCGGCCACGGCCGGAAGGCCGCGCGGGAACGCGCCGCCCAGCTCCTCGACGCCTTCGGGCTCTCCGAGGCGGCCGGCAAGCAGGTCAAGCAGTACTCCGGCGGCATGCGCCGCCGCATCGACATCGCCGCGTCCATCCTCAACACCCCCGAGCTGCTCTTCCTCGACGAGCCCACCACCGGCCTCGACCCGCGCAGCCGCAACCAGGTCTGGGACATCGTGCGCGCGGTGGTCGCCCAGGGCACCACGGTGCTGCTCACCACCCAGTACCTGGACGAGGCCGACCAGCTCGCCTCCCGGATCGCCGTCATCGACCGCGGCAAGGTGATCGCCGAAGGCACCAAGGGCGAACTGAAGGCCTCCGTCGGCGCCGGGTCGGTCCTGCTGCGCCTGCGCGACCCCGAGGAACGGCCCCGGGCCGCCGAGGTGCTGCGCCGGGCCCTGGACGCCGACGTGCAGTTCGAGCACGACCCCGTGGTGCTCACCGCCCGGATCGGCGCCTCCAGCACCGCCACCGCGGCCGAGCAGGCCGCCGGCGCGCTGGCCGAGCTGGCCCGCCTCGGCGTCACCGTCGACAACTTCGCACTCGGCCAGCCCAGCCTGGACGAGTCTTCCTCGCCCTCACCGGACACGGCGCCGGCGCCCTGGACCCGAACGCGCACGCCCCCCACGCCACCACCGGACCCACCGGTACGACCGGCACGGAGAAGACGGCATGACCACCGACACCCGCACCGGCACCCCCGCACCCGGCACCCCCGCGACCGGGACGCCCGGCGAACCCGCCCCGTTCGACGCCGAGACCGTCGCCTCGGTCCTCGTCGCCACCGAGCGGCCGCCCCGGCCCAGCGCCCTCAAGGCATCCCTGGCCTTCGGCTGGCGCGCCGTCCTGAAGATCAAGCACGTGCCGGACCAGCTCTTCGACGTGACGGCGTTCCCGATCATGAACCTGCTGATGTTCACGTACCTCTTCGGAGGCGCGCTGGCCGGGTCGCCCGACGACTACATCCAGTTCGTCCTGCCCGGCATCCTGGTGATGTCGGTCGTCATGATCACCATGTACACCGGCGTCTCGGTCAACACCGACATCGACAAGGGCGTCTTCGACCGGTTCCGCACGCTCTCCCTGTGGCGGCCGTCGATCATGGTCGGCTACCTCCTCGGCGACGCCCTGCGGTACACCATCGCCTCCGCGGTGATGCTCTGCCTCGGCCTGATCCTCGGCTACCGGCCGCAGGGAGGGGTGCAGGGGGTGCTGGCCGGGGTGCTGCTGCTCCTGGTCTTCTCCTTCGCCTTCTCCTGGATCTGGACCATGTTCGGGCTGATGCTGCGCACCGAGAAGTCGGTGATGGGCGTCGCCATGATGGTGATCTTCCCGCTGACCTTCCTCTCCAACGTCTTCGTCGACCCCCGCACCATGCCCGGCTGGCTCCAGGCCTTCGTCAACAACAACCCCATCACCCACCTGGCCTCCGCGGTGCGCGGGCTGATGGCCGGCCGGTGGCCGGGCGTGGAGATCGCCTGGACGCTCGGCTGGGCGGTGCTGCTCCTGCTGGTCTTCGGGCCGGTGACGATGCGGCTGTACAACCGCAAGTGAGCCGCCCGCGCCCGCCTCGGCGCCCGGTCCCGCGCCCGGCCCGACCCTTGGACCAGCGGTCCGGCCCGGGACCAGCGGTCCGGCCCTTGGATCAGGGGGAGATGCCGCCGCCCCCGTGTACGAAGGCCCGGCCCCGGCGGGTGCCGGGACCGGGCCTTCGGTGGTGCGGGACGGGACGCGTCAGTCCGTGCCGGCCTCCATGGCCGCGCGGTCCAGGAGCGCGTCCTCCTCGGTCACCTCGCCGCGGGAGGCGATCGCCTCCGCGCCGCCCTCCGGCATGGTGCCGATCAGGCCGGTGACCTGGGCGGCGCCGAGCGCCGGGCCGGATCCGGTGCCGAGCAGGCCGAGGCCGGCGTACTGCTCCAGCTTCGAGCGGGAGTCGGCGATGTCCAGGTTGCGCATGGTGAGCTGGCCGATGCGGTCCACCGGGCCGAACGCCGAGTCCTCGGTGCGCTCCATGGACAGCTTGTCCGGGTGGTAGCTGAACGCGGGGCCCGTGGTGTCGAGGATCGAGTAGTCCTCGCCGCGGCGCAGCCGCAGGGTGACCTCGCCGGTTACCGCGGCGCCGACCCAGCGCTGCAGCGACTCGCGGATCATCAGCGCCTGCGGGTCCAGCCAGCGGCCCTCGTACATCAGCCGGCCGAGGCGGCGACCCTCGCTGTGGTACTGCGCGAGGGTGTCCTCGTTGTGGATCGCGTTGACCAGGCGCTCGTAGGCGGCGTGCAGCAGGGCCATGCCCGGCGCCTCGTAGATGCCGCGGCTCTTGGCCTCGATGATCCGGTTCTCGATCTGGTCGGACATGCCCAGGCCGTGGCGGCCGCCGATGGCGTTGGCCTCCATCACCAGGTCGACGGCGGTGGGGAAGTCCTTGCCGTTGATCGTCACCGGGCGGCCCTGCTCGAAGCCGATGGTGACGTCCTCGGCGGCGATCTCGATCGACGGGTCCCAGAACTTGACGCCCATGATCGGCTCGACCGTCTCGACGCCGTTGTCCAGGTGCTCGAGGGTCTTCGCCTCGTGCGTGGCGCCCCAGATGTTGGCGTCGGTGGAGTACGCCTTCTCCGTGCTGTCCCGGTAGGGCAGGCCGTGGGCGACCAGCCACTCCGACATCTCCTTGCGGCCGCCCAGCTCGGCCACGAAGTCCGCGTCCAGCCACGGCTTGTAGATCCGCAGGTTCGGGTTGGCGAGCAGGCCGTAGCGGTAGAACCGCTCGATGTCGTTGCCCTTGTAGGTCGAGCCGTCGCCCCAGATCTGGACGTCGTCCTCGAGCATGGCCCGCACCAGCAGGGTGCCGGTGACCGCGCGGCCCAGCGGCGTGGTGTTGAAGTAGGCGCGACCGCCGGAGCGGATGTGGAACGCGCCGCAGGTGAGCGCGGCCAGGCCCTCCTCGACCAGCGCGGCGCGGCAGTCGACCAGACGCGCGACCTCGGCGCCGTAGGCGGTGGCGCGGCCGGGGACCGAGGCGATGTCGGGCTCGTCGTACTGACCGATGTCGGCGGTGTAGGTGCACGGGACGGCGCCCTTGTCGCGCATCCACGCGACCGCGACGGAGGTGTCGAGGCCGCCCGAGAAGGCGATGCCGACGCGTTCGCCGACGGGGAGGGAGGTGAGGACCTTGGACATAGGAAGATTATGCATCATCCCGTATGGTCATGCAAAGAGGGCTTCGGCGACGCCGACTGCGCCGGCGTCGTCCCGCGCTCCTCCTCCGGCGCGATCCCCAGGCGCCGCAGGTGCCGCTCGCCCGCGCGGGCCGCCGGGTGGATGGCCACGGCCGCCGTCAGGATGACCGCGGCGATCACCGCCCAGCCCACCGCGCCCCAGGACATGGCCAGGTAGGTGTACGCGGCGGGCGCCCAGACCGAGCCCAGGTTGTAGCCGAGCCCCACCACACCCTCGTACTCGCCGCGCCGCTCCGGATCGGCCAGCTCCGCGACCAGACCCCACTGCCCGGCCGACTGGTACAGCTCGGCCCCGGTCACCGTGACGTGGCCGACCCACATCAGCGCGATCGTCACCCAGCCCGCCGTGTCGTGGGTGACGGCGATGATGCCGCAGGAGACCAGGAAGCAGAGTGCGCCCCGGCGCTGGGCGCGCAGTGAGTCGGTCACCGTGGCGACCCCCCGGGCGGCGGCCACCTGCAGGGCCACCGCCATCACGGTGTTGGTGCCGTACAGCCAGGCCAGCACCACCTTCGGCGCGTCGGTCTCGGAGACCAGCCAGAGCGGGATCACCGTCATCAGCAGCACCTGGTGGGTGCCGAGCACGCCGTTCAGGAAGGTCATCAGCACGAAGGGCCGGTTGCGGAGCGCGGTGCGCGGATCGCGGCGGCGCCCCGCCCCGGCGGCCTCCGCCACGGCCACGGCGGGCGTCACCGGCTCGGGGCGGGGAGGCTCCGGGAGCTTGGTCACCCAGTACGCGTTGGCCAGCAGCACCGCCGACGTGAACAGCGGGATCGCGTGGATCAGGGTGAGGCTGTCCAGCGCGAGGGCCAGGCCGCCCGCCAGCGCGCCCAGGGAGTAGCCGGCGTTGCGGGCGGCCCGCAGGTAGGCCCGCGCCTGCACCCGCTTCTCCCGCGGGAAGACCTGCACCTGGTAGGCGCTGCGCCCGGTGCGGACCCAGGTGTTCGCCAGGCTGAGGGGGATCAGGACGGCGAGTGCCGTGACGAAGGAGTCGGCGAGGAACCAGGAGGCGAAGAAGACGGCCTCCAGCGCGGACCCGATGATCCAGCTGCGCCGCGTTCCCACCCGGTCGGCGAGGCGGCCCAGCGGGACGGAGAACACGAAGGCCGCCGCGAGCGACAGGGTCAGCATCAGGCCGACCTGGGCCGGGCTCAGGCCGACGACCTGGGTGAAGTACACCGCCTCACCGGTGATGAAGGCGCCCTCGGCGAAGGCCGAGAGGACCGACTGGTACGACATCGCCCGTATGAGGCGGTCGTCGGACAGCAGGCGGGACAGCGGGGATGGCATTGCGGCGGCTCCTGGATTTCGACCAGGCGCAGTCTTCGGCGTGTACTTCTTGACGTCAAGAAATTTTCGGACCGCCGGGGGTCCCGCGCACCGGGGGCCGAGAGGGGCCGGGAGGGGCCGAAGGGCCGCCACCCGGAGTGGGTGACGGCCCCTCAGGCGCCCCTCAGGCGCTTCTCAGACGCTCTTCAGGCGCCCCGAAGGCGGCGGCCCGGGTCAGGACGGGCAGCCCGCGTCGGAGATCACGAAGTAGCCGGCCGAGGTCTCCTCGAGGGTGTGGCTGTAGAAGGTGTTGTAGAGGCCCATGTTCTGGCCGGAGCCGAGGGCGTAGGCGTAGCCGCCGCTCTGGCGGGCACGCCCGGCCTGCACGTGCGCGTAGTTGGAGGCGGTGTAACAGCGCGGCTCGAAGCCCCCGCCCCCGCCGGTGGTGGTGGCGCCGACGGTGGCGGACCGGGCCCCGGCCGTGCCGGAGGAGTCCACGGCGGCCACCGAGTAGGTGTAGGCCGTGCCCGGGGTCAGGCCGGTGTCGGTGTACGAGGCGCCGGTGGCGGTGCCGACCCGGGAGCCGCCGCGGTAGACCTCGTACGACGCCGCCCCGCTCACCGCGTTCCACCGCAGGGCGACGCTGCTGTCGGTGACGGCGCCGACGGCGAGACCGGCGGGAGCGGGCAGCGCGCCGGGGTTGCCCGGTTCGCCGCCGCTGCCGTCCAGGCCCCAGAACAGGGCGGTGTAGTAGCTCGAGCAGATGGTGTCCAGGTAGTAGGCGCCCGCGGTGCCGCACTGCTGGGTGCCGGAGCCGGGGTCGACGGCGGTGCCGTGACCCATGCCGGAGACGGTGAAGGTGGTGACCGCGGGCACGCCTCGGGCGTCGCTGTAGACGGCCTGCGTGGTGTTGCCGGGGAGCGAGGCGGTCGCGGTGGGCGTCCGGCTCAGGCCCCACACGTCGGTCCACTGGTCGCGCGACTGGGTGGCGTTGGCGGGCACCACGGTGGTGTCCGAGGTGCCGTGCCAGACGGCGACCCTCGGCCACGGGCCGGTCCAGCCGCCGGACGCCTGGCGGACCGCGTCGCCCCACTGGCGCGGGGTCTTCGAGGTCGCGTTGTACATGCAGGTGAAGGCGTTGGTCATGCTGGTCGCGCAGCCCACCGGGATGCCCGAGGCGATGGAGCCTCCGGCGAAGACGTCCGGATAGGCGGCGAGCAGCGCGGAGGTCATCGCCCCGCCGGCCGACAGCCCGGTGACGAACACCCGGTCCCGGTCGCTGCCGTAGCGGCCGATCGCGTGGTCCACCATCTGCTTGACGGAGAGCGCCTCGCCCTGTCCCCGGCCGTAGTCGGAGGGCTGGAACCAGTTGAAGCAGGAGTTGGCGTTGTTGGCGCTGGAGGTGTGCGGGTACACCACGGCGAAGCGGTACAGGTCCGCGTACTTCGCCCACCCGGAGTGGGAGTGGTAGTCCGGCGCGCTCTGGGTGCAGCCGTGCAGGGCGACGACCAGCGGGGCGCCCGCGGGCAGCCCGTCGGGGACGTAGGCGTACATCTGCAGGTTGCCCGGGTTGGTGCCGAAGCCGGTGACCTGGGTCAGGGAGGCGGCGGAGGCGGGCGCGGGAGCGGCGAACAGGGCCAGCAGCAGGGCGAGTACGGCCGACAGGCCGAACCCGCGGATCCGGAGTCCGGTACGGGAGTGGTCGGGAACCGGCATGGGTCCTCCCGGGAACGTGGGGCGGGCGGGGAGCGCGCCGTCCGTTCCGGTCGTCCATCCGAAGCGGGAGCGCGCGTTCCGACCGTACGAAGCGCTCTCCCCACTGCCAGTGGAGTGGCACCACACAGCGCAATCTCCGCGCATGTGGGACGCGTTGGCCGGTGCCGTCCTCGGGTGTCCGGACCCGGCACGCGGGCGGGCCCCGGCCGCCGTCGGTCAGGACGGTGGCCGGGGCCCGCTGGTGCCGCGCCGGATCAGGTCAGCAACTGCCGCACTGCTGCGGCAGGGTGTCCCAGAACGAGGTGTCCGCCGCATTGATCGATCCGTCGGCCACGGCCTTGATCGTCGCCTCCATGGTGACGACCGACTGGTGGATCAGATAGCCGTTGGACTTCTGGCCGAGCACGTACGGCGCGTACTCGTGGTCGCTCATGCCGCGCATCTCGAACAGCAGCGTGGCGATGCCGTACTCGGCGGCCATCCCGTTGCGGCCGATGGTGTTGGCCGAACCGCCGTCGTACCGGCCGATGTGCCCCCACCCGGTCCGGTCGACGTTCTTGTAGACGACCGACCCCAGCTTCTTCGACCGCTCGACCAGCTCGGGCGAGACGTCGGGGGTCGTCGGGTACAGGATCGAGCCGGAGACCAGATCCCCGTCCACCCGGGACTGGGTGCCCTGGTGGTGCAGGTCGATCGCGTAGTCGATGTCGTACACGCCCAGCACGTTGTCGTGCAGCGCCCGCGTCTCCGGCTGCGCCTTGGCGACGTGGTCGCGGTTGAGGTCCACCTCGTTGGCGTTGTAGCGGGTCAGATGACGCTCGCCGGACGCCAGGTAGCCGTCCAGCGGGAAGTCGACGTCGCCCATCGCGCCGTCGGCGTTGAACATCGGGATGAACAGGACGTTGACGTCCTCCAGCAGCCCGGCCTTGGAGGGGGACCCCAGCGACTTGATGGTGTGCAGCATCGCCTCGGTGGTGAGCTGCTCGTTGCCGTGCTGCTGCGCCAGGTACAGGATCGTCGGGTTCGCCGGGTCGCTCACGTACTTCACGAGGTGGATGTCGCGGCCCTTGACCGTGCGGCCGACGACCTCGACCTCCATCGCGTCCTGCTTGGCGTCCTGGGTCCTCAGGAAGCCCACCACGTCCTCGTAGGTCGAGAGGATCGAGGTGTTGATCGTCTCGTTGCCCTGGTAGTCGGGTCCCTCCCCGACCGCGGCGGCGTTCCCGGTGAACAGGGCGCCGGAGAGCAGCAGCGCTCCGGCGAGGGCCGTGCAGGTGGTCCTGGTGATGGCGCGCATGGGTCCCCTTGTCTCGTCGTGTCCGCCCACGGTCGTCCACCAGGGCGGTCCTGCTCCGGACGGGCGGCGCCTCGGGCGCCGCCGGTCCGGCGGGTCCCTCGGCCACCACGGGCAACTTACGTGCACGGGCCACGCAGGTGGCACTCGCCGGGGACGCTTCGTCACCGAATCGAGATCATGGGCGGGGCGGTGCCGGTGGGCGGCGCGGGTGGGCGGCGAGGGCGGGCGGCGCGGGTCAGGCGGACGCCTCCCGGGCGATCCGCTCGAGCCGATCCCGGTGGGCCCGCCACCGGGCGGGATCGGAGGGCGGCATCGCGTCGTTGTCCGGGCGCATGCCCACCGCGCCGTCGATCAGTTCGCGCAGGATGTCGGCGTGCCCCGCGTGCCGCTGGGCGTCCCCGATCACCCGGACCACGGCGTGGTGGAGCGTGATCTCGTTGCGCTCCTTCGGCCACCACGGCACCGTCCCCACCGTGTCCAGCGGCAGGGCGTCGATCGTCGCGTCGGCGTGCGCCCAGGCCCGCCGGTAGAGGTCGACCACGAAGGCGCGGGACTCCTCGGCGGTGGCCCACATGTCGGCGTTGGGGTCGTCGCCCTCCAGCCACGGCAGCGGAATGCCCGAAGGGCGGCCGAACGTCTCGCCCAGGTAGCCCAGTTCGACCCCGGCCAGGTGCTTCACCATGCCCAGCAGATTGGTCCCGGTCGGGGTGAGCGGGCGGCGGACGTCGTACTCGGAGAGCCCCTCCAGCTTCCAGAGCAGCGCGTCGCGGGCGCCCTGGAGGTAGAAGCGGAGGTCGGACCTGGGATCGGCGGTGTGCGTCATGGGACCAGTCTGACGGAGGCCGTCCACGGCCACCCCGGCGCCTGCCGCCGGGACGGCCGTGAACGTCCGCTTGCGTCAAGGGAGTTCGGCGTCTCCCGGCCTCAGGCGCCGGGGTGCGGCGCGGCTCCCGGGCGCCGGGCCGGGCGGGGTGGCCACGTCGCTCTGCCGGCCTGCGGGCGAGCCGGGGCGCCGGTCCCAGGCCGACCCGACGAGGCCGTCGTCACGACGCAGCCGCCCGCCCCGGACAGCCCTCAGGGCCGCAGCTCCAGCAGCTCCGCCAGGCGGCGCCAGCCCTCACGCGGGTGCCGGTCCGGGGAGCCGTCGAGGACCTGGACCGCCACGTGGTCCGCGCCGGCGTCGTGGAACTCGTCGAGCCGGGCGCGGACCGTGGCGTCGTCGCCCCAGACGACCACCGAGTCGATCAGCCGGTCGCTGCCGCCGCCCGCGAAGTCCGCCTCCTCGAAGCCCATCCGGAGCCAGTTGTCGGTGTAGTTCGGCAGCCGGGTGTACATCTCCACGGTCCCCCGGGCGACGCGGCGGGCCTCGGCCGGGTCGGAGATCAGCACCACCTTCACCTCCGGCGCCAGCAGCGGGCCCTCGCCGAGCGTCTCCCGGGCCCGCGCCACGAACTGTGCGTCCACCAGGTACGGGTGGGCGCCCGCCGAACGCTCGGCCGCCAGCCGCAGCATCCTCGGCCCCAGCGCGGCCAGCGCCCGGCACTTCCGCGGCACCGGCGCCGAGGCCGCGTCCAGCGCGTCCAGGTACGCCACCATCGCCGAGTACGGCTTCCGGTAGTCCTTCGCCAGCGGCGCGTGGCTCACGCCCAGCCCCAGCAGGAACCGCCCGGGGTGCCGGTCCTCCACCGCGGCGGTCTGCTCGGCGACCATCGCCGCGTCGTGCTGCCAGATGCTGAGGATGCCGGTCGCGACCGCGATGCGCGAGGACGCCGCCAGCAGTTCACCGGCCGCCGGCACCGAGCCCATACCGAACCAGACGGTGCCGAAGCCCAGCCTGTCCAGCTCGTTGACGGCCTCCACCGCCCCGTCCCCGCCCTCGTGGAGCTTGGAGCTCCAGATGCCGAATCGTCCGACGTCCACCATGAGGCACATCCCTTCCGGTCGGCTGCAAACCATCGTCGCCATGGTCCAGCACGCGGGGCGGCACGCCGCATTCCCCTTCACCCGAACGGCGGCGATTCCCCGGTCGCCGCCGCCGAAAGTCGGTTGAACCCCCGGGCGCGGCACCGGCACCATCACCGCATCACGACGTGTAGCTCAGTCAGTGGAGCGCCAGGCTCGGGACCTGGAGGACGCGGGGGCGGAACCCGCCCCCGCGCGGGTCACGGAGCGCCTCCGGCCCGCCGTGCGGGGCCTGGTGGCCGCCGCGGCCGGGGGAGAGGCCGAGGCGGACGGAGGGCGGCGGTTCCTCGGCTGGAGCGTGGGGCGCCACTGGCTGCTGGACGACGCCACCGGAGCCCGACCGCCGCTCCGCTGAGCCGGGGCCTCCGCCCGCCCCGCAGCCGCGCGACGGGGCGTGTTCCGGCCCCCCGGAGCACGCCGCACCGGCTGGCGTTCCGCACCGTACAGGCGCACGCTGGAAAGAGGGGGACGAGGCCGGCACGGACATCAACGCTCCACGGTCGACAAGGTAATTGCCATGGCTGAAAACATGATGAACACGCAACAGAACGACCTCGGTTCGCTCATGGAGCGGGCCTCGAGGCGCAACTCCACCGTCCCCTTCGAGGGGTACGGACGGGAGGACGGCAACATCCCGGGAAACATGCTGGTGGTGGTGTCCGACGAACGCGTCTACTCGTTCGCCAAGTCGGACATCATGGAGAAGGAGCAGCTCGGCGAGGACCGGGTCAGGGTGTGGGTGCGGGCCGGGGTCACGGCCTTCCGGCTGAGCCGGATGCGCGCCGGTGACCCGGAGGACGCCTTCACCGTCGCCATGGAGAACGTCGCGCCGCCGGCGTCTCCCCGCACCGCCGGGGACCCCGCCCCCGCGCGAGGGCCGGTGCCCGTCGAGCAGATGGAACACATCGCCCCTCCGCCGTCCGACGAGCAGGCAGGCGCGCCCCGCGCCGTCGGCGGGGACAGGGCCGCCGTCCGGACCCTCCCGGCGCTCTCCACCGTGGGGAGTCACTGGACGGAGTCGTGCCTGGGCGGCGACTCGTACGCCAACAACTGCGCCCACTTCCTCTCCGACGCCTTCATCCGGGCCGGTTACTCGGAGCTCGCCGTGGCCAACCCGCACATCAACGCGCGGTGCGGCACTGCCGCCCGACGGCCGATCCGGGCGCGGGACATGTGGCACTGGTTCCAGTCCCGCGCGGTCCGCACCAGCCACACCCCGACGCACCACACGGGCTGGTGGGCCGTCTTCCAGCTCGACGAAGCCGTCTACTGGGGCGGCCACGTCCTGCTGCTCGACACCGACACCTGGGAGTACTGCGGGACCGGATACCACGGCACCTGGGCCCAGTACCTCTACCAGTGGTGACAGCGGTGGACAGCGAGTGGTGACAGCCGGCGGTGATCCTCACGGCGGCACGCGCCGCGTCCTCCCGGACGCGGCGCGTGCCGCCGCGCCCGCTACACGGTGAGCGACGGGAGGTCGAGCACGGAGAGCGTGCCGTCGCCGCGGTTGGCGACGAAGACGCGGTGGCTGTGCGGTTCGAAGGCCACGCCCTGCGGATCGGCCCCCACCGGGACGCTGACGGTCACCCCGCCGGAGGCGGCGTCGATCACCTTCAGCGTGCCGTCGCTGTGGCTGACGTAGGCGTTGCCCCGCGGGTCGACGGCGACACCCACCGGGTGCGCGTCGACCGGGACGTCGGTCACCTGCCCGGTCGCGATGTCGATCACCGACACCGCCCGGGACCCGGAGCCGGCGACGTGGACGCGCCGCCGTTCGGGGTCGACGGCGAGGCCCGAGGGCCGCCGGCGCACGGGGACGACCGCGACCGTGCCGTGCGTCGCCGGGTCGATCACCGACACGGTGTCGAGGTCGGGCTGGGTGACGTACAGGTGGTGCCGGACAGGGTCGACCGCCACGCCGAGAGGCCGCGGGACGGCGAAGAAGTCGCGTACGACGACGGGCGGGTCGCTGCTGGTGCGCACCATGGCGATGCTGTCGCCGCCGCGGTCCGTCACGTAGGCGCGGCTCAGGACGTGGTCGACGGCCACCCTCCCCGTGTCGGGCGACGGCCCGGAGGGCGCTCCCACGGCCACGGTGCCGACGACGGTGCCGAGCCGGTCGACCACCGACACGGTGCCGTCGCCGGTGTTGGCGACGAACGCGCCGAACTGGGGGTCGGTCGCCACACCGTCCGGGAAGAGGCCGACTCCGACGGTGACGGCCGTGCGTCCCGTGGAGGCGTCGACCACCGACAGAGTGTTGCTGCCGCTGTTGGTCACGTGGACCCGGCCGTGGACGTCGACCGCCACGCCGCTGGGCCCGTGCCCGACGGGGACGGTGGTCACGACGTGCAGTTCCTGGGGGTTGAAGACTTCACTCATGGCGTTCCCCTCCGCGGGTCGTCGGTGTGTCGCGGTACTCATCGTGGGAAGGGGTCGGGGTCGCCGGGGAGCCCGTGCAGGCCGGCGTCGTGGAAGCACGTCTCGCAGGCGAACTCGTCGGGCGGCAGGCGCGGGACGAACTCCTTGCAGTGCGCCGAACACCCCTCGACCGGGAGGCACATGGTCGGGAAGGTCGGCCACACGACCTCGAAGCCGACACGGGAGTGCGCGAGGTTCACGTCGTTCGTCCGGAAGGTGTGCACGAACCTCTGCGTCCGCTCGCCACGGCCTCCCACGAGGGGCGCGCAGTCGACGGAGACCGTGTCCGCGCCGTGCGGGGCGATCTGATGGGGCCGGGCCGCGAGGACGCAGGGAGATCCGCTGCCGCCCAGGGGCGAGCCGACCGGATCCCCGAGGGACAGCGCCGCGGTGCCGATGTTGCGGACGCCGACGCCGTGCGTGGTCCGCCGCTCCTGCCCCGCGATCCGCGGTGCGGAGAACTCGGCCCAGGGCTGCAGGGTTTCGCCCTCCTCCTGCGAGACGAGGCCGACGAAGTCCAGCGCCTCGGGCTCGTTGTTCCTCACCTGCACCCGCCACGGCCCGGAGGGCGTGCCGTGGTCGACGGTCACCAGGAAGGAGTCGACGTCCTCCGTGGTGCGCCGGCAGGTCGCGGTCGCCACCGTCGCTCCGCCGCTTCCCGGGACGCCGACCGGGCCGGCGCCCTCGTCCACCGCCGTGGCATCTCCGAGGCCCGCCGTCAGCAGGAACGTCGGCGGCGTCCCGCCGTGCACCACACCGGGTTCCAGGTGGGCGATCACCCGCAGGAAGGTCTGCGCGGAACCCAGCAGCACGACGAACTCCGCGGGAGGGCTCACCTGGCCCTCCGCCAGAGGGCCGGTCCGGAACGCTTCGAACACCATGCTCGATTCCTCCTCAGAGCGGGTCGGCCACGATGCGCAGGGTCGTGTGGTCGGCCCTGTCGTCGTTGGTCCTGAACGAGTGCTGGAGGGTCTGGCGGCCGAGGACTTCCCCACAGCTGAACGCGAGGTGGTCGACGCCGTGCGGAGGGATCTCCGCCGGCCGGTGGACGAGGACGACGGGGGAGTCCTGCCCGCCGACCGGCGTCCCCGGACCGTCCTCGACGGACAGCGTGCCGGTGCCCCAGTTCCGGACGGCGACGAAGCCGACCGGGCCGCCGCCGGTGATCGACAGGTCGCCGTCCAGCGCCATCCAGGGCTGGAACGTGTCGTCGTTGACGTTCGAGCTGACCCAGACGAACCGCAGGGTCCGGTCGGCCTGGTTCCTGATGCGGAGCTTCCACGTCGTGCTGGACTCCGTGTGGTTGACGACCGTCAGCAGGTAGATGTCCCCGGGCAGCCGCCGGCAGCTCGCCGTCCCTCCCTCCTTCGGGCCCGGGATGCCGACCTCCGCGCCGTCCGCGGCGACCGGGGTGATGAGGCCCTCGCCCAGCTTGACGCCGAAGGCAGGAGGGGCGCCCTCCAGCGGGGTGTTGTCCGTCCACAGGGCGACGAACCGCAGGAACATCGGTACGGGCTCGACCGGTACCTCGAACTCGACCAGCGGGCCGGTCCGGCCCGGGGCCAGCGTCAGCGGCCGGTCCGGGGGGAAGATCTGGATCACGCTCATCGCACGTCCCTGGCGTCGACTAGACGTTCCGGTGGTCGGGCGGGAGGTCGAAGTGCTGGGCCCCGCGATGCCCGCAGGTCTCGCACGGACCCCCGACCTCCCGTGGGGGCGGCCCGTAGTCCGGACACCGCCCGCAGGCCCGGCAGTAGGCCGGCGGGGCGTCCGGCGAGCCGTACCCCGCCGAACGCGGCAGCACCTCGAACAACAGGGTGGTGTGCGCCGCGTCCAGGTCGTTGGTGTCGAAGGTGTGGCTGAAGCGGTCCGCGAAGGAGACCTCGCCGCACGCCAGAACCAGATCCTCCGTGTCGTGCGGGGCGATCGACGCGGGCCGCTGCCGCAGGACCACAGGGGACCGCTGCGACCCCAGCCGGGCGCCCGGCGGATCGTGGACGGTCAGCGGCGCGGTGCCCCAGTTGCGGACCGTGACCGCGGCTCCCGGGCTCTCGCCGTGCAGCGCGAGGAGGCCGTCACCGGTCGGCGCGGCGTCGCCCAGCGCCATCCAGGGCTGCCGGGTCTCCGCCTCGCGGTGCGACGCGACGCAGGCGAAGCGCAGGGTGGCCGCGTCGTTGTTGGTGATGCGCAGCTGCCAGGGGCCGGGATTCTCCTGGATCCCCGACAGGGTGAGGAGGTAGCTGTCGGCGGGCAGCCGTCCGACCTCGGCCAGGGCCGCGACACCGCCGTCCGCCTCACGGATCTCCGTCCTCTCCGTCCCGGCGTCCACGGCGGTGAGCCGGCCGTCACGCCCGGACCGGAGCTCGAACGTCGGGGAGCGCCCGCCGAGCGGACGGTTGTCGCGCCACAGGGCGATCACGCGGAGGAACATGCCGGTCGCCTCGACGGGCACGGCGAACGGCAGGGGCGGGCCGGTCGCGCCCCCGGGCAGTTCGAGCGGCCCGGTCGCCGGCAGGAATTGGAACACCATCGGTCTTTCCTCAGGACTAGGGGGGCGGTCAGGCGAGTTCGACGATGTCGGCGTGGACGGGGCCCGCCGGCGCGCCCGCGGCCCCCGGAACGGACTCCGTCTCGGTGACGGCGACGCGCAGGGGCCGTCCGTCGTCGTGCGGCAGATCGAGCACCAGGTCGTCCCCGAGCCGGCCGGTCGCCCGGTGCACGGTGGTCCAGGCGGACGGACCGATCAGGCCGTCCCGGGCCGCGCGCGGGTCCCCGGCGAAGACCTGCAGTTCGGCACGGACCGTGGTGAAGGGAGGCCCGGACGGCCCCGGCCCGGTGAGGACGACGCCCGCCCGGCCGGGGGTGCGGGAGACGACGAGGTCGCGGGGCGGGAGGAGCCGGATCGGCTCCACCGCCACCGGGGCCGAGAGCCGCTGGTCGGGGTCGGCGGTGTTCTCCTGGTAGCGGGCCAGTGCGAGCCGGACGAACGGCCGGTACGAGGCCGCCGCGAGGGGGGAGAGGTCCAGGTCGGCGAACCAGCAGTCGTCGTCCTCGTCGTAGGCGGTGACGGCGTCCAGCGGAACGGCCATCGCCGTGACCGGGAGGCCTCCGAGCTCCGGGAGCCGTACCGCCGCGGAGAGGTCCGCGTGGACGTGGGTGTCGTCGAGGACGGTGGGCGGCGTCGCGGTCGCCTGCAGCGGGTCACGGCCGGCCAGGCTGAGGTGGCGCCGCTGCGGCTCGGTGGGCGAGGCCGACGCCCGCGGCAGGACGAGGACCGCGAGCGCCTCGTCGGCGCCCGTGACGAACCACGGACGCTCCAGCATGACGCGCAGGCCACCACCGCCGCGCGAGGACCGGATCACCGCTCCGCCGTCCTCCACGGACCGGGTCCACCGGACGCTCGGCACCACGAGCCGGACCTTGGGCGCCGGGGGCCGGGCGGTGCTCGCCACGTCGGCGGTCTCCAGCGTCCCGGTGACCGTGCACGCCTGCGGATCCCGTGCGACGACCCGGCCGAAGTACTCGCCGAAGCGGGAGACGGCGGTCACGGTGTAGCGGACCTTCCGCCGCTGCGTGTCGCCGAACTCGTGGCGCATCCGCGGGAACGCGCCGTCCGGCGGCGGCAGCAGCGGCGGTGCGTGCGCGACGTCGAAGGAGCCGACGTCCGCCACGACCCGCTTCGGCGCCGGCCGGCCGGGGCCGACGTCCTCCACGTCGGTCCACTCCGCCCGCACGTCGATCCTGCCGGTGCTGCGCACGTCCACGTGGAACGCCGACGTCCCCAGCTCCGCGTCCGTGTCGCCCATGCGCCGGACCACGCGGAACCGGCCGCCGGGGTGGGTCAGCGGGCGTTGCACGGCGTGGATGAGCGTGACGGTGCGGGGCGGGCTCACCAGCGGGTTGCGGCCGTGCTCCGCGTCGTCGTTGACCGGGTTGCCCGGATCCTGCGTGGCACCGGCCCAGTGCGGGACGCCCAGGTCCGGGACGGCCAGCATGGACGGGCACGACGGGATGTCGACGGTGACCTGTTCCGCAGGGCCCAGCGAGACGGTGAACGTGCGCGGGCCCGGACCGGGACTGCGTCGGACGGAGCACCCGCCGGCGGCCGGCTCCACCCGCAGCGCGATGGGCTCCATGTCCGGCCAGGTCCCCCGCCACAGGCTCTGCGACTCCTTGGTGTCGAACCCCTCGGCCTTCCCCGGGTAGCCGGTGTCCGGATCGGTCGGCCGTGGGCGGTTCCGCAGGTTGACCCAGACCGTCCCGCGGTCCGCGAGCCAGGCCGGCCTGGGGAACGGGGGGTCGGCGGGGACGACCACATAGGTGCCCGAGCCGTCCGGCGCGCTCTCCAGCCGCGCCCCCGCGATGTCCGCGACGTCCCGGTCCGCGCGGGTCGCGATCGCGAACTGCCGCCGGACCTCGTCCAGGCCGGCGTCCGGTCCGAACGCGGTACCGAAGGCGCCCTCGTACTGCAGGGCCAGCTCGAGCGAACTCTTCGGGGGGAACAGGTAACGGAGTTCGGGGGCCGGATAGCCGTGCGCCGCCGCATAGGCGGCCGCGTCGCCGCCGCGCTCGGTCCGCACCACCATGCGGTGCGGCCCCGCGCCGTCGGCATAGGCCGCCGTCGGCACCAGCTCCGGGGCCGGATGCGGCTCGAAGCGCCGGTGGACGACCTTCGCCGTGGCGTCCTCCGCGCCCGGCTGGTCGCTCCGCAGTCCGCCGCCGGCCAGATCCGCCAGCCGCGCCCGGAACCGGTAGGTCGCGCCGAACTTCAGCCGGGGCAGCGACCCGTCCTCCGTCTCGGCGACCGCGGCGAACGGCGACGGCCCGGCCGCGACGGGATCCACCACCCGGTCGGGGCGGGGCACCACCTGGCTCCAGCCGTCCCACCGGGCCACCGTCTGATGCACGTGGAGCGGTGCGTTCGCACCTGAGCCCGTCGTCGCCGAACCGACGGGGACGAAGCCCTCGTCCGGCAGCCCCGGCGGCCCGGGCTCCGCGGGCAGCGCGACCCCGCCGACGGTGTAGCGGACCCGGCGCCGGGACAGCGAGTGCCAGCGGCCGGCGGCGAGGACGTCGAGCCGGTACCCCGCGAGGAGGTTCTCCGCGGTCAGCGGCGAGCCCAGGAGCTTCTGCGGCGTGTCCCGGTCGCCGGCCCGCCGCAGCCGGGCGAAGTGCTGCTCCCGGCGGTCGCGTTCGATCAGGGCGAAGCCGGTGGAACGCAGCGCGGGCAGACCGGCACCGTCCGCCGCCTCCGGCGGGGCCTGACCGCGGTCGGACTGGGCGACGCCGACCATCCGCAGCGCCGCGCCGTCGACGTCGAACGGCATCACCGCGTACGCCGCGTCGGTGGGGGCGCCGGCCAGGGTGACCCCGGCCAGGGGCAGCATCCCCTGGGGGCGGGCGGCCCCCGCCGCCGGCGGCATCAGGGGCAGGAAGCGGGAGCCCGCCAGCGAGTAGGCGGTCGTCGGGCACAGATCCTCCTGACCGGCGTCGGTCCAGCCGGCCGGGGCGCCGGGGTCCGGAACGGGCCACCGGGGTCGCAGGCGGAGATGCGCGGGGCCGCCCGGGGAGGCCAGCTCGGCCACCGGCACCGCGAAGTCGACCACCAGGCCCAGCGCCCGCAGCAGCAGGGGGTGACCGGCGAGCCGGGCGACGACGTCGTGGAAGTCGAGGACCGGGGCCTCCTCGTCCCCCTCCTCGTCGGCGGCAGTCGCGCCTCCGCCCTCCTCACGCCGGTAGAACCGGTAGGCCCGCACCAGGGGCGACCTGTCGGCGTCCTCCGCGTCGCGGTCGGAGAGCGTCGCCCCGGCCTGCCAGCTCCGCGTGATCTCCCGCAGCGCCGCCTCGCGGCGGGCGCGCTGCCGGCGGTCGCGGGCGTCGGTCCGGGCGAGGGCACGGGTGGTCCGGGCGTACGCCTGCTCGACCTCCGCGCCCGCCTCGTCCGCCGGGAAGTCCCGGACCTCCCGGTCCCCGTAGCCGGTCGGCCGGTAGGGGCGGACCGGCATCGACGCCGGGAACACCGACCGCCAGGCCGCCAGTTGCCGGTCCGGTGCGCACAGCGGTCGCCCGTCCTCCGCGGCGGGCCGGAGCCGGGTCAGCGTCAGCGGCCGGTCGCCCCGGAACGCGGCGAAGTCCAGGTCCTCCAGGCGCGACGGCCACGACTGCAGGCCGAAATCTCCGACGGTCGGGGTGGTCCCGGGCGGAGCGAGGAGCCGGGGGGTGAGCAGTGCGGCGAACAGGGCCCGCCGTGCTCCGGTGGTCTCCGCACGGCCGCCCGGGAGGACGGTCCAGACGAACCGGCGGGTGAGGTCCAGGGCCATGATCACTCCCGCGTGAAGGCCTTGCAGTAGGTGTGCCAGGGGAAGGACGACCCGACCGGACCCCACGCGTGCTCCACCGACGACGGCCGCGCGGCCGTCAGCGCGGCCCGCTCACGGCTCCGTACCGCCTGGTCCGATCCGGTGAACGTCTTCTCGCAGGTGATCTCGACCGAGGTGGACCAGAAGGTGAGGTCCACCGCGACGACGAGCCGGGCCCTGCCGCGCAGGACGTTCGGTTCGACGAAGGTCAGGCTGATCGTGAGCTCGACGGAGACCGAGACCAGTCCGAGGACCCGGACCGACCCGCCGATGCGCAGGTAGCCCGCGATCTCGACCGTGCTGCCCCGCTTGGTGAACACCACGCCGCCGAAGACGTGCACCTCGCCGCGGGCGACACCGAAGTCCATCGCCACGGCCGCGCCGAACTCGATGCCGCCGACGAAGCGTTCCAGCCCGTCGTCGTCGCCGCCGGCCCGGATGCCCAGCTCCAGGTAACCGCCGCCGCCGAAACCCATCACCGTCACCAGGAAGGGACGGTCCCGGGTACCGAAGGCGAAGTCGACGGTCACCGGGTCATCGCCGAGCGACAGGGTCAGACCGGCCTGCAGCAGCAGGTTCTGCAGGACGAACACCCCCAGTTGGGGCGGTGGCGAGACGGCGAGCGCGTACCGGATCCGCACCTCACGGCCGCCGACCTCGACGGTGGGCGCCTTGTCGCCGATGCCCGGCAGGTAGCCGCTGAGCTGTTGCACGAACTTCAGCTGTCCGCCGAGCCGTGCCGAGTCGATCACCAGCGTGGTCCGGGGGAGCCCGCCCGGTTCGGCGTGGAACCGCAGGGCCTTGAACCCGAGCTTCACCAGGTACCTGTCCTCCTCCGGGGAGGGGATGCCGATCACGAAGTCGGTCACCGTGCCGTCGATCGTGCTCCGCGGGCGGCCGTCGACCAGGTCCGTGCGCACGTCGAGCGTCACCCTGCAGCCGGCCAGGGGCTTGAAGGGGCCCTGCTCCCGGGTGAGGCGCTCGCACCAGTGCAGGGTGGCCCGCGGTGTCGGCGTGCGCGACCAGGTGATCGTCGGACGCCCGGTGACCCGGCCGATGACGTCCACCAGGGGGACGACGCCGAGGAGCTTGGCGCCGCGGTCGAACAGGTGCGCCGGGTCGGTCGGCAGGTCGGCCACCGTGGGACCCAGCTCCCGGTGGATCCGGTCCACGGCCATCGAGGGCGCGGCCGCGACGGCGGCCCGGGCCGCGGCGAAGTCGACCGGGACCTTCTCGGGAAGCCGCAGCAGGAAGTCCGGCGTTCGCCCCGTCGTCGCGGCCTGCGCCACCTCCGGCGCCAGCTCGGCCCGGATGGTCCGGTGCCGGCCCAGCAGTTGCTGAACAGCGGGGAGGGTGACCTCCAGCCCGGCGATCCGGGGGTGGAACGCGGTACCCCCGCCGACCCTGGTGGCCGCCAGGGTGAGCGACCGGACGTGCTGTTCGGTCCGCTCGACCGCCTCCACGACACCGTCCGCGCGCCGGCGCACCACCAGCGGCACCGCCCGGTCGACGACGGCCGTCGGGGGGCCGGGGATCTCGCGCTCCCGCGGCGGCCCGTCCGCGTACAGGGCGTTCAGCTGCCCCACGTCGGTGCCCTTCTCGGCGAAGAGCAGGGGCAGGCGCAGCGGAACGACGTCCCCGGCGGACGACGCGTGGACCGTGAACATCACCGCGCGGCCGTCCCGCGTCGGCCAGTGTGCCCGGGAGCCGGGCGCGGGCCGGTCGAGCGGGGTCACCAGCACGGGGTCGACCGCCACCCGGTGGAACGGGAACTCGCGTTCGTGCGCCGCCCCCACGCCGTAGTCGAGGACGGGCTGGGTCACCACCAGGGTGAGGGTGCGGTGCAGTCCCGCCACACCGGTGGCCGGGTCGACCTTCCGCTCGGTCACCTCGACGGTGGAGGCCTCGTTGCCGAAGGGGAACAGGACGCCGCGCTGCAGCAGCCGCACGTGGACGTCGCGTCCCATCACCGTGCGGTGGGTCCACTCCAGGTCCGGGTACTTCACCGAGCCGGAGAACCAGGCGCCGCACGCGGAGAGGACGAGCGCGTCCACGGACACCGGCGTGCCGGGGTGGTCACGCCCGCGGGCGGCGATCTTCGTGACGCCCTCGCCGAGCGGGGTGGTGTCGGCGAACGGCGTCGTCGGCGGCAGGGCGGCGAAGGGGAAGACCGCCGAGTACCCGGCCGAGGACGGAGCCAGGATCCGGGTGTGCCAGAGCGCGGTCACCCCGTCGGCGCTGGTCGCGGGGCGGCGGGGATGCCGGCAGCGCGCCCGGTGCTCGACGGCCAGCAGCAGCCGCCACGGCAGTTCGAGGGTGCTGGCCTTCCCCTCCTCGCGTGGCGCGCCCACCAGCCGCAGCTCGTTCGCCGCGGCCAGCACGCCCTCGACGGTCAGCGGAACGACGTGACCGGGCGGCACGGCGAAGTGCAGACTGCTCGGCCCCGCCGGCCGCCCCTGCGCCGACGGCACGCCCACCACGCTCTCCGCGACGTGCTGCGGCTCCAGTTCCAGGATCAGACGGCCCTCGCCCTCGGCGACCCATTCGGTCACCCCGGCGGCACCGGTTCGTTCGCGCAGTCCCGTCGAGCGGACCGTCAGCGACACGAGATCGCTCGGCCGCAGGACCGCATATCGCTCCGTGGCACTCATGGCGGACCTCGGAAGTCGTTCGGGTCGCCCGGATCCGGCCTCCTGCGCCGCTCCGCCCGCGAGATCTCGCGATCGTCGGGATGCGGGAGAAGGCTCGTGGTGCGGTGTCACGGTGATCGCCGAGCCCGGGCGCCGGCCTCGTCCCTTCCATTGTCCGCCGCCCGGCGGCGTACCGCACAGGGACGGAACAGGGCACCGCCACCGACCGGTCGGCCAGGAACCACCCCGGCCGGTGAGCGGCGCTTCCGCGGCACGTCAGGGGGCCACGGGAGCCCGGTTTCCGGCCCGCGGACCCGGTCGCCGGGGCGTCACGACGCCGGGTTAGGCTGCGCCGGACGATCAGGCCGACGGGCCGGGACATCCCGCGTCGGCCTTCCCCGAGCCCCCACGGAGATCCGCCGCCCATGTCCTCCCGGTCTTCCTCCCGGACCCTCCCCGCGCGCACCCTGACCGCCGTCGCGGTGGCTCTCGCCGTGACCGGCGTGCTCCCCGCCGGCGGTGCGGCCGCGGCCCCGGCCTCCTCCGGCGCCCCGGCCTCCTCCGGCGCCCCGGCCTCCTCCGGAGTCCAGGCCGCCCCGCTGGTCGCGGGCCTCTACCAGTCCGCCTACTCCGAGCGGAACGACGCGCTGTGGGCCACCGCCGCCGTGGGCATGCCGCCCGCCCCGGTCACCGGGTCCCGGCTGGTGAAGGTCGACCCGGACACCCTCGAGGTCGAGGCCACCTACCCCGTCCCGGTGGCGGAGAACGGCACCCCGGAGGCCGTCTACGGCATCGACGTCGACGACGAGCACAACACCCTGTGGGTCACCAACACCCGCAACGACTCCGTGGCCGTCTACAGCCAGCGCGACGGCCGGCACCTCGTCACCATCGGCGGCGCCAAGCACTCCCGCGAGGTCGTGGTGGACGAGGAGCGCGACCTGGTGTGGGTCAGCGCCTACGGCTCCGGCGAGCTCATCGCCTACGACAGCGTGACGTTCGAGGAGGTCCGCCGGGTCACCGTCGAGGGCAGCGGTCCCACCGGGCTGGCGGTCGACGAGCGCAACGGCGCCGTCTACGCGGCCGACTACGTCAACAGCCGGATCATCGAGGTCCGTCCCGGCGCCCGGACCCCGCGTCTGCTGCCCGCCGGCTCCGGCCCGCTCGGCATCGCGCTCTCCCCGGACGGGCGCACCGCCTACACCGCCGACCAGACCACCGGCACGCTCACCGTTGTGTCCCTGCGCTCCGGCACGGTCACCGCCACCGTGCCGACCGGCGCGGGCGCCAAGTCCGTCGACGTGGCGCCGCGTTCCGGCAAGGTCGTGGTGGTGAACCGGCTCGCGGACAACGTGTCGGTCGTCGACCCGGGCACCCGCGAGGTGGTCGCCACCGTGCCGACCGGCGACCTCCCCAACCACGTCCGCGTCACCGGCGGCACCGCCTTCGTGCTGGACAAGTCCGGTTCCGGGGCGGGCGGCGAGGACCTGGTGACCCGGGTCCGCCTGCGCGCGGTCACCTCCTGACGGCTCGCGGCCACGCCGTCCCTCAGGGCAGCCCGACGGGCGCCGGGACGAGCGGCTGCCCGCCGTCCGGGGCGTCGGAGGCGTCGGGGGCGTCCCACCAGAGGGTGCCCTCCGCGGTGAGGTACGGGTGGAGGCCGCGGACGTCCCCGCCGTGGTGGAGTGCCTCGGCCACCGCGTGCAGCAGCGCGGCGAGGCAGGGCCAGGCGTCGGTGAAGTCGCCTCCGCCGCCGTGGCCCGCCCACCCGAGCCGGCCCCGGTGCGGACCGGGCCGGGTGTCGACGACCTCGACCCCGCCGCCGGCGTCCTCCGCCCAGGGGATCCACCGCGGGTGCCACCACGGCTCGTCGTCCCACGGCATGGTCGTCAGCCCGTCGTTCTCGGCCGCGACCTGGGCGAGGACGCGGCGGCGCTCCACGATGCCGGCGGCCGACAGCGGCGCCTGCTCCGGCAGCACGGTCGCCCACCGAGTGACGCCGTCGTGCCGCCGCAGCGACTCGGCCAACTCCGGCGGCAGCGGGACGCCGAGGAGGCGCGCGGCCTCCTCGATCTCCGCCTCGGCGGCGGGCGGCGCGAGCATGCCGAGGCTTCTCGGGGCGCGGGCCGCCAGCCAGGTGTCGATGCGGCCCCAGGAGACGGTGACGGTCGGGAAGCTCTCTGCCATGGCTCTGATCCTCGCCCATCCCGCGCCCCGCGGCGACGCCCCGCCCTTCGACGCGACGACCTGGGGACCCCCGACCGATGAGCACCGCCGTCGACTTCCTCACCGCGCCGGACGACACGCCGCCGCGGAGCCGCCCCGGCTGCGCGACGCCGCCTCGGCCTGGTCCCGGAGTTCGGCGGAGGACGGGACCCCCGTGGACGAGGGGACCGCGCGGTGGGTGTTGAGCGGGGTGGCCCCCCCTGGCCCGGGCGGCGGTGGAGCGCGGGGGCGGCCTCCACTGCCGGGCGGGGTAGCGCAGGGGCGGCCGGGGGGCGCGTTACGCGTGGGTGCTCTCGGGACGTCCCGTTTGAGTAGGTGTACTCAGGCGGGCGGCCCGGCCGTGGCCGGAGCATGGTGACAGGCCCGGTACGCGGGCCACCGGAAGGAGGTCACCATGGACGGCCCGGACGAGCTCCCCGCTCCCGCCGCTCCGGCGGACGGGCGGGCGGCCCCCGTCCTGCGTCCCACCGCCCTGCCGCTGAGCGAGCCCGACCACGTGCCGTGGAGGTGGGCCGAGGAGTTCCGCGCCAACTCCTGCGCCGGCCCCGGCGCCCGGCTGCGCCTGCGCGCCCGGCTGACCGCCGCGTCCTGGTTCGGCGACGTCGAGACCGCCAGTCAGGCGCTCGACGCCCTGGTCCGCGGCACCATCCGCGAGGCCCGGCTCACCCGCGACGAGCCCCTGCGCGTGCGGGCGTTCATCCTCCCCACCAACGAACTGGTCCTGCAGACCGAGTCCCGCGGCCCGGCCGCCGCCACGACCCCCCTCCTCCGCCAGCTGATCCTGCCCCCACTCCGCACCGACGGCTGAACTCCCGTGCCGATCACGCCGGTTCGAGACGCCGGCGGAGCCAGCGGAGCGCCGCCTCGCCCTGCGCGCGCTGGAAGCCCCGCAGGGTCGGCAGGCCCGGGGGAGAAGGCAGGCCGGAGGAGTGGAGGAAGTAGCCGGTCACGGCGGCCAGCACGGTGGTGACGTCCTCGGGGTCGGCTCCCCGGGCGGTGAGGTGCGCTTCGAGGAGGGGCAGGGCGGCCTCCTCGGCCGTCCGGTGCATCAGGACGCTGGGCGCCAGCGCCACGATGTCGAACCAGGGCGCGCCGACGGCCGCCCAGGGCCAGTCGACGACCACCACGCGGTCCTCGGTGAGCAGCACGTTGTCGGCGCGCAGGTCGCCGTGGACCAGGGCGGTGCCCGACGCGGCGGCCTGCCACCCGGCCTCCCTCTCGGCCAGTCGCGACAGGTGCCGCCGGGCCCACGGTCCGAGCCAGGACAGGTCGTGCGCGTCCGTGGAGAGCCGCCGCCAGCCCCGGAAGCGGCTGTCGCAGGCCTCGGCGAGGGTCGGGACGGTGACGGGGGAGGGGTCGAGACGCCGGGAGAGGTCGCCCACCGCGGTGAGGACCCGCCGGAGTTCGTCCGTCCGCCAGGGCTGGGCCGGGGTCCGGCCGTCCACGTCCTCCAGGACCAGCACCACCCAGCCGTCCCGGTCCAGCGAGAACAGGAGCCGTGGCACGGGCGCGGCGACGGGCAGGGCCGCGGTGATCCGGGCCTCGGCCCGGTGGAGTCCGGGGGTGTCGGGGTTCGGCTCGGGACCCACGGCCTTGACGAAGACCCGGCGGCCGTCCGCGAGACGGACCCGGGCGGCCACCCCGGGGGAGAAGCCGCCGGTCTGCGTCGCGGCCTCCACCACCGGCGCCCCCAGCCGGTCCTCGACCCGGCGCCGCACCCCCGCGGGCACGGCCCACCAGGGGGTGCGCACCCCGGCCGCGGGTGGGGCTCCGGCGGCGGCTGCGGTCGGTGGCTGAAGCATGACGCCATGGTTCAGCCACCGGCACCGGAGCGGCAAGCGGGTTTCTCAGGCGGTGCCGCGGTCCGTGGCGCCCGCCGCCACCGCCTCCGTCGCGGGAAGGTCCCGCGGTTCCAGGCGCACGACGACGCCCTTGGAGGTGGGGGTGTTGCTGATGTCGGCGACGCTGTCCAGCGGGACCAGCACGTTGGTCTCCGGGTAGTACGAGGCGGCGCAGCCCCGCGAGGTCGGGTAGGGGACCACCCGGAAGTCCTCCGCGCGGCGCTCCACGCCGTCGCGCCAGACGCCCACCAGGTCCACCGCGGCGCCTTCCTCGAGCCCCAGGTCCCGCAGGTCGGCGGGGTTGACGAGGACGACGCGGCGGGAGCCGTGGATCCCCCGGTACCGGTCGTTGTCGGTGTACGGCACGGTGTTCCACTGGTCGTGGGAGCGCAGCGTCTGGAGGATCAGGTGGCCCTCCGGCGCGCTGAGGTGCTCGAACGCGTTGCGGCTGAAGAGCGCCTTGCCGCTCGGGGTGGGGAAGCGGCCCTCGTTGACCGGGTTGGGCAGACCGAAGCCGCCGGGGCGGGAGACGCGGGTGTTGAAGTCCTCGAAGCCGGGGACCACCCGCGCGATGTGGTCCCGGACGGAGCCGTAGTCCGCCTCGAAACGTTCCCAGCGGATGCCCGGGACCTTGTCGCCGAGCGTGTGGCGGGCCAGGCGGCTCAGGATGGCCACCTCGCTCAGCAGGTGCTTGGACGCCGGTTCCAGCACGCCGCGCGAGGCGTGCACCTGGCTCATCGAGTCCTCCACGGTGACGAACTGCTCGCCGCCCGCCTGGACGTCGCGCTCCGTGCGGCCCAACGTCGGCAGGATCAGGGCGGTTTCGCCGCACACCGTGTGCGAGCGGTTGAGCTTGGTGGAGATGTGCGCCGTCAGCCGGCAGCGCCGCACGGCGGCCTCGGTGACCTCGCTGTCCGGCGTGGCCCGCACGAAGTTGCCCGCCAGGCCGAGGAAGACCTTGACCTTGCCGTCCCGCATCGCGCGGATGGAGTTCACCGAGTCCAGGCCGTGCTCGCGCGGCGGCTCGAAGCCGAACTCCCGCCCCAGCGCGTCCAGGAAGGCCTCCGGCATCCGCTCCCAGATGCCCATGGTGCGGTCGCCCTGCACGTTGGAGTGGCCGCGCACCGGGCAGGCGCCCGCGCCCGGGCGGCCGATGTTGCCCCGCAGCAGCAGGAAGTTGACCACCTCGCGGATGGTGGGCACCCCGTGCTTCTGCTGGGTGAGCCCCATCGCCCAGCAGACGACGACCCGCCTGCTCTCCAGGACCATGTCGCGCACCTCCTCGATCTGCGCGCGGGTCAGGCCCGTGGCCTCCTCGACGCGCGACCAGGAGAAGTCGGCGCGCAGGTGCTCGACGAACGCGTCGAAGCCCTGGGTGTGGGCCTCGATGAACTCGTGGTCCAGCACGGTGCCCGGGGCGGCCTCCTCCGCCTCCAGCAGCAGCATGTTGAGCGCCTGGAAGAGGGCCAGGTCGCCGCCGACCTTGATGTGCAGGAAACGGTCGGCGACCCGAGTGCCCCGGCCCACCACGCCCCGCGGCTTCTGCGGGTTCTTGAACCGGGCCAGCCCGGCCTCCGGCAGCGGGTTCACGGCCACGATGCGGCCGCCCCGGCGCTTGGTCTCCTCCAGAGCGGACAGCATCCGCGGATGGTTGGTGCCGGGGTTCTGGCCGACCGTGAGGATCAGGTCGGCGTGGTGGATGTCGGGCAGGCTGACGTCGCCCTTGCCGATGCCCAGCGTCTCGTTGAGGGCCGACCCGCTCGACTCGTGGCACATGTTGGAGCAGTCGGGCAGGTTGTTGGTGCCGAGGGCCCGGGCGAAGAGCTGCAGGACGAACGCGGCCTCGTTGCTCGCCCGGCCGGAGGTGTAGAAGACCGCCTCGTCGGGCGAGTCCATGCCCCGCAGCTCGTCCGCGATCTGTTCCAGGGCGGAGCTCCAGCTGATCGGCTCGTAGTGGCTCCCGCCCGGCCGCTTCACCATGGGCTGGGTCAGCCGGCCCTGCTGGTTGAGCCACCGGTCCGACCGGGCGGCCAGCTCGTCGACGGAGTACCGGCGGAAGAACTCGGGGGTGACCCGGCGCGAGGTCGCCTCGTCGTTGGTGTGCTTCGCCCCGTTCTCGCAGTACTCGTTCATCGGCCGCTTGCCCGGTGCCGGGTCCGGCCACGCGCAGCCCGGGCAGTCGAAGCCCGGTTCCTGGTTCAGGTTGAGCAGGGTCAGCCCCGTGCGGCGGGGCGACGTCTGGGAGAGGGAGTACTCCATCGCGTGGTACACCGCCGGGACGCCCGCGGCCCAGGTCTTGGGCGGCGTCACCTCGAGGCGGTCGTCGCTGGATTCCTCGTTCGACGGCTTCTGCAACGTGATCTCTCCTCAACTGTCGTGCACGGCGGGGCCGACGCGCCGCCGCCGGGATGCGGCGCTCGGTCAGCCGGTGGGCCAGGTCGGGACCTCGCGGCTGTGGTGGTGCGATCCGGGGCGCACATGGCTGCGGCTGATCTCGCCGCGCCAGGTGCCGGTCTCGCGTCCCTGGCCCTCCACGAACTCCTTGAAGCAGCGCAGCGACCCGTCCACCCAGCGCCGCACCAGCCCGAGCGCGGCCCCCACCCGCTCCAGCAGCCGGGGGGATCCCACCGGCTCCAGCCGCAGGGTCAGCCGGCAGCGGTTCTCGTCCAGCGGCTCGAACGTCACGGTCCCCAGGTGCCGGGGCGCGTCCAGCGCCTCCCAGCGCAGCCGCCGGTCGGGGACCTGCTCCAGGATCTCCGCGTCGAACTCCACCGTCCGCCCGCCGAACCGGGTCACCCAGTGGGTCAGCGCCGCCTGCGTCTGCTCGACGTGCTTCACCCCGTCCATGAAACGGGGGAACGTCTTGAACTGGGTCCACTGGTTGTACGCCACGTGGACCGGGACCTCGACATCGATCGACTGTTCGACAGTGTTCATGGCCTCGCCGTCTTCTCCGCGCGCTGGGAGACTCGGGTCCCCCGAGAACGCGGTTGCATGCCGGGTGCCCGGTCGGCGGAGGTTTGGCCGGCGGCGGGCGGGACACCCCCGGGCCTGGAGGAGGCGCGCGTGACGGCGAACGGCGGAGCGGCCGGGATGGCCGTTCTGGTGGGGCTCCAGGCGGCCGGGAAGTCGACGTTCTACCGGCGCTGCCTGGCGCCCCGGTACACGCTGGTCAGCAAGGACCTGTTCCCGCGCCGCGCCCGCGCGAAGCAGGCGCGGCAGATGCGCCAGGTGGAGGAGGCCCTGACGGCGGGAGCGGCCGTGGCGGTCGACAACACCAACCCCACCCCCGAGGAGCGGGACCCGCTGATCGAGGCCGCCCACGCCCACGGCGCCGCCGTGACCGCCTACTGGTTCCCGCCCGACCTCACCGGCTCCCTGCGCCGCAACGCCCGGCGGGAAGGTGCCGCCAGGGTGCCGGACGTGGGCGTCCGCGCCACCTTCCGCAGGCTGCGCCGCCCCAGCACCTCCGACGGCTTCGACGCGGTGGTGGAGGTGCGCTTCGACGGCCGCGGCGGCTTCGACGTCCGCCCGGCGCCGCCCGGGGAGTGACGGTGGGTGACGGCGCCCGGCGCCGCCCGCGGGGTGACGTGCGCGACCGTGCTCAGAGGAAGCGGCGGATGGGGGTGACCGACGCCTCCTTCAGCCGCTGCACCGCCGCCCGGCGGCGCCACCGCTTGCGGTCGATGGCCACGCTGCGCTCCAGGTCCGCGTCGAAGTCCCGGTCCAGCGTCGCGGTGAACTCCTTGTCGAGCACCGCCAGCATGACCTCCTCGTCGTGCTCCAGCGAGCGCCGGTTGAAGTTGGTCGAGCCGACCAGGGAGGCCACCCCGTCCACGGTCACGATCTTCGTGTGCAGCATCGTGGGCTGGTACTGGTACACGGAGACGCCGCAGTCCAGCAGGCGCGTGTAGTAGCCCTGGCCGGCGAGCTGGCAGGCCCGCTGGTCGGTGTACGGGCCGGGCAGCAGGACCTCCACCTCCACGCCTCGCCGCGCGGCCGCGCAGAGCAGGTCGACGAAGTAGCCGTCCGGGGCGAAATAGGCGGTGGCCAGCCGGAACCGCCGCTCGGCGGAGGTCAGCATCACCCGCAGCAGGGTCTGCATGTCCTGCCACCCGATGGACGCCGAGCCCCGCACCACCTGCACCACCGCGGAGCCGTGCTGCGCCTGGGCGGGGAAGCGGTCCCGGTCGTCGAAGAGCTCGTTGTGCGACTCGGCCCAGTTCTGCGCGAACGCGGCCGCCAGGCCGTCCACCGCGGGGCCCCGCAGCCGGACGTGGGTGTCCCGCCACTCGTCGGGGCCGCCGGCGTCGCCCGCCCACTCCTCCGCTATGCCGACGCCGCCGGTGAACGCGACGGTCTCGTCGACCAGCAGCACCTTCCGGTGGCAGCGGTGGTTCTGCTTGAACGGGGACAGCCACAGCGGCTTGCGGAACCAGGCGACCTGGACCCCCGCGTCGTCCATGGAGTCCAGCAGGTCCTGCTCTATGCGGTGCGCCCCGAAGCCGTCGAGGAGCAGCCGGACCCGCAGACCCGCGCGGGCCCGCTCGCTCAGTGCGGCGGCGAAGTCGCGCGCGATCTGCCCCCGCCAGTAGACGAAGGTCATCATGTCGATGGTGTGCTCGGCCGCGCGGATGGCCTCGAGCATGGCGGGGAAGATCTCGTCCCCGTTCCGCAGGGCGATCAGTTCGTTGCCCTCCGTGGCGGCCACTCCGAGCAGGCGCTCCAGCCGCCGTCGCAGGCGGACCACCTCCGCGTCGTCGGCCGCCGTTGCGGCTCTGGCAGGGGGCTCGGGCGTCGGAATGGCGCTCACCGCCGGACCTCCGTGATGCTGGGACGACCGCACGGCGCAAGGCGTCGCGGGGGGCCCGGAAGGACAGCGGCTCCGGGTCCGGAAGCCACGGTTGCCCGAGGCGGCCTTCACCAAACCTGCCGCCGGTCCACCCCGGTGCGACACGGCGCCGGCCGCCCCGGGGTGTCCGGGGCGGCCGGCGCCGTGACGGGCCGCTGCCGCCGGGCGACGCGCTCAGCCGAACTGGCCGGGCTGGTAGTCGCCGGCCGGCATCCTCAGCATCACGTTCAGCCGGTTGTAGGTGTTGATCACGGCGACCAGCGCCACCAGCGCGACGAGCTGCTCCTCGTCGTAGTGCTTGGCCGCGTTGGCCCACACCTCGTCGGGGACGCCGCCGGCCGCGTCGGCGATGCGGGTGCCCTCCTCGGTCAGCTCCAGCGCCGCCCGCTCGGCCTCGGTGAAGACCGTGGCCTCGCGCCAGGCCGCCACCAGGTTCAGGCGGAGCTGCGTCTCGCCGGCGGCGAGGGCGTCCTTGGTGTGCATGTCGGTGCAGAAGCCGCAGCCGTTGATCTGGCTGGCGCGGATCTTCACCAGCTCCTGCGTGAGGTGGGGGACCGACGAGTCGGCCACCAGCCTGCCCGCCGCGGTGAGGCGCTTGACGAAGCTGGTTCCCAGCGGGCTGGCGAAGGCGTTGATGCGCGGTTCCATGTCAGATCTCCTCTGCCGTGTGGACGGTTCACCACCTCGACGGAACGGGCGCGAGGAGATGTGACATCGGGAGATGTGACCTGCAACACAGGACTGCCGGGGGCGGGGGCGGGGGCGGGGGCGGGGGTCGGGTGGGTCAGTACTGGTTCTGCTCCGCGAGCTGCCGCATCTCCTGGAGCCGGCCGGTCTGGCTGTCGACGATCGACTGCGCCATGTCCTTGGCCGGCTGGGACCGGCCCTGCTCGGTCTCCGTCCGGGCCAGCTCCAGCGTGCCCTCGTGCTGCTCGGTCATCAGCGTGACGAACCGGGCGTCGAAGTCGGCGCCGGAGGCCTGGCGGAGCTCGTCCAGTTCCTGCTCGGTGGCCAGGCCGGGCAGGTCGCCGCCGGTCGGGCTGGCGGTGCCGGTGGGGCTGGCCGTGTCCGTCGGGCTCTCCGTCCCGGTGGGGCTCCCGGTGTCGGTGGGACTGGCGGTGTCCGTCGGGCTCCCGGTCCCGGTCGGGCTGGCGGTGTCCGTGGGGCTCCCGGTGCCGGTCGGGCTGCCGGTGCCCGTGGGGCTGGCGGTGCCGGTCGGGCTGGCGGTGCCGGTGGGGCTGGCCTCCGGCACGGGCTCGCCCCAGGAGGTGAGCCACTGCGTCAGCTGCGTGACCTGCGGCTCCTTCTCCTGCTTGATCTGCTGGGCGAGCGTCTTGACCTGCTGGGACTCGGCCCGCGACTCGGCGAGGTCGGCCATCTCGATCGCCTGGCGGTGGTACTGGACCATGCCCTGCGCGAACGACACGTCCTGCGCGTCGTGCGCCTGGTCGTTCCCGGTGGGCGAGGGGGACGCGGTCGGGCTGCCGGTCGGCGTCGGGCCCGAGGACGACGCGCTGTCGGTGCCGCAGGCGGCCAGCGACAGGGCGGCGACGACGGCGACGGCCACGGCGCCGGACGCGCGGGCCGGGGAACGGTGCGTGTTCATGGTGGTGCGGCTCCTTGGACGGCCCCGGTTCGGGGCGGGGACGGGGCGGCCGGCCGGGCGGCATCAGCCTAAGCAGCCCTCCGCGCCCCGGGCCCGTCCAGCTGGGCCACCCGTGTCACCGTGTCACCCGTGCCCCAGCCCGCCGTGTCCCCCAGCCCCCGTGTCCGCCAGCCCGCCGTGTCTCCCGTCCGCCCGTGCGGCCGTCCGCCCGTGCGGCCGTCCGCGGCGCCGGGGACGTGCCTCAGCCGCGGGCGGCCTCGAGTTCGTAGGCGACCTCCAGGAGGGTGCGCTCCTCACCCGTGCGTCCGGAGAGCATGATCCCGACCGGCAGGCCCTCGGGTGTGCGGTGCGGGGCCGGGAGAGAGACCGCAGGGCTGCCGCAGACGTTGTTGATCGGGGTGAAGGCCACGTAGGACTTCAGCCGGGTGATCAGGTCCGGGAACGGCACCGCGGGGGACAGGTGGCCGAGCCGAGGCGTGGTGTGGGCCAGGACGGGGGAGAGGAGGACGTCGTAGCGGGCGGCGGAGTGCTCGTACGCCTCCTGGGAGGCGCGGCGCAGGCGCCGCAGCACGGTCGGCGTGGTGCGCCAGCGCCGCAGGAAGTGGGCGCGCAGGCCCTGGCTCAGGCCGTCCATCCGGCGGCGGTCGAAGCGCCGGTCCATCAGCAGCCGGCCGGTGGAGCCGGCCAGGAAGGCCAGCAGGCCCCAGTAGGTGACGAAGTCCTCCTCGAACCGCGCGTCCAGCGGCATCCGGTACGGCTCCACGCGGTGGCCGAGGCCCTCCAGCACGGTGGCCGTGGCGGTGACCGCGGCGCGGGTCGCCTCGTCGGTGACCGTGCCGGTGGGGGAGTCCAGGAGCAGACCGATCCGCAGCCGCCGTTCGCCGGGACCCTCGACCCTGCCGATCGGGGGCAGGGCGGAGGCGGGACGGGCCCGTTCGGCCGCCGCGAGGAAGGCCGCCGTGTCCCGCACGGTGCGCGTCACCGCCCCGTCCACGACCACGTCGATGGGCAGGCTGCGGCCCGTCTCGTTCGGCGCCATGCGGCCCCGGGTCGGCTTGAGCCCGATCAGCCCGCAGCAGGCGGCGGGGATGCGGATGGAACCGCCGCCGTCGTTGGCGTGCGCGACGGGCACCGCCCCCGCCGCGACCAGCGCCGCGCTGCCGCCGGAGGAGCCGCCCGCGGAGAACGCCGTGTTCCACGGGTTGCGGACCGGCTCGGCGTCCTCGAACTCGGTGCTCGCGTTGAAGCCGAACTCCGGCAGCCGCGTCTTGCCCAGCACGGTCATCCCGGTGGCGGTGAACTGCCGGGTGAACGGGGCGTGCCGCGGCGCGGGCCGGGGCACGAAGGCGGCCGTGCCGTGACCGGTCGGCAGGCCCGCGTAGGTGGTGTTGTCCTTGACCAGGGTGGGGATCCCCGCGAGCGGCCCCTCGCCGGGCGCGGCGGCGACGCCCGCCTCGAAGGCGTCCACCTGCAGCGCGTGGAGCCGGCCGTCCACCGCGCGTATCCGCTCCACCGCGGCCCGGGCCACCTCCTGGGCGCTCACCTCGCCCGCCCGCAGCCGGGCCAGCAGGCCCACCGCGTCGTCCGTGCCGAGCGCGTCGTCACGGTAGGCGAGCACCGGGGCGGGCGCGCCGTCCGCCACCGGGTCCACGGACGCGTCGGCTGCGGTCATCGGGTCCTCCATCGGGTCGGGCGGCAGCCCCGGCTCCGGGGCACGGGGAGCGTACTCGGATCATGACAAGCGCCAACAGCCCCCCGGCAGCCACCGACAGGCACCGACAGGCCCCGGCAGCAGGCTCCCGGCCCACCCGGGTGCGGCGGGAGCGCGAGGCGGACGGTAGGTTCCACCGGGCCCCGGCACCACGGCCGGGGCCGGCACGAGCACGCACGTACGGACACGCACGAGGAATGGGGCGCGATGACGAAGGTCGACCTGGTCGAGGACGGCGGCCGCTGGACGCTCACGCTGAACGACCCGGACCGCCGGAACTGTCTCGACGAGACCATGTGCCGCGAACTGGGCGAGGCCGTCGCCACGGTGGCCGACGACCGCGGCGCCCGGACCCTGCTGGTCACCGGCGCCGGTTCCGCCTTCTGCGCCGGCGCCGACCTGCCCGCGCTGTTCGGGGACACCGGACGTCCGGTGTCCGAGATCCGCGAGCACCTGCACCAGGTCTACGCGAGCTTCCTGAGTCTGCGCTCGCTCGCCATCCCGACCGTCGCCGCGGTGCAGGGACCCGCCGTCGGCGCCGGGTTCAACCTCGCCATGGCCTGCGACGTCCGGGTGGCCGGCCCGCGCGCCTCGTTCGCGGCCACCTTCACCCGGATCGGCCTGCACCCGGGCGGCGGCTGCACCTGGTTCCTGGTCGACGCGCTCGGCCCGCAGAAGGCGCTCGCCCTGCTGCTCGACGGCGGGACGCTGGACGCCGAGGCGGCGGTGCGGGAAGGGGTGGCGCTCACCGTCGCCGAGGACCCGGTCGCCGAGGCCCGTGCGCTCACCGAGCGGTGGGCCGCGGTGGACCCGGCGCTGGTCCGGGACATCAAGCGGGCCGTGGGCATCGCCCGCACCGGCGACTTCGGGGCCACGCTCGAGTTCGAGTCCTGGGCCCAGGCGTCGACCGCCACCGGCGAGGAGATCCAGCGCGCGGTCGAACGCTTCCGCAGGCGCTGACCCCGCGCGGCCCCGCGGTCGCGGGCACCGCGGGCTGTGCGCCCGCCGTGCCCGCGGCCGCGGTGATGGGCGGCGGCACAGACCTCGCACGCGCGGCCTTGCCGCTGTCCCCGGCCGCCGGGACGGTGACGGGAACCGATTCCCGAGCCATGCGTGAGAGGTGGACCACCGTGTCACCAGGCACCGCGTCACCAGGCACCGCGTCGCAGGACGCCGCGTCACAGGACACCGGGGGACGAGAGACCGGCCGGAGAGGGGCCGGCCGGAGCGGGCACGCGGTCCCCGGCGCCAGGCCGCGATCCACCGTGTGGCGACGCGTCGTCACCCTGCTGTCCGCGCTGGCCGTGCTGTGCGCCCTGCCCGCGCCCGCCCTCGCGGAGGGCGGCGGCGCCGCAGCAGTGCCACGGCCGGTGATCTTCGTGCACGGATCCAGCGGCTCGGGCGGCCAGTTCGAGACCCAGGCCCGGCGGCTGACGAGCAACGGCTTCCCGGCCGAGCTGATCGAGGCCCACGAGTACGACTCCACCTTCGCCACCACCACCCCCGAGGCGGTGTACACGGCGCTCGACCGGCGGATCGACCGCCTGCTCCGGCACAGCGGCGCCGACCGGGTGGACCTCCTCGCCCATTCGCTGGGCACCCTGCTGATGCAGACGTACCTGCGCAGTTCCCCGGACCGCGCCGCCAGGGTCGCCCACTACGTCAACCTCGACGGGCGGACCTCGCCCGACCTGCCGGGCGGCGTGCCCACCCTCGCCGTGTGGGGCGAGGGCGACCCGGCCCGCGCCGTCGTCGGTGGGCACAACGTGCACCTCCCCGGCCAGGGCCACACCGAGACGGTCACCTCCGAGGAGACCTTCGCCGCGTTCTACCGCTTCTTCCACGGCGAGGAACCGCGCACCACCCGGATCCTGCCCGAACGCCACATCACCCTGGCCGGACGGGCCCAGCTCTTCCCGTCCAACGTCCCGGCGGAGGGCGTGCGGCTGGAGGTCCACCGGGTCGACCCCCGTACCGGGGCCCGCCTCGGCGGCCGGCCGGAGGCGGTCGCGACGATCGGCGCCGACGGCGCGTGGGGTCCCGTGCGCGCCAAGGGGTCCGCCCACTACGAGTTCGCCCTGATCTGGGACGAGGACTCCACCCACCACCTCTACTTCCCGCCGTTCGAACGCTCCGACCACCTGGTGCGGCTGCTGACCAGCCGGCCGGGTGAGGGCGTCTCCGGCCAGGTGGAGACCGGCGACGGGCACGCCGCGCTCACCGTCACCCGGCAGAAGGAATGGTGGGGCGACCAGGGGGAGGCGGGCGACTCGCTCACGGTGAACGGCGTCCAGCTGCTCAACGCCGCCAACACCCCCCGCGTCCGGCGGACGATCGGCCTGTTCGTCTTCGACAAGAACGCCGACCGGGTCACCGACCTCTCCGCACCCCTGTCGCCGTTCTTCCAGACGCCGTTCCTGAGCGGGATGGACGTGTACCTGCCGGTGACGACCCGTCGGGACCGGCCCCTGTCACTGGTCTCCCGCCCGCGGGGCGAGGGCGGCCGCGTCGACGTGCTGCGGGTACCGGCGTGGCCGTCCAGCACGGACCGGATCTCCGTCCAGTTCGACGACCACTGACCCCGTCGGCGGAGGAGCCCCGGCCGCGGACGGCGGCCGGGGCTCGTCGCATCCGCCGCACCGAGGGACCCGCCGCGGAACCGGGAGGACGGCTCAGGCGCGCGGACCGGCGCCGTGCAGCAGGGTGTCGACGATGCGGGCGGCGAGGGTGTCCGGATCGGCGGCGCCCGCGTCTCCGCCGCCCGCGCCACCGTCCGGGCCGCCGCCGTACGCGTCCCCGTGCAGGGACTCCCTGAGGAGCGCGTAGTAGACCCGGCGCACCCATTCGAGGTCCGCGTCGGCGGCGATGAACCCGTCGTCCTGGGCCCGCTTCAGCACGGCGACGCAGCGGCGGGCGATGTCCTGGTGGAGGGCGGCGGCCTCACCGTCCGGGTCGGCCGGCAGCTCCAGGGCGAACGCCCAGGCGCTCTTGACCTCCAGCACGTTGGCGGTGATCCGGTGCATCGCCACCAGCGGCGGCGCGGTGTCCGGCCGGCCGTCGTCCACCGCCCGCGCGAGCCGGAGGGCGGCGGACGACGCCAACGCCTCGACGAGCGCCTGCCGGCTGGCGAACCGCCGGTGGATCGTCGTGCGGGCCACTCCCGCGGCCTCCGCGATCTGCTCCATGGAAGCGCCGGGCTCCTCGGCCAGCACCCGCTCGGCCGCCTCCAGGATCGCGCGCACGCTGCGCTCCGCGTCCGCCCGCAGCGCTCGTCCCGCCGTCTCGCCCATCACGCCTCCCACCAGCCCTTCGTCCGTGCGACATCGTACATCCGTGACGCGATCTCAGGCTTAATTGCATCAATGGTGTTGCGGTTAGGAGATCTGTTGCCACACACTTGACCCAGTTGCCCTTGCTGCTGAAGGAGAGAACCGTGCCCCGCACCGCCCTCATCACCGGAGCGTCGTCCGGCCTCGGCGCGGAGTTCGCCGCGCAGCTCGCCGCCCAGGGACACGACGTGGTCCTGGTGGCGCGCTCCGGCGACCGGCTCGACGCCCTCGCCGAGCGGCTGACCACCGAGCACGGCGTCCGCGCCCACACGCTGGTCCAGGACCTCGCCGAGCCGGACGCCGCCCGCAACGTCGCCGCGCGGTTGACCGAGCGCGGCCTCACCGTCGACCTGCTGGTCAACAACGCCGGCTTCGGAACGTGCGGCCGCTTCGAGGAGATCTCCGGGGCCCGCGACCACGACCAGCTGATGGTCAACGTCGTGGCCCTCGTCGACCTCACCCACGAACTGCTGCCCGGCATGCTGGAGCGCGGCCACGGCGCGGTCCTCAACGTCGCGTCCAACGCCGGCTTCCAGCCCGCCCCGTACTTCGCCGTCTACGGCGCCGCCAAGGCGTTCGTGCTCAACTTCGGCCTCGCCCTGCGCCAGGAGTACCGCCGGCGGGGCATCCGCGTGCTCACCCTCTGCCCCGGCCCGGTGGAGACCGCCTTCTTCGACACCATCGGCACCCGCCGGGCCGCCGTCACCGGAGCCATGACCACCCCGGAACCCGTGGTGCGCGCCGCGCTGCGCGCGCTGGAGCGCGACCGCGGCTACGTCGCCCCCGGACTCGGCAACGCCCTGGCCGCGCACCTGACGCCCCGCCGCCCCCGCACCCTGGTCGCGGCCGTCGCCGAACGCGTCACCCGCAAGGTGCTCGCCGCCCCGGCCACCCCCGCGACACCACGGGAGCACGCCGCATGAGAGCCTCCACCGCCCCGGCCGGCGCCGCCTCGGCGATGCTGCTCGTCGGCACCTCCACCGCGGTCTCCGCCACCGTCGCCGACTACCCGGTCTTCGCCGGCCAGGCCGCGCGCTACGCGCTCGCGGCGGTGATCCTGCTGGCCGTCGTGCGCCGACGGCGCCTGCCCCGGGTGCGCCTGACCGGACGTGAGGTCCTGCTGCTGCTCGCGCTGGCGGCCACCGGCCTCGCGGGTTTCAACGTCCTCCTGGTCGAGGCCACCCGGCACGCCGGGCCCGCCATGATCGCCGCGGTGGTCGGAGCGGTCCCGCTGGTGCTCGCCCTCATGGGGCCCCTGCAGGAACGCCGCCGTCCGGCGCCCCGCACGGTCGGCGCGGCCCTCGTCGTGGCGCTGGGCACGGCCGTCGCCGCCGGCCTCGGCTCGGGCAGCCCGCGAGGGCTGCTCCTGTCCCTCGGCGCGCTCGCCGGCGAGGTGGCCTTCTCCCTGCTGGCCGTACCCCTCCTGCCCCGGCTCGGCCCCCTGAGGGTCGCCGCCTACCCCGCCGCCCTCTCCGTGCCGATGCTTCTGGCGGCCGGACTCCTCCTGGACGGCACGACCGCCCTGCGACTGCCCACGCTCGGCGAGGCGGCCGCCTTCGGCTACCTCGGAGCGGTCGTCACCGCCGCCGCCTTCTTCCTCTGGTACGACGCGCTGCGCCGCCTCGGCGCGGACCGTGCGGGCCTCTTCGCCGGCCTCGTACCGGTGGGCGCCCTGCTCACCACCGTCGCCCTCGGCCTCGACCGGGCGGGCCCCGCCGACGTGATCGGCGCCCTGCTCGTCACCGTCGGGGTGGCCCTCGGCCTGCGTCGGCCCGGTGCGGGACCACGCCCCCGCCGGGCGGTCGACGGCGGGGGAGACCGGCCGGCCGCCCGGGTCCTCGCCGGCACCCCGGCGCGGACGGTCTAGGACCGGTCCGCCTCGCGGGCGGCGCGGGCGTCGGCGAGGGCGTCTAGTTCGCGCATCGCCTCGGCGTGGGCGCTCATCCGCCGGCTCAGCGAGCCGTACGTCAGGAACGCGACACCGGCACACGACACGGGGACGGAGAGGCCGAGGACCGCCAGCGCCTCCGGCCAGTCCCGTTCGTGGGCGCAGAAGGTGTAGCCGCGCAGGCCCTCGTTGGCGGTTCCCGCGTCGGTGAGCAGGCGGGACTCGCACTCCCGCGGGTACCGGTCGTCGGGCTCCTCGTCCACCTCGTAGGGGAGGAGGAGCAGGACCGCGCACCAGGCCCACAGGACGCCCGCGACGGTCAGCAGGGCAATGCCCAGGACGCGTATGCGCTGCGACTGGTCGCGGAACCGCTGGTCGTACTCACGTGATCGCATGGCCGGGCAACCTAGCAGGTGCGGGTCCCGGCCCGACCGCCCGAGGAGCCCGACGGACCTGCCCGGTAAATCGGTTGCGGGCCTTCCCGGCCGGAGTGTCGGATCCCGGCCATGACGATTGTTCTGGCAACGCCGACCGTCGACGGGGTCCGCGAGGCCATGACCGCGCTGCGGGAGTGGCAGCACGACGAGGCGCCGATGCAGTTGCACCCCGGGGACATCGGCTGGAACCACCGGCTCGGGGCGGCCGAGACGGCCGCGGCGGTCCGGACCTGGAGCCGGGACGGGCGGATCCTCGCCGTCGGGATGCTCGACTCGCCGACGCTGGTGCGGATGACGGCCGCTCCCGACGCCTTCCGGGACGAGGAACTGGCGCGGCGGCTCGTCGAGGACCTCTCGCTGCCCCGGCGCGGCGTGCTGCCGGACGGGGCGGTGTCCCTCGAGGCGCCGCGGGGTCTGCTGCTCCACGACCTGCTGAGCCAGGAGGGCTGGGGCGCCGGCGAGCCGTGGACACCGCTCTTCCGCGACCTCACCGAGCCGGTGGAGGACCCCGGCGCGCGGATCGTGCCGATCGGCCCCGAGCGGGCGCGGGACTTCGCCGACGTCCTGCGGTCGGCGTTCCGCACCACACGGCCCACGCCCGCGTACCGGCACGCCATGTCGGCGTCGCCGTTCTTCACCGAGGCGCGCTGCCTGGGCGTCCACGACGACGGGGGCGGCCTGGCGGCGGTGGTGACGGTGTGGTCGGCCGGCCCGGGGAGACCGGGGCTGGTCGAGCCGATGGGCGTCCACGAGGACCACCGCGGTCGCGGCCACGGCCGCGCGATCACCCTGGCCGGCGCGGCCGCGCTGCGGGAGCTGGGCGCGTCGAGCGTGCGGGTGTGCACGCCCGCCTCCAACACCGGCGGCGTCGCCACGTACCGGGCGGCCGGATTCGGGGCGCGGCCGGAGGTGCGGGACCGGATCCGGCCGGCCTGACGCCGGCACCCCGCGAGGCCGGACCCCCGTACGTCGCCGCGGGGCGCATCGGAAACCGGTGGACGGACGGCCTCCCGTGTCGGATTTCCGGGCGGCGGGGGAGCTGGCTGGCCCGGAAAGGCTGGTCAGGCGCACAGTGACCCGTCGGAAACACGCACGCCTCGACGGGGGAGAACCGCAACACCATGGGCAAGTCGAACAAGGGGCGACCGGCGGTCGTCGCCCTCGCATGCGTCGGGGTCTTCGTCGCCTACCTGCCGGTGGTGACCGTCGCCGTCAGCCTCCCCGCCATCCAGCGCGCGCTCCACGCCTCCACCGGCCAACTCGCGTGGATCCAGGACGCGTTCGTGCTGCCGATGGCCGCGCTGATCCTCACCGCCGGCGTGCTCGGCGACATCCACGGGCGCCGCAGGGTGTACCTCGCCGGCCTCGGCCTGTGCGCGGCCGGCGCGGTGGCCGCCCTGTGCGCCGGGTCGGTGCAGATGTTGTGGACCGGCCAGGCCCTCGCCGGAGCGGGCGCGGCCGCGCTGCTCCCGGTCACCCTGGGACTGATCAGCCACGCCGTGCCGGACCACCAGCAGCGCGGCAAGTACATCGGCATATGGACGACCTGCATGATGGGCGCCATGGTGGTGGGCCCCCTGGTCGCCGGACCGGTCGTCACCCACCTCGGCTGGCGCTGGATCTACGTGCTGCCGCTGGTCTGCGCCCTGATCGCCCTGGCGACGGCGGCCCGACTGCTGCCCGACAGCCGCTCGCCGCACGCCCGCCGACCGGACGTGCCCGGCCAGGTCACCGCCGCCGTCGCGATCACGGCCCTGGTGTACGGCGTGATCGAGGGCGGCGAGGCCGGGTTCTCGCACCCCGCCTCCTTCCTCGCGCTGGCCCTCGCCGCGGTGGCGCTCGCCGCCTTCGTGGTCGTCGAGCGCCGCAGCGCGTCCCCGATGCTCGACCTCACCCTCTTCCGCAGCCCCGGCTTCACCGCCTCCGCGCTGGTGGCCGCGGTCAGCTTCCTCGGGCTGATCGGCTTCTTCTTCGTGCTGAGCCTCTACCTCGGCATCGTGCAGCGGCTGGGCACCACCGAGGCGGCGCTGCGCGTGATCCTGGTGAACCTGGTCTCCATGACGCTCGGCCTGGCGGCGGGCAGGATCATGCGGCACGTCCGGCCGCGTGTCCTGATCACCACCGGTCTGCTCGTCGCCGCCGCCGCGCTGGCCACCATGCTCGGCCTGGAGGCGGACACCTCCTACCTGGCCCTGGCCTGGCGGCTCGCCCTCCTGGGCCTCGGCCTGGGCCTGGTGATGCCCTGCATCACCGCCGTCGCCGTCTCCTCGGTGCCACCCCACCAGGCCGGAATGGCTGGCACCGGCAACAACGCCTTCCGCCAGGTCGGCAGCGCCCTCGGCCCGGCCCTGCTGGGCACCCTGCTCGCCTCCCGGGCGGTGGACTCCCTCCCGGGCCGGATGGACGAGGCGGGGGTGGCCGCGCCGGCCGCGCGCCGGGCGGTGGAGGCCGCCCGCGAGGACGGCGTCGGCGCGGTGGCCGGCCTGGACCTCGGCCCCGACACCGGGCGCGCCATGGACGCCCTGTCCGCCGCCTTCCTGGACGGCCTGCGGCTCTGCCTCACCGTCTCCTCCACCCTGCTGGTGGTCGCCGCCCTCGCCGCCGCGGTGCTGCTCCGGCCGCGCCGCGCACCCGCCGCCGGGGGGCCCGCGGTGGCCGCCGGGGCGCCGGGGTCCACGGCGGAGACCGGTTCGGAGCCCTCGACCGCCCCGGCGTCCGCGCACTGAACGCGCCGCACGCAGGGCCTCCCGTCGTACCCGGCGGCACGCGGCCCGGCGGCCGTCCCCGGGCCGCGGCCCTACGATGACCGGGCGGCCCACGGGCCGTGCCCGCCCCTCCCCGTCCAGGTGGTCCCCATGAGTTCCCCGCCCCTCGACGCCCTCGACCTCAAACTCCTGCAGGCACTGGAACTCGACGGACGGGCTCCCTTCAGCCGCATCGCCCAGGTGCTCGGCGTCTCCGACCAGACCGTGGCCCGGCGCTACCGGCGGCTGCGCGCCAACGCGCGCCTGCGGGTCACCGGATCGACGGACCGCGGCCGGCTCGGCCAGGAGGGCTGGATCGTCCGTCTGGGGTGCTCCCCGGGGGCGGCCGTGTCACTGGCCGACGCGCTGGCCCGCCGGCCCGACACCCGGTACGTCGACCTCATGTCCGGCGGCAGCGAGGTCGTGTGCGGGATCACCCCGGCCGACCGGCGGCAGCGGGACGAACTCCTGCTGGAGCGGCTTCCGCGTACCCCCCGGGTGTCGTCCATGAGCAGCCACTGCCCGCTCCGCCCGTTCTACGGCGGTTCCCTCGGCTGGCTCCGCAAGATCAGCGCGCTGGCCGCCGAGGAGGAGGCCGCCCTGCGACCCCCGGCCGCCGACCCGCCCGAGGAACCGGTCGTGCTCGACCCGACGGACGAGGCGCTGCTGGCCGCCCTGCGCCGCGACGGGCGGGCACCCCTGGCCGAACTCGCGTCCGCCACCGGGCGCTCCGAGGACGTCGTCCGCCGCCGGCTGGCCCGGCTCCGGCGGAGCGGAGTGCTCTACCTGACCGTGGAGTACGCCCACGAACCCCTCGGGCAGGCGGTGCCCGCGATGTGCTGGCTGACCGTCGCCCCCCAGGGGCTGGCCGAGGTCGGCCGGGCCGTGGCCACCCACCCCGAGGTCAGCTTCGCCTCGGCCGTCACCGGGCGGGCCAACCTGGTCGTCTCCCTGCTGTGCCGGACCACCGACCACCTGTACGGCTACGTGACCGAACGGCTGGGAGCGCTGGAGTCGGTCGTCTCCGTGGAGACCACGCTGGTCCTGCGCCGGGTCAAGGCCCTGACCCACTAGGCCGTCCGCCGCGACGCGGAGGCGGACCAGGGCCGGTCAGTCGGCCGGCCCGGTACGGAGCCGCCGCAGGTCCCGCACGAGCGTGTACGAAGCAGCGAGGAGGATCACGGCCCCGGCCACGGGCCAGAGGACCGATGCCCCGGAGCGGTACTCCCGCACGGCGGGAACGAGCAGGATTAGCCCGGCGAGGAGGCCGAGGGCCGAGATCAGAGCGCTGATGCGGTGAGTCACGGGGACATCGTCGACGATGATCCCGGTCGGCGGGAGTGATCCGAGGGAACGGCCTGTTCGTTGCGGGGCCGCAGGTTCGCCTCGGGCGGTCAAGGCATGCCGGAGGAGCCCGACGTGCGGGTGGAACCGTTCCTGATCGCCCGGCATCCGCTCACGGTCGCCCAGGTCCGGCACTGGCTGCCCGCGTACGAGGACGGCTTCGCCGAGTCGGCCACCAGCACCGCCCGGCTGGAGGACGACCTGGACGACCTGCTCGCGGCGCTGCCCTTCCGGCTGCCCAGCGAGGCGGAATGGGAGTACGCCAACGCCTTCGGGCTGGCGGCGATGGGATCGGCCAACGAGATCTGCGCCGACGTCTGGATCCCGCACCTGACCGACGCGCCGGCGGACGCGCGCCCCCGCACCGGTGACGGTCCCCGGGTGGTGCGCGGAGGGGGCGGCCACCTCCACCCGTGGCAGGGCTGCGACGAGTGGCTGCTCTTGATGTCCGCCACCCGGGGCCCCTGCCACGACTTCACCGCCGTCCGCCCGGTCGCCCCCGTGCCGACCGGCAGGCCGAGCACCGGGGCGTGAGGGGGCTACGGCTCCGAGGCGACGTCAGGGGTGGTCCCGGCGGCCGGCGCGCCGGGCAGGGGCGTGCTCAGGTGCTCGTACGTGCCGGTGATCTCGAGCATGCGCCTGAGTTTCGGGCCCAGGTGGTCGAGGTGGAAGCTGATGCCGTGCCGGCCCGCCAGGCGGTGGGTCATCAGCAGGACGGACAGGCCCGTGGAGTCGACCGTCCCCAGCTCGCGGCAGTCCACGCGCAGTTCCCGCACGCCGGTGTGTTCCCGCAGGAGCTGCCGGACGGTTTGGACCATCTCGTCGCCGGTGTCGTAGTCGAGGTCGCCGCGCAGGACGAGGCGCACGGTGCCCGGGCCGAGGAACTGGAGGACGGCGAGGGATTCGTCGGGGGAGGCGGTCACGGGGACTCTTCCGGCGTGGGGGCTTCAGGGGCGGGTGGTGAGCGCGGTCCGGCCGGCGTCGAGGACGCGGCGGGCGCGGGGAAAGTCGCGTAGGTCTTCCTCCAGCAGGTCCAGGGCCGGCAGGAGGGAGCGGTCCGGGACGCCGCGGGCGGTGAGGACCTCCGCGGTCCAGGTGAGGAAGCCGGTGAAGAGGTCGTCGTCGTCCACGTACAGGGCGGCGGTGAGGAAGTCGACGATGTGGGCGATGTCCTCCGCGGTGCGCTCCCGCTGGTCGTCGTCGTAGCGGGCCATGGCGGGGAAGCGCTCCTGCAGCCGCTGGAAGGTGTCGCGGACCAGGGTGCGGGAGGACTGGCGGACGAGGGTGTACTCCTGGTCGGTCAGGTGCGGCAGGTCGTCGGCCACCTGGTGCGGCGGCCGGGGGAGGGGCAGGGGGCCGGCGGAGAGCCGGTCGGCGGCGGCGCGGGCCTCGGGCGCCCAGGCGTCCGCGCCCAGCAGGCGGGCGTAGCGTCCGTCGGCGCCGAAGGCGAGCCCGCCGACCATGACCGGTGTGCCGACGGCCTGCACGGCGGTGATGGCGGCGTGGGCCGGAGGCAGGCGGGTAGAGAGCGCCGCGGACAGGCAGACGGCGTCGGCGCCGGTGCGGTGGATCTGGCTGATCAGGTGGGCGGTGGGCACCTGGGCGCCGAGGTAGGCGACCTGCCAGCCGCGCAGCCGGAGCGTCTCGGCGAGCAGGCGCGCGGGCAGCGCGTGCCATTCCTTGTCGACGCAGGCGACGGTCACCCTGCCGAGGAAGGTGTCGGGGCGCCGGACGGGCAGTGCGGCGATGACGCGGTCGTTGATGGCGGTGGCGGCGTGTTCGTCGGCGACGCTCATGCGGGCGGCGGCCCACTCGATGCCCACCTTGTGCTGGACGGCGCCGACGACCTCCAGGAGGATGGTCTCGGGATCCAGGCCGGCGTCCAGGGCGTTGGTGACGACGTCGAGGGCGGAGTACTCGTCCGCCGCCCGCACGGCCGTGAAGAGCTTGTCCGCCCACTCCCCGGCCCGCTCGTCGCTCGGGGCGGGGGCGAGGCGGGCGCCGATGCCGTGCCGGCCGGGCTCGTCGCCGAGATCGGTCGTGAGGATGTCCGTCATGCTGTGTACCTGCCTGGGGTCGTTCCGTCGACGGCACTGAGGTGCGCGCCGCGCGGGGCGGTGATGGCCAGGACGGCGATGTCGTCGTGGCGTCCGTCGCCGATCCACTCGTCGGCGAGCATGCGCACGCGTTCTACGACTGCCTCCGCGGGCATCCCGGCGCATCCGCGCAGGGAGCGCCGCAGTCGCTCCTCGCCGAACATGGTGTCGCCCAGCGGGCCGCCCCTGGCCTCCGTGACGCCGTCCGTGTAGAGCAGGCAGGTCTCGCCCGGTGCGAGCCGCACCTCGGCGGTGCGGGTGGTGATCTCGGGCAGGACACCGATCAGGGAGCCGCCGGTGTCGGCCTCCTCCACGCCTCCGTCGCGGCGCAGGATCAGCGGCGGCGGGTGGCCGGCGGAGGTCAGGCGCAGGAGGACGTCGCGTTCCTCGCGCCGGGCGGACGCCAGGACGAGGGTCACGAAGCGGGTGGACTCGGCGTTGCGCAGGGCGCTGTTGAGCCCTCGCAGCATCTGGCCGTGGTCGCCGCCCAGGGGGAGCAGGGCGTGCAGGGAGTTGCGGATCTTGCCGGTGAGGACCGCGGCCTCCAGGCCCTTGCCGGCCACGTCGCCGAGTACGGCCAGGGACTCTCCGCTGTCCGGGCCGGCCGGGTGGACGTCGTAGAAGTCCCCGCCGACGCGGTCGGTGTCGACGCTGGCCCGGTAACCGCCGGCGAACTCCACCCCGTCGACCTGCCGCAACGTGGGCGGCAGCAGGTCGCGCATGAGGATGTCGGTGATCGCGTTCTGCTCGGCGTACAGCCGCGCGGCGGACATCGCCGCGCCGGCCCGCGCGGCGAACAGACCGGCGAACGCCTCCTCCGACGCGCTGAACGCGGACTGCGGGGCCCGGCGCAGCAGGATCAGGGCGCCGGCCGGCACGCCGTGGCCGGGAAGCGGGGTGATGGCCAGCGAGCCGACCTCGCCGAACCCGTCGGGGACCAGCCAGTCGGGAGCGGCGGCGGGGTCGATCCAGCGGGAGGGCACCGGCGGGAAGCCCCGCAGCGCTTCCGGCAGACCGGGCACGCGGTGCACGGCGCTGGAGACGGTGGAGTGGGTCAGGCCTCCTCGCGGGTCGCAGACGACCATCGGCAGCTTCCTCGCCGCGGTCGGCGCGATGACCAGGGCCGCGTCGGCCAGGTGCTCGACGGCCAGACGCGCGGTGACCTCCATGCACCGCTGCAGGTTCAGCGACGCGAGCAGGGCGCTCGACGCCTCCGTGAGGAACCGGGTGCGTTCGCGTTCGGTCCTCAGCTCGTGCACCGCCGACCGGTAGGCGGTCTCCTCCACCAGCCACCACGCCGTGTCCCCGTCGGCGAGCGCCGACGGATGCGCCGAGAAGAATCCTTCGCCCACCGCGCCGCCGACCGAGCCGGTGCCGGCCGTCGCGGCGGCGAGCCAGTCCGGCGACGACAGCGCCTCACCGACGCGGGCACGGGGCAGCAGGGTCCGGGCGGCGTCGTTGAGTTCGGCGACGTGCCCGGCCGCGTCCATCACCACCACCGGGTAGGGAGCGGCGGCGGCACTCACCGCACTCGAGGTGCGAGCGCGGGACCTGTCCGGGGACGCGTGCATGGGAAGGGCACCCTCCGGGGGAGAAGGCCCTCAATCTTTCTCAAGGGCGGAAATACTTGCTCAATGACAACGGTCTCGCATGTCAGGGCCTTGGTGCAACCCTGGCGCCCGTGGCCTTGTTCACCACAGGTGACCAGTGGCTTTTACAAGATACCCGCCGCTTTCGCTCTGCTTGGGCGCTGAATCTTCACGTTCGTCCCTGAGCGGCACGCGGAGCAGGGGGCGGTGTCCCAAACCGCACAGCGGGGGCCGGTCCGCCCGACGGCGGCCCGGCCCCCGACCGCGGGACCCACGGCGGTCAGCCGCGCTTGCGGCGCACGACCATCCAGACCAGGGCGACACCCGCACCCGTCATCAGGGCGGTGCGGTAGCGGCCCACGGCCAGAGTGGTGCGCACCGCGGTGACCGCCTGGGTGGCCCCCGCCTTCACGGGGGCGGGCACGGTCTCGCCCACCTTGCCGGTGACGTCGACCGCGCGGGTCTTCAGCTGGCCCGCCCGGGCGGTGATCTGCGGGGCGACCTCGGCCGCCTTCTCGCGCGCCTTGGCCGTGGTGCCCGACAGGGCGGCGGTGGCCCGGGCGGTGGAGGCCTGAGCCGTGCGGCCCAGCTTCTTCCCGCTCTCGCCGGCCTGACCGCCCAGGCCCTTCAGCCCGGAGGTGAACCGTTCCTTCTGCTGCGTCCTGCTCACGAGCGGCACTCCGTTCATGGTGGGTGGATGCTCGGGGGCCTCCCTCGGGCCGCGGGCCCTCGAGGACACCCCCTTCATCCCCTGATGGCCCCGATCGCCGCACTCACACCCCCAAGGACCGGACACTTCGCGTCGCACGCGGCGTCATGGGCCTCCCGGGGCGGCACGGCACGGCGGGCACCGCCCCCTGACGCCCGCCTCAGTACCGGGGCAGCGCCGGCGCCTTCCGGTGGGCGAGGACGTCGGCCCGCGCGGCCATCAGGTGGGCGCCGAACTCGTCGTTCAGCAGGTAGAACTCGCCCTTGGCGGACTGCTCGAAGAAGACCCGGGCGGCCTCCATCGGGTCCATGGCGGTCGCGTTGAGCCGCAGCATCTGGGCGCGGTGCCCCTCGGCCGCGGCGACGTCGCCGCTCTCCTCGGCGCCGCCCGCCGCCTCGAAGATGTTGGAGAGGACGGCCCCCGGCAGCACCGCCTGCACGTGGACGTGGTCCCCGTGGCCCGCCGCCTGGACCTCCAGGCTCAGGCACTCGGTCAGCGCCAGCACGGCGTGCTTGCTGACGATGTACGGCGCCTGCAGCGGGGCCGCGCCCACGCCGCCGACCGAGGAGAGGTTCCAGACCCACGACTGCCCGGGCTCGGCCATCATCTTCGGCAGGAAGGCGCGGACGCCGTGGAAGGCGCCGTCGACGTTGACGGACATGACGCGCCGCCAGTTCTCGACCGGGGTGTCCCACAGGTAGCCGAACTGCTCCACGCCCGCGTTGTTCACCAGCAGCCGCACCGGGCCCATCTCGGCCAGGGTGCGGTCGGCGAGCCGGGCCACGGCCTCGGCGTCGCGGACGTCGCACTCCACGTCGAGGGCGCGGGCGCCGGCCGCCTCCAGTTCCTCGCGCAGCGCCGCCACCGCGGCCGCGTCGACGTCGGCCAGGACCACGCTCATGCCCAGCTCGGTGGCGGCGTAGCGGGCCAGCCCCGCCCCGATGCCCGAACCGGCGCCGGTGATGACGGCGACCCCGCCCCCGAACAGCTCCCGAGCGGTCATGTTCCTCCCCTTTCCGACGTGGCGGACCCCGCGTCCGCGGTGCGCGGGTGAGCGCGCGCCCGAACTGTAGATCATGGGACGGGCGTTGCGCCGGGCGGGTGAACCGCGGGCGTCCTCCGGCTGGCCGGGGCCCGGCCGGGTAGACGGCACGACGTGCAGACCTTCCTCCCGTACGCGGACTTCCGCCGGTCCGCGCTGGCGCTGGACCGGCGGCGGCTCGGCAAGCAGCGCGTCGAGGCCCTGCAGGTCTTCCGCGCCCTGACCGTTCCCGGTTACGGCTGGCAGCACCATCCCGCCGTGCGGATGTGGGCCGGGTACGAGGAGGCCCTGGTGCGCTACGGGCTGGAGATCTGCCGGGTGTGGCGGGAGCAGGGCCGGCCGGACACCTGCGCGGACTCGCTGACCACCGAGTACGCCGCGCTGCGGCCCGACGCCGCGGACGTGCGCCCGCAGAAGGAGCTGGCCGAGGCCGGGGAACTGCCGCTCTGGCTGGGGGACCGGGCCTTCCACCGCAGCCACCGCTCGGCGCTGCTGCGCAAGGACCCGGACGAGTACGCCACGCGGTTCGCCGGCGTTCCGGACGACCTCCCGTACGTCTGGCCCCCCTCGGACCGGGAGCGTCCGCGGGGCCGGGAAAAATCGTGATCTCGACGGGCGAGCGGGGAAGCGGAACCGGGCGACGGCTGCGCCGTCAAGGGCCGTTCGGCGGCCGGAGGTCCCAACGGCCGCACTCCGCAACCGCTTTGTGACCGAAGGGGCCCTGCCGCTACGTCCGTTTATGCCCTGCGGTGAGGAGCTTGCAGAGATAGTTGGTACCTCCAGCTACTGCTAGGGTGAAGCTCCCCCCATAGGCTGACGGTGCGTCAAGCGGAAGCGTCGGCACGACTGTGGGGCTTCGGTCATGAATGCGACGTGAAGAGAGTCCCATGACGTCTTTGCTCCAGGATCCGCTCCTGTGGATCTTGCTGGTGGTGCTCGTAGCCGCCGTGGCCGCGACGACCCGCGCGCGGCGGACCAACATGGCGCTCCGCGTCCAGAAGGACGCGCTCCAGCGTGAGCTCGGAGCGGAGAAGACCGAGCGGGCGCAGCTGCGGAACGAGCTGACGGCGCTCGAGCACCGGCACCACGACGCGCTCTCCCAGGTGCGCCAGGAGGCCGAGGAGGAGACCAAGTCCGTCCTCAAGGCCGCGATGCGCACCCTGCAGGTCCTGGCGGACGAGCAGCAGCTGATCATCGACCGCACGCAGAAGAACTACGGCGACGACCCCGGCGTGGTCGCCGACCTGATGGAGATCGACCACTCCAACAGCCAGTTCAACCGCCGTGCCCAGGGCATCGCGGTGCTCTGCGGCGGCTGGCTGGGACGCCGTGAGCACCCCGCCACCGTCTTCGACGTGGCGCGCAGCGCCCAGGGCCGCATCCGCCACTTCGACCGGGTGGAGATCAACGCCCAGGTCAACGTGACCGTCGTGAGCAAGGCCGTCGAGCCGCTCGCCGTGGTGCTGGCCGAGCTGCTGGCCAACGCCACCAACTACAGCGCCCCCGAGATGCCGGTCGTCGTCAGCATCCAGTCCGTCCCCAACGGCGTCTGCGTGATCATCGACGACTACGGCGTGGGCATGAGCCAGGAGGAGAAGGACCGCGCGGCCGAACTGCTGGCCCCGCGCGGCCCGGTGGACCTGGTCGCGCTGGGCAACCCGCCGAAGTTCGGCTTCGCCGTGTCCGGTGTGCTCGCCGCCCGCTACGGGTTCCGCGTCTCCGTCGACACCCCCTCCCCGTACGGCGGTGTGCGCGCCGTCATCCTGCTGCCGGAGGACCTGCTGACGGCCGAGACCCCCGCCCCCGCCGCGGCCGGCGGCACCCACGACACCGCCGCCGCCGCGAACACCGCGGAGCGGACCCGCAGCCTCGCGCCCGCCGCCCCGGCCACCGTGCCCACCGCTCCCACCCGTGCCGTGGGCACCACCGCCGGAGGACTGCCGAAGCGCCGGCGCGTCGCCGCCGCCCAGACCCCGGCCCGCACGACCCGGCCCGAGCCGGAGCCGGAGCCGGATCAGCACGACAGCCCGTCCGCGAGCAGCAGCGAGACGACCGCCTCACGGATCGGAGCTTTCGCGCGGGGGACCGCCCGCGGACGGGACACGACCACCTCGGAAGGATCCGAAGAGCAGTGAATGACCAGCTTTCGTGGGTGCTGGACGACGTTCTGACGGTACGCGGCGCCCGGCACGCCATCCTCGTCTCGGCCGACGGCCTGCTGATGGAGCGGTCCAACGGCATCGAGCGGGACGACGCCGAGAAGAACGCGGCGGCCATGAGCAGCATGCAGTCCCTCAGCCGCGCGGTCGCCCCGTTCGTCGGCGGCGGCAACGGCACCTGGAAGCAGACGCTGATCGAGTACGACGGGGGCTGGATCTTCCTGATCGCCGCCGGCAGCGGCGCCTACCTGGCCGCCTCCGCCGCCCTCGACGTCGACATGGAGACCATGTCGTTCCGGATGCAGCAGCAGGTGAGCGCCCTGGGCAAGGCGATGACCTCCCCGGCGCGCGGCGACGCCGGTGCCGACGCATGACGAGGCCCCCCGAGGACGATCTGGTGACCGGGGACTTCGTCCGGTCCTACGTCATCACCGGCGGGCGGCGGCTGCCCTCACCGACGGACCTGTCGCTGCACACCCTGGTCACCCTGGCGCCCGACCGTGAGCTCCCCCGCCGGGCGAGCCCCGAGGTCCGGGCCATCTGGAACATCTGCGGCGGCGGCTACCTCTCGGTCGCGGAGGTGGCCGCCCACCTCGGGCTGCCGACCGCCGTCGCCCGGCTGCTGCTGACCGATCTCGCCGAACAAGGGCATCTGCTGCGCCGTGCCGCACCGCCGCCGGCCCAAGCCGTTGACCGAGGGACCCTCGAAGAGGTGTTGCATGGACTCCACAAGCTATTCGGCTGACCGGCCGGCGGCCACGTACCTGCCGGCGGGCGTCAGGCGAGCCGTCAAGATCGTCGTCGTGGGGCACTTCGGTGTCGGCAAGACGACCTTCATCGGCAGCCTCTCCGAGATCGAACCCCTGCGCACCGAGGAGAGGATGACCGTGGCCTCGGCCCCGGTCGACGACCTCAGCGGGGCGGGCGCCAAGGAGACCACCACGGTCGCCCTGGACTTCGGCCGCATCACGCTCAGCGAGGAACTGGTCCTCTACCTGTTCGGCACCCCCGGCCAGCAGCGGTTCGTCCAGCTCTGGGAGGACATGACGGTGGGCGCGCTCGGGGCGCTGCTGCTGGTCGACCCGGCACGCCTGGAGTCCACCTTCCCGGTCATCGACCTGGTCGAGAGCTTCGGCCTCGAGTACGCCGTCGCGGTCAACAGCTTCGACCCGGCGGTCCGGTTCGAGGAGAGCGAGATCAGGGAGGCGCTGGACCTGCTCCCGGACACGCCCGTCGTCCACTGCGACGCCCGCGACGTCGTCTCGTCCGCCGAGGCGCTCAAGGAACTCGTCCGGCACCTGCTCACCCGCACGGGCTGAGCGGGCACGCCGGCCCGCCTCTTCTCCTGTCCCCCCTGGCCCGGGCCGCAAGGACGCCGGGACGCCGAAGGAACGCACCATGGACCTCACGCCCGCCGCCGACGGCGGCACACCCGCCCGTTGCCCCATGCACGGCGCGGACTTCGCGGCCGACCCGCACGCCGTCTACGACGCGCTGCGCGCCCAGGGACCGGCCGGCCCGGTGGAACTCGCGCCCGGGGTGGACGCCACGCTGGTCGTGGGACACGAGGCGGCGCTGCGGGTGCTGCAGAACAACACGCTCTTCGCCCGCGACTCCCGCCGCTGGAACGCGCTGCGGGAGGGCCGGATCGCCCCGGACAGCCCCGTGCTGCCGATGATGATGTTCCGGCCCAACTGCCTGTTCACCGACGGCGCCGAGCACCTGCGGCTGCGCAAGGCGGTCACCGACAGCCTCGACGCCGTCGACGGTCGCCAACTCGCGCGCGACGTGCGGCAGATGGCGGACTTCTTGATCGACCGGTTCAGCGAGCGCGGCCGCGCGGACCTGATCGAGGAGTACGCCAAGCTGCTGCCACTGCTGGTCTTCAACAAGCTCTTCGGCTGCTCGGCCGACATCGGGGACCGGCTCACCCGCTCCATGGCGGCCATCTTCGAGGGCCGGGACGCCATCCGCGCCGACCAGGAACTCACCGCCTGCCTGATGGAACTGGTGGCCCTCAAGCGCCGCGAGCCGGGCGACGACGTCACCAGCCGGCTCGTCCAGCACCCCGCCGGTCTCAACGACACCGAGCTGAAGGACCAGTTGGTGATGCTGATGGGCGCCGGGGTGGAACCCGAGCGCAACCTCATCGGCAACACCGTGCTGCTGATGCTCTCTCCCGAGGGCTCCGGCCTGCTCATCGAGGAGGCCGTCGAGCACGTCCTGTGGGACAACCCGCCCATCGCCAACTACGCCACGCACTACCCGAAGCAGGACGTCGAGCTGGCCGGCACCCGGCTGCCCGAGGGCACCCCGGTGGTGATCAGCTTCGCCGGGGCGAACGCCGACCCCGCCCTCAACCAGGCCCGGCGTTCCCGCAGCCAGGGCGCCCACCTGTCCTGGGGGGCCGGGCCGCACAAGTGCCCGGCGAGCTCCCCGGCGCAGGTCATCGCCCTCACCGCGGTGGAGAAGCTCTTCAACGAGCTGGACGAACTGACCCTGGACGCCCCCGCCGAGGACCTGCGGTGGCGCCAGGGCGCGTTCCACCGCGCCCTCGCCTCGCTGCCGGTGCGCTTCAGCCCCTCCGCGGCCACCCGGGTCGCCGCCATGACCGGACGCCACCCGCTGCCGCCGCCCGTCGCCCAGCCGTCCCCGTCCGCCCCCCGGACCGCCCCCGCGCAGCCGGCGGCGCCCGCCCGGAAGAAGGGGTTCTGGGGCACGTTCCTCGACGTCTTCCGCCTCTGAGGCACGCCGTGGCCGCGCCCCGCCGCAGTCCGTCCGTAGTCCGTGAACCGCAAGGGGAGGAACCAGGATGAGCGCTGTCGCCGACCCCGCCGCCGGAGGCCCGGCCGGCTGCCCTGCCCACGAGGCGCGTGCCGTGACCGTCCCGCCACCGGGGAACCGGGCAACGGGCCCGCGGCCGGCGGACGGCCGGACCGCCGACCGGCGGACTGCCGACCGGCGGACTGCCGACCGTCGGACTGCCGACCGTCGGACTGCCGACGGGGGGCCCGTCGACCGGCGGACCGTCATCTCCCTGGTACGGCGCCTGCGTTCGGCCGACGGGCAGCGGGACCCGCTGCCCGTCTACCGGGCCTTCCAGGACCTGGGCGATGTGGTGCCCGCCCCCTGGGGCGGCCACTTCCTCACCCGGTACGACCTCTGCAACGAGGTGCTGCGCTCCCGTGACTGGCTCACCCCCGACATCGCCTGGCAGGAACGACAGCCGGACCCCGGGCGCTGGCACGCGCCGGCCACCCTGGAGATGAGCCGCACCCTCTCCCGCCTCAACGCGCCCCTCCACACCACCCAGCGGCGCGCCCTCGGCAACCTGTTCGACCGCGGCACCCTGGAGGCCGTGCGCCCCCGGATCGAGGAGCACGTCGACGACCTCCTCGACGCCCTGGACACGGCTCTCCGCGCCCGGGGGGAGGCCGACTTCGTCACGACGGTCGCCGACCGCCTGCCGATCCGGACCGTCGGCGGATGGCTGAACCTCCCCGAGGAGGACCACGACCGGATCCTGGGCTTCACGCACCGCCAGGTCTTCGCCCAGGAACTGCTGCCGACCAGGAGCCAGCTGGCGGTCTCCGAGGCGGCCACCCTGGAGATGCGGGCCTACTTCACCGCGCTGCTGAAGCACCGCCGCGCCCACCTCGGCGACGACGTCCTCTCCGACTGGATCCGGTACTGGGACGACCACCACGCCGGTGACCGGGAGGCCGCCGACCGGGTGCTCTACCACCTGACGATGTTCGTCACCATCGCCTCCCTGGAGACCACCGCGACCCTGCTCTCCACCACGGTCGCCCTGCTCCTCGCCGACCCCGCCCGCTGGGAGTGGCTGCGGGACCACCCCGAGCACGTCGACGACGCCGTGGACGAGGCGCTGCGGTACGACCCGCCCATCTGGCTCAACAGCAGGATCGCCGCGCAGGACACCGTCCTCGGAGGCGTGCCGATGGCCAGGGACACCGTCGTCCACGTGCTGTACGGGGCCGCCAACCACGACCCGCGGCGCAACCCCGACCCCGGCACCTTCGACGTCCTCCGCAAGGGCGCGCACCTCACCTTCGGCGGCGGAGTGCACTACTGCCTGGGCGCGGGGCTCGCCCGGCTGGAGGCGCGCACGCTGCTCACCCGGCTGCTGAAACGTTTCCCCACCCTGCGGCTCGCCGCCGACGGGCCCGAGTACGCGCCCCGGATGGTGTTCCGCCGCATCACCTCGCTCACGCTGGAGACCGCATGACCCCGACGTTCAAGACCCTGCGCGTACGGCGCGACGGGGACGTGCTGCGGGTGGAGCTCAACCTGCCGGAGCGGGGCAACGCCGTGTGCGAGGCGATGCTGGACGACCTGCTGCGGGTACTGGAGGGGCAGGAGCCGTCCGTGCGGGCGGTGGTGCTCTCGGCGGCCGGTGACGACTTCTGCCTCGGCGGCGACCGGGTCGAGTTCGCCGAGCAGCTCGAACGCGATCCGGACGGGGCCGGAATCCGGACCTCCGGGGACAAGGCGCGCCGCGTCTGCGCCGCGCTGTCCCGCAACCCGGCGGTGACCGTCGCCAAGGTCCGCGGGCGCGCGGTCGGGGCCGGGTTCGCCCTGGCCCTCGCCTGCGACCTGCGGATCGGGGCGGAGGACGCCACGTTCCGGCTGCCCGAGGTCGCGCTGGGGCTGCCGGTGGCCTGGGGCGGGCTGCTGCCGCGGCTGCTCGACGAGGTCGGCACGGCGCGGGTGCGGGAGATGGTGCTCACCGGGCGGCCGGTGGGGGCCGAGGAGGCGCTGCGGTGGTCCATCCTCCAGCGGGTGGCGCCGGCCGGTGACCTCGACGCGGAGGCCGACGCGTGGATCAGGCCCGCGCTGCGGCGGCCGCGGGGCGGGCTCCGGATGACCAAGGCGCTGCTGGAGGCGCACGGGACCGCGTCGCGGATGGCCGACGCGTCGGTGCTGGACGGGGAACTGATGGCGGCGGCGCTGCTGGCCGGGCAGCGGGGCGGCCTCCGGTAACCCCGGCAGCCGCCCCGGACCCCTCCGCCAGCCGCCGGCGAGCCCCGGTCAGCGGTTCCGGCGCGCGACGGACCCGCTGAGGGCAGTGGCGAACAGGCACCACCCCGCGTACGGCAGCAGGGCCGCGGCGGCGGGGCGGTCGACCCGCGCCACGCGACGGATCAGCCCCAGGTTCACCGCGTCCAGCAGCAGCGCCCCCGCGAAGCCGGCGGCCGGGCTGCGCCGGGCGAAGAACAGCCAGGTCCAGGAGGCGTTGAGCGCCAGGTCGGCGCCGAACCAGGCGGCCAGGGCCCGCCGTTCCCGGCCGCGCGCCCGGTCCAGGGAGCGGCCCGCGCTCCACGCGATCGTGGCGTACAACGGCGTCCACACCGCCGGGAACGCCTTCGCCGGGGGCTGCCAGGACGGCTTGTCCAGCCCGGCGTACCAGTCGTCGGACGGCCCCGCCGCCCGTGCCCCCACCCAGGCACTCACGGCCACCGCGGTACTCGCCGCCGCATACGGCCACCGTTCCCCGGCGGCACCCCGCACGGTCCTGCGCTCATCACTCATACGCGCCGGGTACCCACCCGTCCCCGCCTCCCCTGCGGAGCTCGGCGGCTTCTTCGACGTTTCTCAGTCGACCCAGGTCACCACGGCCACGGCGATTTCTGTCCCGCCTGCCGCGCGCACCACCGGCCCCGGTGCAGAGAAGCGCTGGAAACGCCGCTACCGAGGCCTGGGCCCGCCCGCGGGTGGGGTGCGGGGGCGGAGGCGTTCGCCCTGGGGGCCGAACATGATGAGGTACTCGACCGGGCCGGCGGGGCCGGCGTTCGCGACGCCGTGGGGTTCGCGGGTGTCGAACTCGGCGAAGTCGCCGGCGCTCAGCACGAGGTCCTGGTCGCCGAGGGCGAGCCACAGCCGCCCGTACAGGACGCACAGCCATTCCCAGCCCTCGTGGGAGACCTGCCGGGGCCGCGCGGGCGGCTCCTGGACGGCGGGCAGGACGTGTTTGTGGGCGTGCAGGCCACCGACGTACCGGGTCAGCGGCAGCACCGCCTTGTCGTCGCCGGCACGGCGGAGCGTGGAGGTGCGGGGCCTCGCGGTGGGGGTGGTCCCGGCCAGTTCGTCCAGGGAGACGCCGTACTGCCGCGCCAACCGCAGCACCACCTCCAGGGTCGGCCCGCGACGGCCGGTCTCGATGCGCGACAGCGTGCTCGGCGAGATGCCGGTCGCGCGGGCGACGCCGGTGAGCGTGGCGCCGCGGCGCTCGCGCGCGGCCCGCAGCCTGGGCCCCATCGCCGCCGACGTACCGGCCAGGTTGTCGCCCGTCACCCGCCCCGCCTCCTTCCGGACGTGCCGCTCCACCGCGGTGTCCTGCAAGTTTGCCAGGATGGCAACGGACATCGCGGCGGACGGTCGCCGCGCCGCATGATCGACGCGTAGCCGTGTACACCCGTACGCCCGCGCACCGAGGAGAGCCCCATGCAGAGCGAGCCGTCCGCCGCACTCCGCCACCGCACCGTCGCGTCACCCGCCGGGCGCCTCCACCTGGTCGAGCAGGGCACCGGCCCGCTGGTCCTGCTGGTGCACGGCTTCCCCGAGTCCTGGTACTCCTGGCGCCGCCAGCTGCCGGCCCTCGCCGCCGCCGGGTACCGGGCGGTGGCGATCGACGTGCGCGGCTACGGCCGTTCCTCCAGGCCCGCCGCGACCGACGCCTACCGGATGCTGGAGCTGGTGGAGGACAACGTCGCCCTCGTGCGCGCCCTCGGCGAGGAGAACGCGGTGGTCGTCGGCCACGACTGGGGCTCCACCATCGCCGCCACCTCCGCCCTGCTCCACCCCGACGTTTTCCGGGCCGTCGCCCTCCTGAGCGTCCCGTACGCGCCGCCCGGCGGCCCCCGCCCCAGCGACGTCTTCGGCGGGATCGGCGGCCCCGGGCAGGAGTTCTACGTCTCCTACTTCCAGGAGCCCGGCCGCGCCGAGGCGGAGATCGAGCCCGACGTGCGCGGCTGGCTCGCCGGCTTCTACGCCGCCCTGTCCGCCGACACCATGCCCGCCCGGGGCGAGCCCGACCCGCACTTCGTCGCGCACGGGGGCCGGCTGCGTGACCGCTTCCCCGCGGACCGCCTCCCGGCCTGGCTCACCGAGGACGATCTCGACGTCTACGCCGGGGAGTTCGAGCGCACCGGCCTGACCGGCGCCCTCAACCGCTACCGGTCCGTGGACCGGGACTGGGAGGACCTCGCCCCCCACCGTGGCGCCCCGATCACGCAGCCGTCCCTGTTCGTCGGCGGCGCCCTGGACGCCTCGACCACCTGGATGTCCGACGCCGTCGACGCCTTCCCCACCACCCTCCCCGGTCTGACCGCCGCCCATCTCGTGGACGGCTGCGGCCACTGGATCCAGCAGGAACGCCCCGAGGAGGTCAACCGCCTGCTGACCGACTGGCTCGACTCCCTCCCGCGCTGAACCGCCGGGCCCGCGACGAGCCGACGGATCCGCGGGCACAGGCGGTGGCCGGGCGGTACGGTGCGCCCCATGGACACCGCGGAGCTCGAGCGCAGGGGCAGGGCCGTCCTCGACGGCAACCGGTTCATGACCCTGGCGACCGCGGACGCGGACGGCGTGCCGTGGGCGTCGCCCGTGTTCTACGTGGCCGACGGCTACTCGACCCTCTACTGGATCTCCTCGCCCGAGGCGACGCAGGTCCGCAACATCGCGGTGCGGCCCCAGGTCGGCATCGTGGTGTTCGACTCCCGGCAGGAGCCGGGCTCCGACGAGGCGGTGTACATGTCCGCCACGGCGTGCGAACCGACCGGAGCCGAACGGGACCGGGGGCTGGAGGTCTACCTGGGCGCGGCGCCGTTCACCGGGGGACCGGAGGCCTTCCGGCCCCCCGGCCGGTACCGCGTGTACCGGGCCACGGTGACCGCGCACTCCATGCTCTGCCCGCTGGCGTCCAGCACGCCGTGCCCTGTGCACGGCCGCGTGTCCGACCACCGCGTCACGGTGCGCCTCTGAGGAACCGCGGGTCAGCCCCAGTCGCCGTTGACCCACGCGACCAGGCGGGCGCGCTTCCGGTGGGGGCACACGGCGGCGTCGTCGGGCGCGCCGCCGTCGGCCCGCAACTGGTACGCCCACTCGCTCGGCCCGTACTCGCCGTCGACGTAGCCGTCCATGCCGTCGAGCCCGTCGAGGAGACCGAGGTCCATGTCGAAGCCGGCGAAGTACCGGCCGGGGGAGGCAGGTTCCATCGAGGCGGGACGGCTGCCGGCACCGGCCGCGGGCCGGTCCTCGAAACAGTCCTCGGAGAGCACCGGCTTCCCCAGCCACCACCCGGCCAGGAAGACGCCATAGAGCGCCGTGGCCGCACCGAGGCGCCGTACCGCGCCCCGGGCGGGCACCCGTGGGGTGTTCCATGACACGAGACGTTCCTCCCTACTGCCAGTCGCCCTCGAACCACGCCTCCAGGCGGGGCCGTGCGTCCATGTCGTTGTCGCAGTAGGAGGCGCTGTCGGTCACCACCACGGCGCTGTACGCCCCGGACACCCCGGTGAAGGGGTCCGGCGCCGGAGCGGGAGGGAAGGCGGAGAAGTCGGGCCCGTACGCCGCCTGGCCGACCTGGCAGGCCGGGGTGACGGGCTGGCCCAGGTACCAGCCGGCGGCGAACACGCCGTAGACGGCGGCGACGACACCGAGGCGGCGCGGGGTGACCCGGCTGCCGGAAATGTTCACCCGCGCCTCCCGCGCGGAAGCGGAACACGAAGGGTGTGCGCCCGCGCCGGAACAGCGGACCCGGTGTCGTCCGGGCGGTCGACGCGGCGGACCCGGGAGGCGGATCCATGACCAACTCGGGGCGGCCGAGGCGGTATTGGGCTCGTGGTGCTCATGGGGGAGGACCCTATCGGGAGGGTGTCGCACGGTGGACGCCCCACCCCCGTCGCACGGTGGACGCCCCACCGGCGGCAGCGTGACGCGTGTCTCCCCGCCGGGACGGGCAGAGCCCAGGTGTGTGGCCGGGCGGACCGGTAAGCCGTAGGGAATGAACGAGGAACAGCCCAGACTTCCCGCCCGTCAGGCCGGCGGGTCACCGGGTGCCGCGGAGCGCTGGCCTGGCTCCTTCGGGTCACCCCCGCGCAGCGCCGCGAACGCCCGCGCGCTCGAACCGCGCCGGGACGGCGAGGGCAGCCTGGCCCATGTTGTGGAGACCCTCCTCGACAAGGGCCTGGTCCTCAACGCCGACATCATGGTCTCGGTGGCCGGCGTCGAACTCCTCGGCATCCGGCTCCGGGCCGCGCTGGCGTCGTTCGAGACGGCGTCCCGCTACGGCCTGGAGTTCCCCGCCGGCACGGACACCGACACCGCCGCCTGGCGCGAGAGCCGGGAGGAGAAGGAGACCTGCCCGCAGTGCTCCAAGAAGGTCCCCACCAAACAGCTGCTGGAGGACTGGTGCCCGTGGTGCGGCTGGCGCAGTGCCCAGGCGCTCTCGGCCGGCGACACGGACGCGACCGGCGGCGACGGCGGTGACAGCGGCGCGGACGGCGGTGACGGCGACGGCGGTGACGCCCGCCAGCTGGAACAGGCACCTACGTCCACGTCCGCCGCGTCCACGTCCGCGTCAACGTCAACGTCAAAGTCCAGGTCCACCAGGAGGGCCACCCGCACCCGCAGCACGGCGCGCAAGAAGGCCGCCGCCGACTCCAACGCCGACGACGACGGCGGGGAGGCGGAGAAGACACCCCGGTCCGGAACCACCCGGAGGACCACCCGGACCCGTGCCGCGCGCAAGAAGGAGGAGGAGACCGAGTGACGCAGCCGCGGCCTCCGATGAAGCCGACCCGCGACCCGCGGGTCACGCTGGACGACCTGGTCGAGGTGCTGCTGAACAAGGGTGCGGTGCTGCACCTCGACCTGATCGTCGCGGTGGCGGACATCCCCCTCATCGGCGTCAGCCTGCGCGCCGCCATCGCCGGCATGGAGACCATGCTGGAGTACGGCATGCTCCGTCAGTGGGACGAGTCGACCCGCGCCTGGGCGGAACGTTCCGCCGGACGGCGCGACCTCGAACTGCGGGCCGGCGAGAGCCTGGTGACCCGGATGCACGGCGGCCACCTGCTGGAGGAGGGCGTGTACACCGGCTGGCGCCCCGGCGGCGTCCACCTCACCGACCAGCGACTGGTCGTGCTGCGCCGCGACCCCCGCGAGGTGCTGTTCGAGGCCGGCATCCGCGACCTGCGCACCGTGCAGCTGGAGACGGAGACCACCGTCGGCGGCGAGCAGCGCACCCGGCTGCGGGTGGCCACCCTGGACGGCGCCACCGCGCTGCTCTCGGCGTCCGACCCGCACGGCCTGCACGAGGCGCTGACGTCGCTGAACCCCGCCCTCGGCGTCCTGCCGCCCGCGCCCGCGGGAGCCCCGCCCGGCGGACTGGAGGGCCACCTCTGGTACCAGGAACCGCGGCGCAGCGGCCCCCTGTGGCGGGGCGGCAAGGGCAGGCTGGGACCGACCGGACTGAGCTGGAAGTCCCCGGTGGACGCGCGCCCGGCCCTGGTGGTGCCCTGCGAGGACCTGCTGGCCGTCCGCGTCGAGGCCGACCGCAGCCCCGCCGGCGACGGGCTGGTGATCGTGGTCGAGACCGCCTCCCACGGGCGGATCGTCCTCGCCGCGGACGACCTGGAACGCTGGGCCTCCGCCCTGGCCGCGACGGCCGCACCGAACACACCCGACCCGTCGGACACGCCGAGCACCCTGGCGTGACGGCGCGGCCCGCGGGCAGCGCGGGAAGGCAAGGAGAGGACGAACCATGGCTCTCACGGTCGACGAGAAGAGTCTCAAGCACGGCGTCCTGGCGCTGGTGCTCACCCTGGTCGAGGTCATCCAGGAGGCCCTGGAGCGGCAGGCGTTGCGCCGGATGGAGGGCGGCGACCTCACCGAGGAGGAGCTGGAACGCCTCGGCGACGCGCTGCTGGAACTGGACGAGGCGCTGGAGGAGATCAAGGCGGACCACGGCATCACCACGTCCGTGGCCGACCTGCACCGCGGCCTCGACGAGGTGGTGGACGACGTGGTCGACAAGCTGGTCAACCCGCAGCGCTGGGCGGAGGAGGCGGGCCGATGAGCGACACCGCCCTCTACGTGTACGCCCTGCTGCCCGACGCCCCCGGCGACCCCGCCGAAGGCGTCACCGGCCTCGACGGGCGGCCCCTCAGGCTGCTGCGGGCCCCCGGCACGGGCCTCGCCGCCCTGGTGCACGACGGCCCGCCCGAGCCCTTCGAAGGCGGCGACGAGCAGGTCCGGCGCTGGGTCGTCGAGCAGGACCGGGCGGTGGTCGCGGTCTGGGAGCGCACCGGCGCCGTCCTGCCGATGACCTTCAACGTGCTGGTCGCGCCCGGCGAGGGCACCGGGGCCGAGGACCGGCTGACCGCCTGGCTCGCCGAGCGCGCGGAGGAACTCGGCGCCCGTCTGCGGGAGTTGGAGGGGCGCGCGGAACTCCGGGTGGAACTGACCGTGGACCGGGAGGAGGCCGTCGGCGACGACGAGCGGGCCCGCGCCCTGGAGGCCGAGATGGCGAGCCGCTCGCCGGGCATGCAACGGCTGCTCGCCAAGAAGCTCGAGCACCTGCGCAAGGAGGCCTCCGAGCGGCTGGCGGACGGCATCCACGCCGACGTGCGCCGTCGGCTGGCCGCGGTGGTCGAGGACATCCGCGACCGCACCCGCACCGTCCGCGACCCCCGCGAGGCGGAGGTGCTGACCGCCGCGCTGCTGGTCCCGGCGGCGGAGATCGAGACGGTCGGCACCGTGCTGGCCGACGTCCAGGACAGCCACCCGGCCGTCCGCGTCCGCTTCCTCGGCCCCTGGCCCCCGTACTCCTTCACGGAGCTGACCTCCGGGCCGGCCGTCCCGGCCGAACAGGGCCTCAGCGGGTGACGGGTCCGGGGGACGTCGGCTGCAGCACGGCCTCGGCCAGTGCCTCGCGCCGCAGGGCGGTGACGGCCTGGTACTCCGGATCGGCCACCATGCGGCAGAACGCCTCGCGGCTGGGGTAGCGGACCAGGAGGACGGCGTCCCAGGCCTGGCCGTCCTCCGCCACCAGCGGACCGTCGCCGGTGCCGGAGTAGACCACCTCGCCCCCGTAACGGGGCAGGAAGGTCTTCCCGACCGCCCGGGAGTACTCCTCGTACGCCTCCCGGCCGCCGGGGGCGAACCGGAGCAGGTTGAGCATGACGACGGGGCCGCCGGGATCCTCGGCCAGCAGGCGCTTGAGGTCCGCTCCGGTGGGATCGATGGCCATGGGGGCTCCTCTCGGGAGTTCTGGGGAGTTCGGGGGGCGGGGGAGTTCGGGGGAAGGGCTGACGCCCGGACGGGCGACCGGCAGCATACCGACCGGTACGTACCTGGGATAGCGTTCGGGCATGACCGACGCCCCGCACCCCGACCCCCTGCCGTCCGCCTCCCGCCGGGCCCGTGAACTCGGCCTCGGCGTCGGGTCCTTGCCCGCCGGGACGCACAACGCGATCACCGACGTCCCGGGCGTGCGGGTCGGGCACACCACCGTGCGCCGGCCGCCGCGGATCCACAGCGGCGTGACGGCGATCGTGCCGGACGGTGTGGGACCCGAACGCCCGCTGCCCGCCGGGGTGTTCAGCGGCAACGGCTACGGAAAGCTGATCGGCGCCACGCAGATCGCCGAGCTGGGCGTGATCGAGACGCCCATCCTGCTGACCTCGACGCTCTCCGCCTTCCGGGTCGCCGACGCGCTGGTCGGCTGGGTGCTGGAACGGCCCGGCCGGGAAGGGGTGCTGAGCCTCAACCCGGTGGTGGGGGAGTGCAACGACGGGCTGTTGTCGGACATCCGGTCCCGCCCCGTCCGCGAGGAGCACGTACGGGCCGCCCTGGACGCCGCGGAGGCCGGGCCGGTGGCCGAGGGATGCGTCGGCGCCGGAACCGGAACCACGGCGCTCGGCTTCAAGGCGGGCATCGGCACCTCCTCACGCCTGGTGCCGCTGGACGGCCGGGACGCCACGGTGGGCGTCCTGGTGCAGGCCAACTTCGGCGGGACGCTGCGGGTGCGCGGGCGCGAGGTGACCCCGGCCGACGTCGGCGTCCCCGCCCGGCCCCCGGCGGCCGACACCGGCTCCTGCATGGTGGTGGCCGCCACCGACGCGCCCCTGGACGCACGGCAGCTGGGGCGGGTCGCCCGGCGGGCGGTGTACGCCCTGGGCCGGACCGGCGCCTCGTACAGCCACGGCAGCGGGGACTACGGACTCGCCTTCACGACGCGCCCGCCGGAGCGGCCGGTCGCGGACGCGGCGCTGGACCCGCTGTTCCGGGCCGTGCTCGACGCGGTGGAGGAGGCCGTGCTCGACTCCCTGCTCACCGCCGACAGGACCGAGGGCCTCCGGGGCGACGTGCTGCACCCGCTGCCGGGCGACGCCCTCCTGCGGCACCTGGCCCGTCCCGCCCTAGAGAAATAATCATTTTGCCTAAAGGTATTAGGCGACCTAGCCTCGATGCCGTGCGACAGATCTCCGACACCGACATCCGGTCCAGCTTCGTGAACTGTTCCAAGGGCGAGGCCAAGCGCCTCGGCCTGCCCCGCGACCTGGACGGGACGCCCTGGGACGACCTCGACTTCCTGGGCTGGCGCGACCCCGGAGCGCCGGACCGCGCGTACCTGGTCACCGAGCGCGAGGACGGCCGGCTGCTCGGCCTCTCCCTCCGGGCGGTGACGGCGGGTCCCGCGCGCGGATTCACCGCGCGGTCGCTCTGCTCGCTCTGCCTGACCACCCACGTCCGCGGCGGCGTGGTCCTGATGTCCGCCCGCCGTACCGGCGAGGCCGGCCGGCAGGGCAACACCGTCGGCCAGTACCTCTGCTCCGACCTGGCCTGCTCGCTCTACCTGCGGGGGAAGAAGGAGAGCTCCGCGGGACGCGGCTTCGACGAGAGCATCGGGCTCGACGGGAAGATCGCCCGGATGCGGGACAACCTCGACGCCTTCCTCCGGATGGTCACCGCCTGACCGCCTGACCGCCCGCCGGACGCCCGGTCGCCCGGCGGACCCGCCCGCCGGGCCGCCCGGACGCGGCGCCCCGGCGGTGTCTGCCGTGCCGGTCGCCGGACGCGGGCCACACTGGGACCCATGCCCGAGATCTCCCCGCACGCGCCGATCGTCAGACGGTTCGCCCCGCGCCCTGGGAGCGTGGCCGAGGCCCGGAGATTCGTGCGGCACACCCTGGACGACGCGGCCGCCCGGGTGCCGGCGGAGGACGCCGAACTCCTGGCCGGCGAGCTGGTCACCAACGCCGTCCTGCACGCGCGCACCGATGTCGAGGTGTCCGTGCGGCTCGGCGGCGACCGGGTCGGGATCAGGGTGGGCGACGAACGGCCGGGCCTGGGACCGATGCCGCAGCACGACCTCCAGCCGTACGAGGCGACCGGCCACGGCCTCACCGTCGTCCAGCGGCTGGCCACCCGGTACGGCGTGGAGACCGGCGCCGACCGCAAGACGGTCTGGTGCGAGATCGGTCCCCCGGGCACCGCGCGGGAGGACTCCGGCTGGGGGAGCGCCGCGGCGAGCGCCGCACCGCGGCGCACCGTGACGCTGATCGACCTGCCGCGCGCCCTCTACGCGGCCTCCCACCGCAACCGGGACGAACTGCTGCGCGAGCTGACGCTCGCCGCCTGCGCCGGCGACGACCTCGGGGTCCGGCGGGAGGACCTGTACGTCGCCAACGACGCCAACCACATGATCGGCTCCTGGGTGACCACCGCCCTCGACGAGCAGCCGCCGTCCGAGGGCGGCACCAGCTCCCTGACCCTCTCGGTCCCCGCGGACGCCTCCCCGTCGGTCCTGGTACTGCACCGGGTGCTGGACCGGGCCGAGGAGGCCGCCCGCGGCGGCCGGCTCCTGGCCCGCCCGGCCCTCCCCGCCGTCCGGGCGCTGCGGAGCTGGCTGTTCGGCCAGATCGCCGGGCAGCCGGCGGGCGGGTACCCGACCGCCTGGACGGTGATCCCCCGCGACCCGCCCCGCTCCACCGTGCTCCTCTACACCGACGGGCTGATCGAGCGCCGGGACGAGGGCCTGGGCAGCTCCCTGGAACGGCTGCGGCGGCACACCGCCGACCTCGCCCGCGAGCCGCTTGACGTGTTCTGCGACGAACTGCTGATCCGCCTCGGCGCGGACGGCGCCGACGACATCGCCCTGCTCGCCCTGCGTCCCGTCCCGCCCGCGGCCCCGGCTCCCGCGGACTGAGCCGGGGCGTGCGCCGCCCGCGTTCCGCCGACACGGGGCCGCGGCGCACGCCCGCGGGCGGCCTCAGGCGTCCGGGCGGGCCGGTTCGATCAGGGTCTCGGAACCCAGCGGGACGAACCCGGCGGCCAGGAAGGCGCGCAGCGAGCGGGCGTTGCCGGGGGCCACGGCGGCGAACACCGGCGCGTTCACCGGCAGCAGGGTCAGCGCGTCGGTCAGCAGGGAGCGGCCGTGGCCGCGGGCGTGCTCCTCGCCCGGAGCCAGCTCGATGCTCAGCTCGGTGCGCCCCGCGAGCCCTTCGGCCAGGGTCACCAGGCCGCGCGGATCGCCGAAGACCCGTACCGAGCGCCGCAGCCGGCGGGCGTGCCGCACCCGGGGGTGTTCGTCCAGGCCGGACAGCGGGCGCAGCCGGGCCGGGCCGCCGGCGCCGCGGGCGACCAGCACGACGTCGATCGTCCCCACCACCCCGGAGGGTCCCGCCAGGCCCCGCAGGAAGTCCGGTGCGAGCGACCCGCCGAAGCCGTCGGGGCCCAACGCGAGCACCCGGCCGGCGGGCAGCGACGTGGCGACCATCGCGTGACCGGTGAGACCGACCGAGCACTCCGGCCCGAACGGCGGCCGGGGCAGGACGGTGACCGCCCCGTCGGCCTCCGGGAAGCGGCCCTCGGCGGCGTCGAGCAGCAGGGACAGCAGCGGGTGGGGCGGCGCGAACTCCTCGCGGTGGGCGTCGAGGAAGGCCAGCAGCCCGGCGTCGAACCGCTCGGGCCGCTCCAGGTTGGGCAGATGGCCCGCGTCCGGCACGACGGTCAGGACGGACCCGTCGATCAGCCGGTGCGTGGCCTCCGCCTCCGCGACGGGCGTGTAGGTGTCCTCCGCGCCCACCAGCAGCAGCACCGGCACCCGCGTGTCGGCCAACGAGGCCCGGTAGTCGGGGCGTTCGGCACGCGCCCGGAGTGCCGCCGCGGCGCCCGCAGGCACGGTCGCGCGCATCATGCCGGTCACCCGGGCGGCCACCTCGGGCAGTTCGGTCACATGGCGGGGCGTGATCATCCGGTCCAGGACCTCGGCGGCGTACCCGTCCATGCCCTCCGCGAGGAGCCGGTCGGCGAGGGTGTTCCGCACACGCCGGCCCTCCTCGGTCTCGGCCACCGGGGAGGTGTCGGCCAGCACCAGCCCCGCCGTGCGCGCCGGGTGCAGCCGGTGGAACTCCATGGCGATCTGCCCGCCCATCGACAGCCCCACCACCACGGCCCGGGGCACCTCCAGGCGCCGCAGCAGCGCGGCCAGGTCCTCCGCGTAGTCCGACCACACCGTCCCGCCCGCGGCGACCGGGCTGGCGCCGTACCCGCGCAGGTCCGGCAGGATCACCCGATACCCGGCCGCGACCAGCGCCTCGGCCTGCGGCCGCCACATGCTCCGGTCGAAGGGGTGCCCGTGCACCAGCAGCACGGGCACGCCGTCCGCGGGCCCGAGGTCGTCGTGCACGAGCGTCACCCCCGGCCGGACCACGACCGTGGCCGAGCGCGCCTCCTCCCGCGACGGAACGGCGGAACCGGTCCCGGCGGCGGCGTCAGGACCCTTGGGCAGCGGCTGCCAGGCGGCGGGGCGGCGCGGCAGGTCCATGGCGTCCCGATACCGGGCGTGCCCGGCCACCAGGTCGTCGTCGGCCGCCCCCGGCCTGCGCGCGACCCTGCCGCCCGCCGCCTCCAGCAACACGGCCGAGGCGAGCAGCAGCCCTCGTGCGAGGCCACGCAGGACCGTGCCGTCGGTGCCCCCGCCGACGCCCAAGTACGCGTCGTACTGGGCCTGGACGAACCGGCCGAACACCACGGGGTCGACCTCGTCGCCGCGCGGCGTCCGGGTCAGCCCGCTGGGGACACCGAGCCGCCGAGCGGCGCCCTCCGCGTGTTCCCGGTAGGCCGCGCCGACCTCGTCCCCGGCGTTCCAGAGCGTCACGGTGCCGCCGCCGGTCTCGAACGGATGGCTCACGGAGCCTCCCCCCTGTTCGGTTTCCGCGGCCGGACGGCCGCCGCCGCCATCATTCAAGATCAGCCGGGGCGGCCGGGGCGCACCCGCACATTTTCGGCCACACCCGGCCCCGCGTAGGCTGCTGCGGTGTTCGACGACCTGAAGATCAGCGTCCTGCCGCCCGGTCCGCGGTACCCCGTCCCCACCGTCCGGGTGTGGATCGACGGGGAGGAGGCCGTCGAGGCGGCGGTGGGCCCGGGCGGGCGGGGACGGCCGGCCGTCGTTCTGCTGCCGCCCGGCCGCCCGTCCCCGCTGCGCGCCACCGGGGAGCCGCGCCGCGTCGCGCTCGGTGAACCCGGGTGCACGGGCGGATGCTGCGGGTGGCTGTCCGTCGTCGTGTGGCGCTGCGGCGGTGTCGTGGAGTGGGCCGACTGGGAGGCGCCCGCCCTCGAACAGCCGCCCCCCGCCTACCACTTCGACGCCGACGCCTACGACGCGGAACTCGCCCGCGCCGAACGGGAACGCTGGTGGGAGGTCTACTCGGCGGAGGCCGGGTTCGCCGGGTCCACCGCCGTGAGCGAGACCGTGCCGTCCTCCGCCACCGACCAGCCGGGGTTGTGACAGACCTCCCAGCGGTGGCCGTCCGGGTCGGCGAAGTAGCCGTGGTACCCGCCGAAGGCGGCCCGTTGCGCCGGCTTGAGGATGCGCGCCCCGGCCCTCTCCGCCCGGGCCATCGCCTCGTCCACCTCCGCGGCCGAGCCCACGTTGCACGCCAGTGTGAACGGGGTGCCGGCGGTGGCCGGGTGGCCGATGTCGGCCCCCAGGTCGTCCAGGCCGAACAGACCCAGCGCCAGGCCCCTGCCCACCTGGTAGAAGACCACCTCGTCCACCGCCAGCAGCGGACTCCAGCCCAGCCCCTCGCTGTAGAAGCGGCGACTCGTCCCCAGGTCCCGCACGCCCAGGGTCACCAGGCTCAACTGCTGTGTCGTCGTCATGCGTTCACGGTAGACGCCGGCTCGGACGGCGACGGCGAGGCACGGACGCGGCACGCCGGGGTACCCGGCTGCCCGCCGGAGGACGGCCGACGGCGGGAGGGTGGCACCATGTTCGCGAACTTCACCGAGACCCGGATCGACACCGGGGAGGCCTCGGTCTTCCTCCGCCACGGCGGGCAGGGGCCGCCCGTCCTGCTGCTGCACGGGCACCCGCGCACCTCCGCGACCTGGCACCGGGTCGCGCCGCTGCTGGTGGACCGCGGGTTCACCGTCGTCTGCCCCGACCTGCGGGGCTACGGCCGCTCCCGCGGCCCGGCCCCCGCACCCGACCACAGCGCCCACTCCAAGCGGGCGATGGCCGGTGATCTCCTCACGGTGATGCGGGAGTTTGGGCACGAGCGGTTCCTGCTGGCCGGACACGACCGCGGCTCGTACGTCGCCCTGCGGCTGGCGCTCGACCACCCCGAGGCGGTGACCCGGGTGGCGCTGCTGGACTGCCTGCCGATCAGCGAACACCTCGCCCGCGCCGGGGCCGATTTCGCCACCCGGTGGTGGCACTGGTTCTTCTTCGCCCAGCCGGACGTCCCGGAACGCGTCATCACCGCCGACCCCGACGCCTGGTACCGCGGCGACCCCGACGCCATGGGGCCGGAGAACCACGCCGAGCGGCTGGAGGCGGTGCGCCGCCCGGAGGTCGTGCGGGCCATGCTGGAGGACTACCGCGCCGGACTCACCGTCGACCGGGCCCACGAGGAGGCCGACCGTGCGGCCGGCCGCCGTGTCCGCTGCCCCGCGCTGATCCTCTGGTCGCTGCGGGACGACCTCGAGGAGCTCCACGGCGACCCGCTGGAGATCTGGCGCGACTGGGCCGACGACGCCCGCGGTCACGGCATCGACTCCGGACACCACATGGCCGAGGAGGCGCCGGAGGCCCTCGCAGCGGCCCTGGGTGACTTCTTCACCCCGACCGGCGGCTGAGTCTCACGGCTGCACGCCGTGCTCGCCGGCGTGCAGGTGGGACCGCTCCCCGTTGTGGTCGAAGATGGTGAGGATCTCCACCGGGCCCTCGTGTGCCCGGATCGCATGGGGCGTCATGGTCGAGAACTCCGCGGCGTTCCCCGCCTGCACCAGCATCGTGCGGTCGCCGAGGTGCAGGCGGGCCGTCCCGGAGAGCACCGTGAACCACTCGTGGCCCGGGTGCACCTTCAGGCTGTCCGGGCGGAACGGGAGGTCGGGCGAGATCCGCATCTTCGCGACCGTCACCCCGTGCAGGGACGCCTCCCGGGACAGCAGCCACAGGGTGATCCCGGGGGTGTGCGCCGGCTGCGGGCGGATCACTACGTCCTCGTCGGACGGGGACTCGACCAGCTGGTCCAGCGTGGTGTCCAGCGCCCGGGCGATCGGGACGAGCTGGTCCAGCGAGATCCGGCGGTGCCCGGTCTCGATCCGGCTGAGACTCGACGGGCTGAGGTGGGCCCGCACCGCAAGGGCGTCGAGGGACCAGCCGCGGGCATGCCGCAGGCTGCGAATCCGTTGCCTGATGAGACCGTCCAGGTCGACTTCTTGCGTCATGGGCAAGAGTGTATGCCTCTAGGGCATGGGCCGCCTTACGGTGGACGACATGACGCACCACGACGCACCCGCCCACGGCCCCCACCATGCTCACCCCGACCCGCACCACCGGCACGGCGAGCACCGGCACGGCGAGCACCGCCACGGCGGCGACGCCGCCCACGCGGGACACCACCACGACCACGCGGGCGACACCGCCCACGCCGGGCTGCTGGAACTCGAGGCCCGCGCCTTCGGGCCGGCCCTGGAGGAGGCGCTGACCCGCGCCGTGACCGCCCTCGGCCCCTCCCGGCCCCGGAACGTCGCCGACCTCGGCAGCGGACCCGGACAGGGGACGCTCGCCCTGGCACGGCACTTCCCCGAGGCCCGGGTGACCGCCGTCGACCTGTCGACGGTGATGCTCGACCGGGTCACGGCCGCGGCCCGTGAGGCCGGCCTCGGCGACAGGGTGCGCACCCTCCCGGCCGACCTGGACGCCGGCCTGCCCGCCGGCCTCGCCCCGCTCGACCTCGTCTGGGCCTCCTCCTCGCTCCACCACGTCGCCGACCCCGCGGCCCTGCTGCGGCACCTGCACGCGGCGATCGCGCCGGGCGGCCTGCTCGTCGTCGTCGAGTCCGACGGGATGCCGCGGTTCCTCCCGGACGATGCGGGCGCCGGGCGCCCCGGCCTGGAGGACCGCTGCCGTGACCTGGCGGCCCGGGCCGGCTGGAACGCCCACCCCGACTGGCGGGACGACCTGGAGCGGGCCGGGTTCGGGCCCGTCGAGCGCTGGACCGTCACCGCGGAAGACCCCGCGGGCGAGGAGTCGGCCCACTACGCCCAGCAGGTGCTCGGCCGGTTCCGCGTCGCCCTGGAGGACCGGCTCGCCCCCGACGACCTCGCCGCCCTCGACCGTCTCCTCACCCCCGGCGACCCCGCCCACCTCGGCCACCGCCGCGACCTCGTCCCCCGCTCCGTCCGCACCGTCTGGGCCGCCCGCCGGTCCTGACCGCCCCACCCACGAAGGAGAGAGACACCCATGACCTCCGTGACCCCCATGACCACCACCGAACCGCACGACACCACGGCCACCGCCGACGTCCTGATCGTGGGCGGCGGCCCCGCCGGCCTGAGCGCGGCCGTCGCCCTGTCCCGGTCCCTGCGCGAGGTGATCGTGGTGGACGCCGGCCACCCCAGGAACGCGCCCGCCGCCGGCGCCCACAACGTCCTCGGCCAGGAGGGCGTCGCGCCCCTGGACCTGCTGGCCGCGGGCCGCCGCGAGGCCGAGGGGTACGGCGCCCGCATCGTCGAGGACCGCGCCGTGACCGCCCGCCGCACCGACGACGGCTTCCTCGTCACCCTGGCCGGCGGCGGCGCCGTCCGCGCCCGCCGGCTGCTGCTGGCGACCGGGCTCGTCGACGAACTGCCCGACATCCCGGGCGTGCGGGAACACTGGGGCAGCAGCGTGCTGCACTGCCCCTACTGCCACGGCTGGGAGGTCCGCGGCCGGCGGATCGCCGTGCTCGCCACCGGGCCGCACGCGCCGCACCAGGCCCAGCTGTTCCGGCAGCTCAGCGAGGACGTCACCCTCCTGCGCAACACCATGCCGGAACCCGAGGACGACACGTTCGCACGGCTCGCCGCCCGCGGGATCCACGTGGTGGACGGGACCGTGGAACGCCTGGTCGACGACGAGGACGGCACCCTGCGCGGCGTGCGCATGGCGGACGGGCGGGAGATCGCGGCGGACGCCGTGGTCGTCGGCCCCCGGTTCCTCGCACGCGGCGACCTCTACGAGCAGCTGGGCGGCACGCTCACGGAACACCCGCTGGGAACCTTCGTCGCGGCGGACCCGCAGGGCCGGACCGAGATCGACGGCGTCTGGGCCGCGGGCAACGCCGCGGACCTCGCGGCCATGGTGACCGTCGCGTCCGCGGCCGGCCTGATGGCCGGCGCCGCCCTCAACGCCGACCTCGTCGCGGCGTCCTGAGAGGCCGGCGCGCGGTGCCGCGCCGGACCGGCGGCCGAGGGAACCGGGGAGCGGGGGAGCGGCGTCGTGGCACGGGATGGATGATCACCGAGGAACGGAGAGAGCGATTTCCGACGCACCTGCCTTCGGCCCCACCCGCCGCGCTGTGCCGGCTCCCACCCGCCGCACCCTGCTCACCGCCACCGCGGCGACCATGACCCTCCTCGCCGCCGGCCCCGCCGCGGCCGCCGCGCACGACACCCGCGCCGCGCGGGACACCCGCGCCGCGGACGACGCCCCCGGGACGCCGTCGGCCCGCCTGCGCGGACTCGAGGACCAGCACGGCGCCCGCGTGGGCGTTCTCGCGTGGAACACGGCCACCGGGGTCACCGTCCGGCACCGCGCCGACGAGCGGTTCCCGATGCTGTCCGTGTTCAAGACGCTCGCCGCCGCCGCGGTCCTGCGCGACCGCGACACCGACGGCACGTTCCTCGACCGGCGCATCCGCTACACCGAGGCCCAGCTCGTCGAACCCACCGCCATCTGCCGCGCCAACCTGGCCACCGGCATGACGATCCGGGAACTCTGCGACGCGGCCGTCCGGTACAGCGACAACACCGCCGGCAACCTGCTCCTGCGGCAGATCGGCGGCCCGCACGGCATCACCCGCTTCGCCCGCTCGCTCGGCGACCAGGTGACCCGGCTCGACCGGTGGGAGCCCGAGCTGAACTCCGGCGAAGCCTGGCGGGAGACCGACACCACCACGCCCGCCGCCATCGCGGAGACCTACGCGCGGCTGGTGCTCGGCGGCGCCCTGGAGCGGGCCGACCGGGAACTGCTCACCTCCTGGCTGCTGGGCAACACCACCGGCGACGCGCGGCTGAGGGCCGGCCTGCCGCCGGAGTGGACGGTCGCCGACAAGACCGGCGCCGCCGACACCTACGGCTCGCTCAACGACGTCGCCGTCGTGTGGACCGAGGACGGCACGCCCCTGGTGATGGCCGTCCTGACCACCAAGCCCGACCGGGACGCGCCCCGCGACGACGCACTGCTCGCCGACGTGGCCCGCATCCTCAAGGACGCCCTGCGCTGACCCGCGCCGGGACCCCCGCCAGGCGCGCCGGCCCCCGGCCGTAGCCCGTCCGGCGGCGGGCCCGCGCACACCCCGCCGGGCGGCGGCACACTGGTTCCCATGGACAGCCCGCCGTCGCCCGGAGCGCCGCGATCCCGGCGGTTCGACGGGCGGCGGGCGGACAGCGTGCCCGCCGCCCGCCGGTTCGTGGCAGCCGTCCTCGACGAGGCGTCCGTCCCCGAGGAGACGGCGGCCACCGCCCGGCTGCTGACCAGCGAACTCGTCACCAACGGCGTCCTGCACACCCGCACCGGCATCGAGGTGACCGTCCGCGTCGACGGGCCGCGCATCCGGGTCGACGTCGCCGACGACCGCCCCGACCTGCTGCCCCTGCCCCGCGACTGCCCTCCCAACGCGGGCACCGGCCGCGGCCTCGGCGTGGTGTCCGAGCTCGCGGACCGGCACGGCGTCGAGCAGGAGGAGTCCACCAAGCGCGTCTGGTTCGAACTGCTGCCGGACGGGACCCCCGGCGGGCGCTCCCGCTGGACCGAGCCCGGCCCGCTGTCCGCCGGCGCCACCGTTCCCGTCGTGCTGATCGACCTGCCGCAGGCCCTGCACGTCACCTCCCAGCAGCACCGGCACGCCCTGCTGCGCGAACTCCTCCTCGCCGGGGCGATCGGCGACCGGCTCGGCATCGACGCGGACGACCTGCTGGCCGCGCACGACACCAACAACCTGATCAGCACCGCCGTCGCCGTCGCCCTCCGCGACCGGCCGGGCGTCGCCGACATCCGCACCGTCAGCCTGGTGCTGCCCGCCGACGTGGCCCCGGCCGTCCGGCTGCTGCGCCGGGTGCTGGACACGGCCGAGGAGGCCGGCCGCGACGAACTCCTGCTCACCCGGCCCGCCCTGCCGGAGAGCCAGGCGCTGCAGGACTGGCTGCTCGACCAGATCGCCGGACAGGCCGACGGCTCGCTGCCCACCGCCTGGACCGTGGTGCCCCGCGACCCCTCCGCCAGCCCGCTGGACCTGGTCCCCTGGGACGAGGACCAGGTCCACAGCAGCCGCCTGCCCACCGTCGTCGCCGACGACGACAACCTGATCATCGCCGCCAACACGGCCGCCGCCGACCTCCTCGGCTGGGACCTCGACGACCTGGTCGGCCGGCCGCTCACCGCGCTGATCCCCGAGCACCTGCGCGAACGGCACCTCGCGGCCTACCACTCCCTGCTGCTGAGCGGCCGGCCGCGCATCCTGGGCCGCGCCGTGCCGCTGCCCGCGCTCCACCACCAGGGCCACCTCGTACCGGTGCGGCTGCTGATCCACTGCCAGGAGATGGCCGACGGGCGCACCGTGTTCATCGGCCAGATGGTGCTCCGCAGCACAGCTCTCGGCCCGGAACCGCGGCCCGCGCGCCGACGGCCCGTCATCCCCGCCAGGGAGACCACCGAGCCCTTCGGCCGCCCGCACCCGCCCCCGCAGACCCCTGAGGCCGGCCCCGGACTGCCGGAGTTCGGGCGCCGCCCGGTCGCCGCCGTCGCCGCGATGGAGGCCATGGACCGGCTCGGCCTGCTCGCCGACGTCGGCCGGGAACTCGCGGACGCCTCCGAGCTGGGGCGGGGACTGCACTCCGTCTGCGAGCTCCTGGTCAGGCGGCTGGCCGACTGGTGCGTCGTCGACCTGCTCGACGGCGACTCCGTGGAACGGACCGGCGTCACGCACCGCGACCCCCGGAAGGTCAGGCCCGGCGGGTCCGAGGGCCGCCTGCCGGCCATGTCGGACAAGGCACGCGGCCCGCTCGCCCGCACCCTCCGCGGCGCCGGACCCCTCCTGCTCGCCCCCGACATCCCCTCCCGGCCGGGCGAGTGCGCCCTCGACTCCGGCTACCGCCGGCTGTTCGAGGAGATCGGCGCCACCAGCGCCGTCGTCGCCCCGCTGCGCGCCCGCCGGCAGATCTTCGGTGCCCTCACCCTCGTCCGGGACGACCCGGAGCGCCCCTTAGCCGAGGACGACCTCGCCTTCATCGACGACCTCGCGCGGTCCGTCGCCCTCGCCGTCGAGAACCAGCGCCTCTTCGAGGGCACCCGGTACATCGCCGAACGGCTCCAGCGAGACCTGCTGCCCACCCTGCCCCAGGTGCCCGGGCTGGAGATCGACGCGAGCTACGCCACGTCCTCCGTCACCACGCAGGTCGGCGGCGACTGGTACGACTGCTTCCTCCTGCCCGACGGGCACACCGCCCTGGTCATCGGCGACGTCGCCGGACACGACCTGGAGGCGGCGATCACCATGAGCCAGCTCCGCAGCATGCTCCGCGGCATCGCCCTCGACCGGCAGGAACCCGCCGAGGCGGTGCTGCGCCGCCTCGACACGGCGGACCGGAGCCTGCGCTCGTCGACCACCGCGACCTGCGTCTACGGCATCGTCCGCGAGCACACCCCCGGACGGTGGCGGTTCGACTTCTCCTCCGCCGGACACCTGCCGCCCCTGCTGGTGCACCCCGACGACGGGGCCCGCCTCCTCGAGGAGGACGACGGGCTGATGCTCGGCACCGGCCACGACCTGCCGCGCACCGGCGCCTCGGTGGACATCCCCGAAGGGGCGACCCTGCTGCTGTACACCGACGGCCTGGTCGAACGGCGGCACGAGCACCTCGACGACTCGCTGCGGAGGCTGTGCGACCAGGCCGCGGCCCTCGCCCACGCCCCGCTCGGCACCCTCTGCGACGAACTGCTGATCCGCCTCGGCGCCGACGCCACCGACGACGTCGCCCTGCTGGCCGTACGGCCCCGGCGGCCGGGGGAGGAGGACCCTGCCGGCGCATGACCTCGGGCGGGACGGTTACCCCGCTCCCATGAACACGCACGCAAGCACCCCCGCCCCCGGCGACCCCGGCAGCCGCCGACCGGTCGCGCTGGTGACCGGTGCCTCCCGCGGCATCGGCTTCGAGCTCGCCCGTGAGTTCGCCGAACACGGCTACGACCTGCTGATCAACGCCGAGGACGAGGCCGTGGAGGAGGCCGCCGCACGGCTGCGGGAGACCGGCGCGGATGTGCGAGCCCTCCGCGCCGACCTCCGCGACCCGGAGGCGGTGGCCCGGGTCGCGGCCGTCGCCGGAGAGTTCGCGGTGGACGTGGCCGCGCTCAACGCGGGGGTCGGCAGCGGCGGCGCCTTCGTGGACACCGACCCGGACGACGACCGCGAGGTGATCGACCTCAACGTGACCTCCACGGTCCTGCTCGCCAAGCCGCTGCTGCGGCGGATGGTGGAGCGCGGTGAGGGACGGATGCTGTTCACCTCGTCCGTCGCCTCCCTGTCGCCCGGCTCCTTCCAGTCCGTCTACAACGCCTCGAAGTCCTTCGTGCAGTCCTTCGCCCAGGCGCTCCAGGAGGAACTGAAGGACACCGGCGTGACCGTCACCTCCTTCATGCCCGGCCCCACCGACACCGACTTCTTCCGCCGCGCGGGCATGGAGGACACGCGGATCGGCACCATGGAGAAGGACGACCCCGCCCAGGTGGCCCGGCAGGCGTTCGAGGCCGTCACCAAGGGCCGGAAGAAGCTGGTCACCGGCTCCGCCCAGACCAAGGCCCAGGGCACCGTGCAGAAGGTGATGCCGGACAAGGTGAAGGGGCTCTTCCACCGCAAGATGGCGGAACCGGGCACGGGCGAGCCGGGCGCCGGTGAGTCGGGCGCCGGTGAGTCGGGGGCGGGCGGGCCGGGCGCGGGCGAGGGCAGGTCCGGCCCCGGGTCCGCGTAGACCGCGCGAAGGCCGGTGCGGAGCCCGGGCGGGGCCACGGCTCGGCGAGGCTCCGGCTCGGCGGGGCCCCGCCCCGGACCGGGTGCACGGACCGGCGCCCGGACCCGTGCCCGCACCCGTTTCAGGAACGCCGGTCGCCCAGGGCCGCCCGGACATCGGCGAGGTCGACGAACGCGAAGCCGGTGGCCTCCCGGTCGCCGTCCTCCGGCGACATGTGGCCGTCCTGCACCACCAGCAGGCCGTCCGGGTACCGGCTGCCCAACGGGGCGTCCAGCACGGCCGCGCCGTCGCACTCCTCCACGCCGTCCAGCGCCTCGTCCCCGGACGCCGCCACCACACGGAAGCCGCCCGCGTACCGGCCGCGGTCGTACACGGCGAAGCTGTCGTCGCCCTGGCTGGAGGCGAGGAGCCGGGCCGGGCCGCCCGCCCGGCCGGGCAGCAGCGTCAGGCCCTCCACGTCGGCGGCGAGGCGGGCGCCGCCGAAGCCGGGGTCCGCACCGCTCGGCAGGCACTCCTCGCTCGCCTCGTCGTATCGGGCGGGCACGCCGAACTCCCGCACCCTGTCGACGAGTTGCGGCTTGCCGCGCAGGTCGGCGGAGAGCCGCCAGACACCCACGTCCTCCTGGCCGGCGTAGAGCGCGCCGGTGGCCGGGTCCACCACCATGCCCTCGACCTGCGGCAGTTCGCCGGGCTCCCCGCACGGGGACCAGGACGTCCCGTCGGGCAGGCGGAAGCCGGCGGGCAGGGCCAAGGTGCGGACCGTGCGGTAGCCGACCTCGCCGGAGGCGGTGGCGGTCAGCTCCAGCAGTGCCAGCTCGGTGGTCCCGGCGCGGCTGACCACGGCGTAGGAGCGGCCCGACCGCGGGTCGGTGTACGTGGCGAGCCCGTAGGCGGTGCGCTCCTCGTTCACCTCCTCCTGCGAGCCGGTGAAGATGCGCGGGGCCGCGGCGTCGGTGACGTCGGTCAGCGGGGCGCCGGGGGCGTCACCGTCGATCCGGTAGACCCGCAACCGGTCGGTGCCCCGGTCGCTGGTCACGGCGAGGTCCGCCCGGCCCGACGGCAGCCGCAGGCCGTGCACGAGGTCCACGTTGTTGAAGCGGCCGGGGGCGTCGGCGGGGGAGGGCGCCGGAGGGGCCGCGACGGCCTGCACCTCACGGGCGTCGAGGTCGTAGACCCGCAGCCCGCCCTCCTTCACGGCCGTGATCACCAGGCTGCGGTCCGGGTCGGCCGCGTGCCGCCAGATCGCCGGGTCGTCGGCGTCGGCGTTGCCGCCCTCCTCGTCGTCGAAGACCGCCGGGGTCTGCGCGCGCGGAGTGACCCCCGGAAGTGCACCTCCCGACCGGCCGGCCGCCCCGGCGGCCGGGGCCACGCCCAGCGTGGCGGCCACCACCGCCACGGCGGCGGCCAGGGATGCGGCGGAGAGGATGCGCGTTCTGCTGCTGCGGGTCGTCACAACTGGCTCCCGGGTCACAGGGGTCGACGTCCGGACGGACAGCGCGAGCGTGCCCGCCGTCCGTGCGCCCCGGGAGTCCGCCAGCCGCCCGGGAGGCGACGGGCAGGTGAACGGGTCGCGTCGACGCCCGTGCTCAGGCGTCGAGTTCGGCCGCGAGCCAGGCCCGCACCTCGGGGGTCGCCTCGTCGGTGATGTCGCGGTAACCGTCGTGCTTCGTCAGGTACTTGGCCACGTACGGGCAGATCGCGACCAGGCGCATGCCACTGGCGCGCACGTGCTCCAGGGCCTCGCGGACCAGGATCGAGGCGAGCCCGCGCCCGGCGTAGGCGTCGTCGACCACGGTGTGGAAGAAGACCCGCCGGGAGCCGTGGTCGCGGAACTCGGTGAAGCCGGCGACCGTGCCCTCGACCAGGATCTCGTAGCGGTGCGCCTCGGCGGCGAGACGGACCTGGGTGGTCTCGTCCGGGGCGGGCGGGGTCTGGGGCACGGGGTTCCTCCGCGGCTGGAGACGGATGTTGGGCAGGGCCGGAGCGGGCAGCCGGTCGCCGGGGTAGCCCTCGACGACGCCGAACCGGTCGGAGCGCTCCTCCCACCCGGCCCGCGCCTCCGCGATCTCCTCGTGCGAACGGCCCACGAAATTCCACCACATGACGATCTCCTCGCCGAACGGCGGGCCGCCCAGCAGGATCACCCGCGCGGACTCCTCCGTGCTCGGGTTCGTCACGTCGAGGGTGGTGCGGCCCGGCGCCAGGTAACCGAGTTCGGCCGGTGCGAGTCGGCTGCCGCCCGGGAAGGTGAGGGCACCGGCGTCCAGCAGCAGGCCGTGCTCGAAGCGCTCGTCCACCGGCAGGCTCAGGTTCGCCCCGGGCGCGAGGATCAACTCGGCGCCCAGCAGCGGCGTGTACGTCGGCACCGGGGAGACCTCGCCGACCAGCGAGCCGAGGAACACCCGCATCTCACCCGCGCCGCCCGGCAGTTCCACGCACCGCGGCACGTGGTGGCGGAAGTCGCGCGGCGCGTCACGGTGCTCGGCGGGCAGCGCCACCCAGAGCTGGACGCCGTGCAGGACCGTGGTCGACGGGGTGGACACCTCGGTGTGCGCGATGCCGTACCCGCCGGTCATCAGGTTCACCTCGCCCGGGCGCACCATGGCGTGGCTGCCCAGGCTGTCGCGGTGCTCGATCTCGCCGGTGAACAGCCAGCTCACCGTCTGCAGCCCGGTGTGCGGATGCGGGGCCACGTCCATGCCGCCGGTCTCCGCCACGTCGTCCGGGCCGTAGTGGTCCGCGAAGCACCAGGCGCCGATCAGCGAACGGGCCCGCTGCGGCAGCGTCCGCCGTACCGTCATCGCCCGCGGGCCGCCCAGCGGCACCGAGCGCGGCGTCAGGATCTCCACCCGTGTGGAGGGCCCCGGGGCGGACGTGCACAGCACCTCCGGAGGATGTACCTCGGTGTTGCTCATCTGCCCCGCCTCGCTTCCGCCCGTCGTCGTGCCTCACGGCCATCGTATGCCCGGCGCGACCTGCGGGCGGCCGGCGTCGTCAGCCGAGGATCTCGACGTACCCGTCGGTGCCGTGCACCCGGATCCGCTGCCCGTCCCGGATCAGGCGGGTGGCGCCGTCCACGCCCACCACGGCCGGCAGACCGTACTCCCGGGCGATCACCGCCCCGTGGGTCATCAGGCCGCCCACCTCCGTCACCAGGCCCGCGACGCCCACGAACAGCGGGGACCAGCCGGGGTCGGTGAAGGCGGTGACCAGGATGTCGCCCGCCGCGAGATCGGCGTCCGCCAGGTCGAGCACCACGCGCGCCCGGCCCTCGACGGTGCCGGCGGACACCGGCAGCCCGGCCAGGGCGCCGTCCGGGAGGCCGTCCCGCCGGTACGACCCGGTGACGGCCTCGCCCTCCGAGGTGAGGACCCGGGGCGGCGTGAGCGCCCGGTGGGCGCGGAACTCCTCCGCGCGCCGCCGGACGAGTCCCCGGTCCACCCGTTGGGTGCGCACCGCCTCGTGGAACTCCTCGAACGTGAGGTGGAAGACGTCCTCGGCGTCGGGGACCACCCCGGCCCGCACCAGGCGTTCCGCCTCCGCCGTCAGGGCCCGCCTGTAGAGGAAGTAGCGGCGGACGATGGCGTACTTCGGGTACTCCCGGTACCCGATGAAGGTCCTGACCCGCTCGATCATCCGCCGGGTCTCGTCCGCCTTGCGCTCGCCGTCCGGCAGGGCGCGCAGCCGCGCCAGGACGTCCCGCTCCTTCCGCAGGGCCTTCGCCCGGCCCTCCTCGAAGCGCCGCGCGGCGGCCCCGGGCCCGAAGTTCCTGACGTTGTCGAGGATCGCGGGCAGCAGCGTGGACGGCCGCTCGCGCCAGCGGGGCCTGGTGATGTCGATCTCGCCGACGCACCGCACGCCGTACCGGTCGAGGTAGGCCTCCAGGGCCTCGCGCGCCTCCGGGCCGCCCGGCAGCTTCGCCAGCCCGTCCAGGAAGTCCTCGCCCTCGACGTCCGCCAGGAAGGCCACCACTTCCGGGTGCGGGCGGATCGCGTCCGCGACGTCGAGCAGGGCCAGACCCATCTCCGAGGTGACGTTGCCCGGAGCCGACAGGGTCAGCGTGCCGGCCGCGTTCCGCTCACCCAGCCACTCGAGCAGCCGGTCGTCGAGCCACCAGGTGGCCTCCATGCCCGCCATGATCACCTGATGGCTCAGCGGATCGGCGAGCACCCGCCTGTGCTCCTCGAACGCCTCCCGCAGGAAGTCGAAGAGGGCCGGACCGCTCCGCGTGGCGAGGTCGCGCTCCAGGGCCGCCAGCGAGGCCTCGCTGCGCCGGACCAGCTCGGTGACGACCGCCGGATCGGTCTCCAGCGGGGGAGGCGGGGCCGCCGGGCCACCGGCCGCCGGATCCGCGGGCGCCGGGTCCGGCAGCGACGGGACGAAGCCGTCGCGCCCGAGCAGGGTCTCCAGGGCGTCCCCGACCAGCGGGTCACCCCCCGTCCTCATCGCGTCCAGCAGCGCGGCACGGCTCGCGGGCGAGGCCAGGCGCCGGGTGACGTCGACGAAGAGCCTCCCCCCGGCCTCGTGCATCGGGACCAGGGCGGTCGTCCGCCACAGGGAGAGCCCCAGGGTCTTCATGGCGTCGGTCATCATCTGCCCGTGGCCGACGGAGACGTAGACGCGGTTCTCCCCGTCGGGGGCCTCCGGGACCGGGAAGAGCGTGGTGACCGGCCGGCTCTGCACCAGCGCGAAGTCGTCGCCGACCAGGCACCATTCGATGTCCTGGGGGCGGCCGAAGTGCGCCTCCACGCGGCGTCCGAGCTCCACCAGCCGCACCACCTGCTCGTCGGTCAGCGCCGGCACCCGCTGCCGCTCCGGGGCGATCTCGACGTCCCGCGTGCCGCCGTCCGGCCGGGCGAGCACGGCACGGTGCTTGGCGTTGACCGTCCTGGAGACGACCTCGCCGTCCCGCACCTGGTAGACGTCCGGGTTCACCAGGCCGGAGACCAGCGCCTCACCGAGGCCGAAACCCGCGTCCACGGTGGCGACCCTCCGGTTCCCGGTGACCGGGTCGGCGGTGAACAGGACGCCCGAGGCGCTCGGCTCGACCATCCGCTGCACCACCACCGCCATGCGCACCTCGCGGTCGTCGACGCCGTGGCGGCGGCGGTAGGTCACGGCGCGCTCGGTGAACAGCGAGGCCCAGCACCGGACGACGTGCCGGAGCACCTCCGCCCGCCCCACCACGTTCAGGTACGTGTCCTGCTGGCCGGCGAAGGAGGCCGTCGGCAGGTCCTCCGCGGTCGCGCTGGAGCGCACGGCGTACGCGGCCCCCTCGCCGTAGCGGGCGAGCGCGTCGGTGATCCGCGTCGCGACGTCGTCCGGGACGGTGATCCGCCCGATCGCCCGGCGGACGGCGGCGGCCGACTCCCCGGCCGACTCCCGGTCGTCCGGGTGCGCCCGGGAGAGCAGGTCGATCCGCTCCCCGATCGACGGGTCCTGTGCCAGAACGCGCCGGAAGGCTTCCGTCGTCACGCAGAAGCCGTCCGGCACCGTCACCCCCTCGACGCGCGACAGCGCGCCCAGGTGGGCGCCCTTGCCGCCGACCGACGACAGGTCCGCCGCGTCGACGGCGCGTAGGTCCAGCACGTACCGCTCGTTCACCGAGACACCTCCGGAACCGTGGTGCCCGGTGCACCGCGGTGTGATCGGACCACGGATTCTGCGGCCCTGGCGGGGGCTTGTGGCAAGCCCCCCGGTGCGCTATAAGTTGAGCACGGCAAGGAGAGCGCTCTCCTTGCCTTTCGTTTTTCCCGCGCGCGCCCGGCCAGGCCGTCGCGTCACACGAACGGCGGGCGGAGCCCGCGAGGAGGGGTCGACGCCGATGCGGGCGATCACGGCGGAACAGCGCCGGGCGCGGCTGGGCCGGCGGCACCTGCTGGCCCCCGGGGAGCGGGCGGCGGACCCGGCCGGGGCCGCCCGCGCCATGGTCGCGCTGCACGGCACGGACCCGTCGTCGGTCCACCTCTCCGTCTGGGCGCGGACCGCCGGCTGCGGTGTCGCCGAGGTCGAGCGCGCGCTCTACGACGACCGGACCCTGATCCGGCTGCTGGCCATGCGCCGCACCGTCTTCGTCACCACCCTCGACCGGGCCGCCGTCCTCCAGGCCGCCTGCTCCCGCGAGGTCGCGGCCAGGGAACGACGAAAACTGGTCACGCTCCTCGCCGACTCCGGGCTCGGCGGCGGCACGGAACCCGGCGCGCGGCGGTGGCTGGCCGGCGCCGAGGAGGCCGCGCTCGCATCGCTGCGGCAGCGGGGCGAGGCCACCGCGACCGAACTCGCCTCCGACGACCCCCGCCTGGCCGAACGGGTGGTCCTCGGCAGGGGGAGCCGCAACCAGGCCCGGCCGAGCGTCGCCGCCCGGCTGCTGCTCCTGCTGGCCGCCGACGGCCGGGCGGTGCGCGGGCGGCCCCGCGGGTCGTGGACCTCCCACCAGTACCGGTGGTCTCCGCTGGAGCGCTGGTGCCCGCAGGGACTCGCCGACCTCCCCGTCGCGGACGCCGAGACCGAACTGGCCCGGCTGTGGCTGCGGTCCTTCGGGCCCGCGCCCGCGGAGGACCTCCAGTGGTGGACGGGCTGGACCCGCACCCGGACCCGCAAGGCCCTGGCCGGGCTCGACCGGGTGGAGGTCGACCTCGACGGCACGCCGGGGCTGCTGCTCGCCGACGACCAGGACCCCGTGCCGGAACCCGAGCCCTGGGCGGCCCTGCTGCCCGCCCTGGACCCCACGCCGATGGGCTGGCAGCGGCGCGAGTGGTTCCTCGGCCCGCACGGCCCCCGGCTCTTCGACCGGGCGGGCAACATCGGGCCGTCCGTGTGGTGGAACGGCCGTGTCGTCGGCGGCTGGGCCACCGACCCGGACGGCCGCGTCGTGCACCGCTTCCTCGAGGACGCCGGAGCCGACGCCCGCGAGGCGGTGGCCGCCGAGGCCGACCGCCTCACCGCCCTCCTCGGCGGCACCCGCATCGCCCCGCGCACCCGCGGCCGCACCTGGCTGGAGGAGGAACTGGCCGCGACCGGCGGCTGACTGCACGCCCGGCCCCGGGGCCCGGGCGCCACCGACCGCCGAACCGGGCCTGCACTCGCGGACCGGGCGTTGTCAGTGGTGGTCCGTAGCGTGAAGGGCGTCACCTGACCGACGACCCGACGGGGATGGGCGCCATGGAGTTCACGATCGAGCGGAGCGCGCTGGCGGAGGCCGTGGCCGGGGCGGCCCGGTCGCTGCCGGCACGCTCCACGGTGCCGGTCCTCGGCGGCCTGCTGCTGGACGCCCGCACCGGACGGCTCCGGGTCTCCGGCTTCGACCACGAGGCCTTCGCCGAGACCGACGCCCCCGCCGACACGGTCGCCGAGGGGCGCGTGCTCGTCCTCGGCCGCCGTCTGGCGGACATCTGCAAGGTGCTGCCCGAGGGCAGGGTCGCCTGCGCCCTGGAAGGCTCCCGCTTCACCGTGGAGGGCGGCGGCACCCGCTTCGGCCTCTCCACCCTGCCGCTGGAGGAGTACCCGGCGCTGCCCGCCCTCCCGGAGATACGGGGCCAGGTCGACGCGGCCGGGTTCGCGGCGGCGGTCGGCCAGGTGGTGGTCGCCGCCGGCCGGGACGACAGCCTGCCGGTCCTCACCGGCGTCCAGCTCCGCGTGCACGGCGACCGGCTCACCCTCAGCGCGTCGGACCGCTACCGCTACGCCGTGCGCTCCCTGCCGTGGAAGCCCGAGCCCGACGCGGCGGCCGACGACCTGGAGGCCGTCCTGCCGGGAAGGCGGCTCACCGACCTCGCCCGGGCCGCCGCGCGCTCCGGGACGCTGCGGGTGGGGATGAACGCGGGCGGCGGCAGCGGCCTGGTCTCCTTCGAGGCGGCCGGGATGCGCAGCGCCCTGCGGCTGCTGGACGGCCGGCTCCCGCGCTACGACAAGCTGTTCGTCCTCGACGACGCCTCGGTGGCCCTGGTGGAGCGCGAGCCGCTCGGCGAGGCGGTCCGCCGGGTCGGTGTCGTCGCCGAGCCCAACAGTCCGATACGCCTGGACTTCTCGGCGGACGGACGTCTGCTGCTGCAGGCCGGCTACGAGGACGACGTGGCCTCCCAGCGGATCCCGGCCACCCTCACCGGGGCGCCGGAGATCTCCGTCGCCTTCAACCCCCAGTACCTGCTCGACGCGCTCCAGACCTTCACCGCCGACCGGATCCGCTTCGAGCTGCTGGGACCCGCGCAGCGCGTCCTGCTGGGCGGCGTTCCCGAGGACGACGACGCCTCACGTGAGGTGACGCACCGTCACCTGCTGATGTCCGTGCGGCAGTTGGCGTGACCGTCGCCGGGGACCCGCCGGAGGGCGGCCGGCCCGTCGGGCGTAGGGTTCGATCTTCCCGCCCCCGGTGGCCGTCGGCACGGTCGTCCGGGGCCGGCGTTCCCGTCCTCGGCCGTCACCGGCCCCGTTCCGAGAGGGACCATGCGCCAGACCGTCATTCGTTCCAGGACCGCCCGCCCGGTCGCCGTGCTCGCCCTCGCCCTGCTGGGAGCGACGGCCTGCGGCTCGACGCCCGACACCGGGGCCGACGGCACCACCGCCTCCGGATCCCCGGCGGCGGCCGCCCCGCCGGAGGCGCTGAGCACCCTCGCGGACCTGACCGGCGACTGGGAGGGCGGCAACGCCCAGGGCGTGATGGAGCAGCTCGGCCAGGACACCGACGTCCGCTTCACGGACGCCACCGGCGCGGACCGGCCGGTGGAGGACCCCGCACTGTGGACGGTCTGCACGGCCCACCGGCTCGGCGGGGACGGACGCGTGGTGTACCAGTTCGGCGTGGTCCGCACCGACGAGAAGTGCTGACGGCGGGAATCCCGGCCGGCCGCCCCCGGCCGCCCGGGGCCGGGTCAGTCCATCAGCCCCGCCGCGACCGTCGCCCCCAGCTCCCAGCACGCCTCGGCCCCGGCCTTGCCCGGCTCCCCGGTCACGGTCACCGGTTCCGCGACGCGCCTCCAGCCCAGCCCGGTGGCGATGGACTCGACGGCGCGCGCCGCGCCGGTCACGTCGTTGTTGCCGTGCAGGTAGTACCCGAAGGGGCGGCCGCGCGTGGCGTCCAGGCACGGGTAGTAGATCTGGTCGAAGAAGTGCTTGAGGGCGCCGGACATGTAACCGAGGTTGGCCGGCGTGCCGAGCAGGTAGCCGTCCGCCTCCAGGACGTCCGAGGCGGTCGCCGCCAGAGCGGCCCGCCGGACGACGCGGACGTTCTCGATCTCCGGGTCGCTCGCCCCGGAGACGACCGCCTCGAACATGGCCTGGCAGCTCGGCGAGGGGGTGTGATGCACGATCAGCAAGGTGGGCACGGCCCCATTGTCCTCCCTCCCGCCCGGTGGAACGATGCCGCCATGACCGAAGCCGACGGCGGCACCGCCCGCCCCCGCCCCGAGGCCCTCTTCGACGCGCTGGGCGCCGAGTACGAGAAGGCATTCGCCGGCTCCGAGGCGCACCACGCCTCCCTGGAGTGGCTGCTGGGGCGGCTCGCCCCGGGCAGCGGCGTGCTCGACGTGGGCAGCGGCACGGGCAGGCCCACCGCCGAGGTGCTCGCCGCCGCCGGACACGACGTCCTCGGGGTCGACGTCTCGCCGGTGATGGTCGAACTCGCCTCCCGGCAGGTCCCCGCGGCCCGCTTCACGCTCGCCGACGTCCGCGAACTGCGGCTCGACGAGGGGTCGCTCGACGCCGTGACGGTCTACTTCTCGCTGCTGCAGATGACCCGCGACGAGCAGGAGGAGCTGGTGGGCCGTCTGGCCCGCGCCGTCCGGCCCGGCGGCGCGGCCGTGCTGGCGACCGTGCCGGTGGACGTGGACGACGTGCCGCACGCCTTCATGGGCCATCCCGTGCGGGTGAGCAGCTTCGCGGCGGACGGCTTCGCTGAGCTGGCCCGGCGCGCGGGCCTCCGGGTGGTCGAGGAGCATTCCGTGCTCTTCACCCCGGCCCACCCCGACGGCGAACCCGAGCCGCACCTCTACCTGTACTGCGCCCGGGACTGACCGCCGCAGCCGCCGCAGCCGCCCCGCAGCCACGGCGCAGGCGCCCCGCGGCCGCCGCAGCCGCGGCGCGGGCGGCCCGACAGGCGGCCCACGCGCGGCCCCGGCCTGCGGCCCGTGCGACGGAGCGGCGATGCGGGTCGCCCCGCGGGGCACATGGTTCCATGAGCACGTCGACGAGGCCGTCGAACAGGCCGTGCCGCCGAGGTCCTCCAGGGCCCGGCCCCAACGTGCCCGACGGCCGGGAACGGGAAGGAACGCACGTCATGAGCCGCACCATGCTGGCGGGCCGGATGAACTTCGCCACCAAGACCTTCGCCGTCAAGGAGGTCCCGGTCCCCGACCCGGGACCCGGTGAGGTGCGCGTGCGGGTGCGCGCGGCGGGGGTGTGCCTGTCCGACGTCCACCTGATCGAGGGCCTGCTGCGCCCCATGCTGCTCCAGGGCGACGAGGTCACCCTCGGGCACGAGGTGGCCGGCGAGGTCGACGAGCTCGGCGCGGGCGTCGTCGGCGTCGAGCCCGGCACCCGGGTCATCGTCGGCGCCGGCAAACACGTCGGTGACGTGGTGTGGACGATGGGCGTCGACTACGACGGCGGCTGGGCGGAGTACGTCGTCGCCCCCGCCGAGGTACTGCTGCCGATCCCCGACATGCTGCCCGACGAACAGGCCGCGATCATCCCCGACGCGGTGTCCACCCCCTGGGGCGCCATCGAGTGGACCGGACGCGTCAAGGCCGGCGAGTCCGTCGGCGTCTGGGGCGTCGGCGGACTCGGCGTGCACGGGGTGCAGCTGCTGCGGTTCATGGGCGCGGCGCCGATCGTCGCCGTCGACCCGGTCGAGGCGGCCCGCGAACGGGCGCTGGAGTTCGGCGCCGACCTCGCGCTGGATCCGGGGGACCCGGACTTCGACGCCAGGATCGCCGCCGCCACCAAGGGCCTGGGTCTGGACGCCGCCATCGACTTCGCGGGCGTCGCCCCGGTGCGGGTCCAGGCGCTCAAGGCCCTGGGCGTGGGCGGGCGGCTGGTGCTGGTCGGCATCAGCGGCGGCGCGCTCACCGTGGAGAACGACGGCCGGTTCCAGTACGCGCGCAAGCAGATCCTGGGCCACTACGGCTCCGAGCCGCGCCACGTGGCGGACCTGGTCCGGCTCAGCGAACTGGGACGCCTGGAGTTCTCCCGGTCGGTCAGCGGCACGCTCCCGCTCGCCGAGGCGGCGCAGGCGGTGGAGCGCCTCGAGGCGAAGCAGGGCAACCCCATCCGCCTGGTGCTCATTCCCTAGACCAGTGGTGCTCCACCGGGCCCTCGCCCCGGGACCAGGCGTCGAGCATCCGGCCGAGGGGCGTGAAGACGTCCCGCTCCAGCCAGGCCAGATGCCCGGCGTCGAAGTTCCGGGGCCGGGCCTCCACCCACATGATCAGGTACAGGTGGGCGCGGTAGAGCGCGAGGCGCCGACGGGCCGCGGCGTCGAACGTCACGGGCCCGCCGGCGGCGCGGTAACCGCTCAGGAAGGCCTCGTCCCGGGTGACGTCGTGGAAGAGGCCCAGCGACACGAACTCGGCGACGGGGTCGCCCCAGAAGGCGCGCTCCGCGTCGATCAACGCGGTGACGCGCGGCCCCCGCGGCCCGCGCTCGGCGAGGATGTTGCCGTCCCACAGGTCCCAGTGGACCAGCCGGGGAGTCGTCACCTCGTCGAGCACGTCGCTCCGCGCGCCGAGGATCTTCCGGATCTCGTCCGCGGACCGGGGCAGCGGGACCGCGAACCGGCCGGCGTCGTCGAGCACCGCGTCCACCATCTCCAGGAAGGCGTCACGCCAGACCGGCCGCAGCGGGCCGAACGGGAGCGCCGGAAGCCCGAACCCGTCCGCACCGGTGATCGAGTGCAACCCGGCCAGGTGGCGTCCCAGTTCCTCCCGCAGCCGCGTCCGGCCGTCGGCGTCGACGTCGTCGCGCAGCTCCGCCCAGGGAGTGCCGGGGCATTCGGCGGTCACCAGGTGGTCGCCGAGGCCGTGGCCGCCCGGCGGGGTCACCGCCAGCACGGTGGGCACGGGGACGGACGTCCGCTCACGGGCCGTCCGCAGGTACCAGGCCTCGGTGGCGAGGATGCCGCGTTCGTGGCGCAGCACGGGCCGGTCGGGAGCCGGCGCCAGCTTCACCACCAGACCGGCGCCGTCCGCCGTCCCGACCCGGAACACGGAGCTGAACGTGCCGCCGCCCAGCATCCGGCAGTCGGTCACCTCGCCCCACCGGACCCCGGCGTCGCGCAACGCCGCGACGAGCCGTTCCTGCCGCCGCTCCTCCGCAACCGTTTCGGACATGCTGCGTTCCCCCTTCGGCTCACCACCCCGCGCCGGTGGCCCCGCCATCCTGGCAGCCGCCGCCGGGCGGGGGAAGAAGCGTGCCGCCGCCCCGGTCCCCGTCGGCGATCGCCCGCGCCAGGCGCTCGCCGATCAGCACGGCGGTCGCGGCGGGCCCGCGCCGGGGAGCGGCGTCAGGATCGACGTGTCCGCGACCCGCAGGCCGCGCAGGCCGTGCACCCGCCCGAACTGGTCCACCGCCGCCCGCCCGGACGCGTCCGGCGGCCCCATCGGCACCGTCCCGCAGGTGTGCTGCGCCGTGCCGAGCCGGTCGCGGACCCAGGCGTCCAGTGCCGCGTCGTCCTCCAGGACCCCGGGAGGCAGGCCGACGACACCCGGCCGCCGGGCCAGCGCGGCCAGCGGCCCGGCGGCCAGCAGCCCGGCGACGGGCCGTAGCGGTTGAAGGCCACCACCGCGTCCCGCAGCGCGTCGAGGACCGGCGTCCCGGGCGGCGCCGCCTCCAGCAGCTCGCGCAGCCGCTCCAGCTGGGCCGGGAAGTCGCCCCACACCAGGTCGTTCTTGGAGGCGAAGTAGCGGAAGAACGTGCGCCTGCCTATGCCGGCCGCCGCGGCGATGTCCTCCACGGTGGTCGCCTCGAACCCCCGCTCCGCGAACAGCCGGAAGCCGACCCGCTCCAGCGCCGCGCGGGACGTCGCCCGAGGACGGCCGGTACGCGTCTCCAACCCCTGCTCCCTTCCTGGCCCTTCCCGGCCCTTCCAGTCCCTTCCCGGACCGGGCCCGAGCCTACGCGCAGCACGCCGCCGACCGGACCCCCGTCACGGGCAGGGATCATGGACGCCGGAACCGGCCCACCTTCCCTCCCCCGAAAGGACCCGTCATGCCCCGACCGACCGCCCTCGTCGTCCAGAACTTCCCCGGTGGCGGCCCCGGCCGCTGGCAGGACTGGCTGGGGGAGACCGGCCTCGACTGCGAGGTGGTGGAGGCCCACACCGGCGCCGCGCTGCCCGACGGCCTGGCCGGCCGGTACGCCGCGCTGGTCGTACTCGGCGGCCCCCTCATGCCCGACGACGACATACGCGCCCCCTGGCTCCCCGCCGCGCGCGCCCTCGCCCGCGAGGCGCTGGGCAGCGGCCTGCCCTACTTCGGCATCTGCCTGGGCGGCCAGCTCCTGGCCCAGGTGGCGGGCGGGGAGGTGCGCGCCGAGCACGGCACCCCCGAGGCGGGCAGCACACCGCTCACCCTGCTGCCCGCCGTCGCCGACGACCCGCTCTTCCACGGCCTGCCCGAACAGGTCACCGCCATCGAGCACCACGTGGACGCCATCACCGTGCTGCCGCCCGACGCCGCCTGGCTGGCCCGCTCCACGACCTGCCCCCACCAGGCGTTCCGGGTCGGGTCCACCGCCTGGGGCGTCCAGTTCCACCCGGAGGTCGCCGCCGGGCGGATCGCCCACTGGAACCCCGACCGGCTGGCCCGCAACGGCTTCGACCGGGGAGAATTGCTGGAGCGCGCCCGGCGCGACGAGCCGGCCGCCGCGGAGGTCTGGCGCACCGTCGCCCACCGCTTCGGCCACCTGGCCGCGAACCGCGCCTGACCCGGACGCGCCGGAGCCCCGGCCGGCGGCGAGGACGCCGGGCCCCCGGCCCCCGGCGGCGAGGACGCCAGGGGCCGGGGGCTCCGGGGACGGGCCGGCCGGGACGTCAGCCCAGGAACACCGGGAACGCGGTGAGGTCGTTCTGCGTCATCACCGGCAGGTTCTGGATCTCCTCGTCCGCCACGGCCATCCGCATCCGCGGGAAGCGCTCGAACAGCGCCGGCAGGGCGATGGCCGCCTCCAGCCGGGAGAGGGCGGCGCCGGGGCAGATGTGCGGGCCGTGCCCGAAGGCCATGTGACGGATCGGCAGTTCGCGGGTGACGTCGAAGCTGTCCGCGTCCGCGCCGTGCTGCTCGGGGTCCCGGTTGATGGCCCGGTACGACATGACCACCCCGTCGCCCTTCGGGATCACCGTGTCGCCGACGGTCAGGTCCTCCGTCGGGAAGCGCATCAACAGGTGGGTGTTGGCCGGGTCCCAGCGCAGGGTCTCCTCGATCACCGCCTCCCACGAGACCTTCCCGTTCAGCACCAGTTCGAGCTGGTCCGGGTGGTTCAGCAGGGCGCGGGCCGCGCTGGTGATCAGGTCGATGGTGGTCTCGTGCCCCGCGGCCACCAGGGCCTTGAGGTTGCCGAGCACCTCGTCCTCGCCGAGCGGCTCGCCGCCCTCCTCGCTGTGGATCAGCGCACTGAGCAGGTCGTCGCCCGGGTTCGCCTTCCGCTCCCGGATGAGGTCGAGGTACCACCGGTCGAAGGTCTCCAGGATCTCCAGCCGCTCCTCGTGCGGGGTGAGCATGGAGAAGAACCGCTTGTAGCCGTCGGCGAGCCACGGCTGGCTCTCCTCCGGCACGTCCAGCAGCAGGCACACCACCCGCATCGGCAGCGGCTGGGCGAAGACCGCCTTCATGTCGACGGGCGAGCCGTCACGGCCCGCCTCCTCCATGGCGTCCAGCAGCGTGCGGGTGAAGGCGGCGATGTCGTCGCGTATCGCCTCGATGCGTCTGGGTGTCAGCGCCTGCGCGGTCTTGCCGCGCAGCCGCCGGTGGTCGGCGCCGTCCACGGTGAACATCGAGCGGCCCGCGTCGATCATGGTGATCAGGGGCCACTCCCGGGTGACGACGCCCTCCCGCCACAACCGCCACTGGTTCAGGTCCTTGACGAGGCGGGGGTCGAGCAGCAGCTCCCGGGCCACGGCGTGCCGGGTCACCGACCAGGCGGGCACGCCCAGCAGGTCGATCGGCACGACGGGGCCGGACGCGATCAGGCGGGCGGTCTCGCCGGCCAGGTCCCGCACCATGGGGTCGATGACGATGGGGTCGACGGTCGTCGTGGCGCCGGTGTAAGGGCACTTCATCGGTGGTCTCCAACGGTCCGAACGGCGGTGAAACGCACTGGCAGCGACGTGAAGCCCCGCATGAAGGGCGAGGGCCGGCGCTCCAGGGACTCGGCGGGGACCGTCAGTTCCAGGTCGGGCAGCCGGTCGAGGAGCACCTCGATACCGGTCCGCGCGATGATCTCGGCGATCTCCTGGGCGGGGAAGGGACAGCGGTACTCGCCGTGGCTGAAGGAGAGATGGGCGCTGTTGCCGGACGCCACCACGTTCCGGTCGGCCGACAGGTCCTGGCGCACGTGCGGGTCCAGGTTGGCGCCGCCGTACCCGAGCAGGATCAGGTCGCCCGCCCGCAGCACGCGTCCGCCCAGCGTGGTGTCGCGGGCGGCCCACCGGTTGGGCAGCATCTGCGAGGGGGTGTCCTCCCAGAGCACCTCGTTCATGGCCTGGGCGATGCTGTGCCGGGCGCCGCCCAGCGCCGTCGCGAAGCGGACGTCGGTGAGCATCAGCCGGATGGAGTTGCCGATCCAGTCCGTCGTCTGGAGGTAACCGGCGGCCACCACGGCCCGCAGGTCCCAGACCATCTCCTCCTCGGTGAACGGCGCGTCCTCGCCGCTGTCGTGGGCGAGCATCCGGGAGGCGACGTCCGGCCCCGGCCGCTCCCGCTTGGAGTGCAGCAGCTCCCGCATGCACTCGCCGTACTCGTCGTTCGCCTTCTGGGCGTCCGGACCGGCGTCGGAGAGCCGCTGGATGATCCGCGCGATGCGCGGGCCGTCCTCGTCCGCGAAGCCGCACAGCCGGGCCAGCGTCAGGATGGGCAGCGCCATGGCGAACTCCTCCACCAGGTCCGCCTGTCCGCGCCCGCAGAAGGCGTCGATCAGCCGGTCCGCCAGCTCCTCCACCTCGCGGCGGAGTTCGAAGGCGTCGGTCTGCTCGAGCACCGCGTTCACCAGCCGGGTGTGACGACGGTGCTCCTCGCCCACCGTGAAGTACACGCAGGGCACACGCTCGCCCAGCATGGGCCGCAGCGGCCAGTCCGCCGGCACGTTCGGCCACTGGTTCCAGAGGCCGGCGTCCCGGGGGAAGAGCTCCGGGTCGCTGGTGACCTGGTGCAGCTCCCGGTAGCCGATGACCAGCCACGCCGGGAAGCCGGCGAACTCCACCGGCACCACCGGGCCGAACCGGGCCCTCAGGTCCCGGTACTGGTCGTGCGGCGCGGTGTGGAAACGCTCGTCCGCCAGCAGGTTCACGGGGCAGAGGCCGCCGTGCGCTGAGGTCTGGGCAGGGGTGTTCATCCGGTCCTCACAGGGCGGGGGCCGTCGCGCGGGCCCCATGAAGGGTCTGCAGGTGCTCGGCCAGCGTCAGCAGGACCTGTTTGCTGGACTCCCGGGACCGGGCGTCGCAGTCGACCAGGGGGATGCCCGGGTCCAGGTCGAGCGCGTCCCGGATCTCCTCGAGGCTGTGCGGAGGACCCCCGAAGTCGTTGCGGGCCACCACGAACGGCGTGCCGTGGTGCTCCAGCCGGTCGATGGCGTACCACGACTCGTCGAGACGGCGGTCGTCGACCAGCACCACCGCGCCGATGGTCCCGGCGAACAGGCGGTCCCACAGGAACCAGAACCGTTCCTGGCCGGGCGCGCCGAACAGGTAGAGCACGGTCTCCTCGTCGAGCGTGATCCGCCCGAAGTCGAAGGCGACCGTCGTTCCGGTCTTGTCCGGCACATGGCGCGTGTCGTCGGTGGGGACGCCGGCCCGCGTCATCGTCTCCTCGGTGTTGAGGGGACGGATCTCGCTGACCGAACGGACCATGGTCGTCTTGCCGACGCCGAAGCCGCCGACGACCACGATCTTCAGGCCGTTGCTGGCCCGGTCGCCGAGCGGAGCGCGCGGCTCGTCGGGCACGGGCCGGGGTTCAGAGAGCGCGGAGTCCAACGAGCACCTTCTCCAGTGTGGCGGGGTCCAGCTCCGGGCGGCCGGAGGCGGTGTACCGCGGGTGACGGGCGGTGACCCGGCCCGCGTCCAGAAGGTCCGAGACGAGGATCTTCGTGATGGACACGGGCAGGCCGAGCTCGGCGGAGATCTCGACCACCGAGGTGGGGTGGACGCACAGACGCAGGATCTCCGAGAGCTCCGAGGACAGGCCGGCCGCCGGTCCGCTCTCGGCGACGATCAGCGTCACCAGGTCCAGGTCCTCCCGGGAGGGCCGGCTGCGCCCCGAGGTCAGGGTGTACAGCCGGTCCGGCCGGTCGTCGGGCCCGGGACGGTTCACGACGTGGCGGCCTGGACGGCCGTCTCGGAGCCCTCCCGGGGCGGCGAGCTCAGGTGCTCGCCGAGCTGCTCGATCAGCTCCTGCATGGTGTGCCCGACCAGCCCCGGGTCCGCGGTCTCCTCGGCGACGACCGCGATGTGGGCGCCCGCCCCGGCCTCGACGATGAACAGCAGCCCGCCGTGGAACTCGGTCATGGACTGCCGCACACCGCCGTCACCGTTACCGAACTCCGCCGAGGCGCCCTGGGCGAGCGACTGGATGCCCGCGGAGATGGCGGCCAGCTGGTCGGCCTGGTCGACGGTCAGCTCGGGGGAGTGGCACAGCTTCAGGCCGTCCCGGGAGAGCACCAGGGCGTGGCGTGCTCCGGGGGTGCGTTCCAGCAGCCCTTCCAGGAGCCAGGTGAGCTCGGCGATGCGGCTGTGGTCGTGGGTCATCAGTCGGTTCCTCGGGTGTCGGCGCCTGCGGGGGCTTCACGGGGCTGCTTCTCCTCGGCGGTCGCCGAGTCGGACGCGCGGGGGGCTGCGTCCGCGGTGCCGGCCTGGCCGGTCACGGCCGTCCGGAAGGCGTGGAACCGCGCACCGTGCGCGGCCGGTCGGGGGAGGGCGGCCGGCCGGGCGCCGCCGTCGCCCGCGGCGCCGTGCGAGCCCGGCAGGCCCTCGGGGTGGGCCGCGGCGAAGGTCTGGCCGCGACGGCGCCTGGGCAGCGCGGCCCCGGCGGCTCCGGCGGTCCCGGTGGCGCCTGCGGTCCCGGTGGCCTCTGCGGACCCGGCGGCGGCCGGTGAGGAGGCGGCCGTCCCGCGCCGGGGGAGCGCGTCGGCGCCGGCCTGGGAGGTCGCGGGGGTGCGCTGGCTGGGGATCGCGCCCGAGGTGCGGCGCGCGAGGGGCGGCCGGCCCGAGGCGTCGGCGGTCCGGCCGGCCGCCTCGGTGGCCGCGTCGGCGTCCGCCACGGCCGGGGCGGGCTCCTCGATGCGGGAGACCAGGTGACGGGGGATCAGCACCAGGGCCGCCGTGCCCTCCGTGGCGGAGGGGCGGAACGACACCTTGAGGTCGTGCTTGCGCGCCAGGTGGCCGACCACCGCCAGGCCGAGGCGCGTGCCGGTGAGCGACGACAGGTCCGGCGTCCGCCCGGAGACCGCCTGCTCCGCCCGGCGCAGCGCCGACTCGCTCATGGTCAGCCCGCTGTCCTCGACGGTGATCAGCAGACCGGCCGGAACCTCGCTGACGTAGGTGTGCACCTCGGTGCTGGGCGGACTGAAGTTGCAGGCGTTGTCCAGGAGTTCGGCCAGGACGTGCATCACGCCCTCGGCCGCGTGGCCGGCCACCGCCAGGGTCGGCGGCACGGCCCGCATCCGCACCCGCCGGTAACCGGCGATCCGGCCCATGGCGCCGCGGAGCACCGACTCCACCGCGATGGGCCGCGCCCAGCGGCGGCCCGAGCGGGCGCCGCTGAGCACCGCGATGGAGTCGGCCAGCCGGCCGGCCTGCGCGGTGCGGTGGTCGACGTGCAGCAGATCGGCCAGGACGTCGCCGTCGTGGTGGCGTTCCTCCATCTCGCGCAGCTCGGCGAGGGTGGAGGTGGAGATGGCCTGCATCCGCCCGGCCGCGTTGGCGCAGGCGGCCAGGGCGGCGGCCCGACGGGCCTCGCTGCGGCTCAGGGCGCGGACCGCCCCCTGGAGCGCCCGCAGGTGCTCGGGCCGGACGGGCGCGAGCCCGGCCTGCCCGCCGGTGGCGGTGAACTCGGCCAGCACCCGCTCCGCGGTGGCGCCCTCGGCCACCCGGGCGAGTGCCGCGGGGAGCGTGGTGTCGGCGAACCGCACGGCGTCCGCCTCGAGTTCGGCGTACCGCTCCACCGCGCGCAGCTCACGGGACCGGAACCAGGCGGCCAGCCCGGCGGTGAGCGTCACCAGGGCGCCACCGCCTCCGACGCTCCACAGCAGCGCCTCCGAGCTGTCCGCCGGGGCCACGAAGGCCGTGGCGCCGGCGAGCGCCCCGCTCGTCAGCGCGCAGACGAACGCGACCGAGCGGACTCGGGACAGGGTCATCGTCTTACTCCTCGGCAGGCCGGAGCGCAGCAGGGCGGTAACTCCGGGACACTATAGGGACGTTGTGTGTCTCGACTTGCCTGGAGGTGACCGAATCGTGAGGAGAGGTTGATCAGCGATTTCCGGCAATCGCCTACTTGTCACATCAAGTTGACCATGGACGCGGGGTTCGGAGGGCCCGCGAGGGGGCGGCTGTTTACCTGCCGTTCACCCTTCCCGGCGCCGAGTAGCCAGGTACACCTCAAATGCCTTGTGGAGCGGCCTGCTGATCGGGTAGTCCCACTCGCCCAGGTACTCCACCGCCTCGCCGCCGGTGCCGACCTTGAAGCGGAGCAGGCCGAGCAGCGGGTCGTCCTCCCGCAGGGTGTCCGTGATCCCGCGCAGGTCGTAGACGGCTGCCCCGCGTTCGTGGGCGTCCGAGATCATGCGCCACTGCAGGGCGTTGCTCGGCTGCACCTCGCGACGGCGCGCGGTGGAGGCGCCGTAGGAGTACCAGACGTGCTCGCCGACCGTGAGCATGGTGGCGGCCGCCAGCGTCTCGCCGTCGTGGGAGGCCAGGTAGAGGCGCATCCGGCCCGGCTCCTCCGCGCGCAGCGCGTCCCACATCCGGCGGAAGTAGTCCAGGGGGCGCGGGGTGAAACCGTCGCGCTCCGCCGTCTCGAGGTAGAGCTCGTGGAAGGTGCCCAGGTCCTCGCCGTCGCCCTCGACGACCTTGACCCCGGCCTTCTCCGCCTTCTTGACGTTGCGCCGCCACTGCTGGTTCAGCCCGGCGTGGACCTGTTCCAATGACCGCCCGGCCAGCGGCAGCTGGAACACGTGGCGGGGCTGGCCGAGGGCGAAGCCGCCCGCGCCGCCCTCGCCCGCCGGGCGCCAGCCGGCCTGCCGCAACCGCTCGGCGACCGCCCCGGCCCGCTCCTCCCGCGCGCTCGGCTCCGCGTCCGCCAGGCGGTGCGCCGCCGGATCCTGGATCGCCTCCTTGACCCGCTCCGCGCTCCACCGCCGCGAGACCACCGGCGGGCCCATCCGGACGGTGAACGCGCCCAGCCCCTTCAGGTGGTCCAGCATCGGCCGCAGCCGGCCCTCGGCCAGCTCCTCGTCGTCCCAGTCCACGACCGGGCCCTCCGGCAGGTACGCCAGGGAGCGCCCGATCCCCGGCATCGGCCGCAGCAGCGCCAGCCCCGCCCCCACCATCCGCCCGTCCGGACCGAACCAGCCCAGCGAGTGCGGCCGCCAGTCCTCCTTGACGTCGCCCCAGGCCGGGACCTGCAGATGGCTCACCGACGGCCGCTCCCGGACGAAGTCCAGATGCTCCTCGCGGGTGATCGCCCGAACCTCGCACCTCATGCGCCACGCTCCTGCCCCGGACCGCCTGCCTGCGGGGCTGCCGCCCCGCGGCGTCCGATGATCAGCCGATACGAACGCTGCAGAGTAGGCTCAGACATCCCTCGCATTCCCGGACCAACACTCCGCACGAACGGCCCCGCCCCCGGGCGGCCCGGACGGCCGTCCCACCCCCGGCGCTGCCGCCGGGGCGCGAATTCGCTGGTCGCACGCACGGTCACCCTGCTGGAATGGCCCGATGCGGCAGACGACGACAACCGACGCGACCGTCGACCCGGGCGACTGGCCCGACGCCGTCACCCCCTGGGGTGACGCCGCCTGGCGGACCGCCGTCGAGGAGTTCACCGCCCGCGGCCTCACGGCGCACGGACTGCGCCCCGGCGGCAGGCCCACGGTCCGGCTGCGCCCCTGGTCCGTCCTGGTGCGGATCCCCCTCCACGACGGCGCGCACGTCTGGTTCAAGGCCAACCCGCCGGCGAGCGCCTTCGAGGCGGGCCTCGGCGAGGAACTGGCCCGCCTGGCGCCGGAGCACGTCCTGCGCCCGCTCGCCGTCGACGCGGACCGCGGGTGGTCCCTGCTCCCCGACGGCGGGCCCGTCCTGCGCGACGCCCTGGCCGGGGCCGCACCGCGGGAGGCGGCGCGCGCCTGGGAAGAGCTTCTGCCCCGCTACGCCGAGGTCCAGCGGACCCTCCTCGACCGCACCGGCCGGCTGACCGCGCTCGGGGTGCCCGGCGCGCGGACCGCCGAACTGCCCGCGCTCCTCGACCGGCTCCTCGCCGAGAACGCGGTCCACCTGGCCCCCACCGAGGTCGCCCGCCTGGAGGCCGCCCGCCCGGAGATCGCCCGCGCCGCCGCCGAACTGGCCGCGCTCGGCGTGGGGGACTCCCTCGACCACTCCGACCTCCACGGCGGGCAGATCCTGCGGCCCGAGGCCGGCCGGTACACCTTCTTCGACTGGGGCGACTCCTCCGTCACCCACCCGTTCTGCAGCCTGCTGGTCACCTTCCGCACCTTCCGGCGCGCCCACGGCGACGAGGAGCTGCCGAGGCTGCGCGACGCCTACCTGGACGCCTGGACCGGCCCCGGCCGCACCCCGCGCGACCTGCGGCGCGGACTCACCATCGCGCTGCGGCTGGCGGCCCTCACCCGCGCCGCCGCCTGGGGGCGGCTGTGGCCCGGGAACCCCGGGCTCGCGATCGCGGAGGGCGAGCCGCCGGCGACCGCCCGGTGGCTCCGGGCGGTGCTCGAGGAACCGGGCGGCGATCACCTGAAAGGGTGACAAGTCCGGGCGCAACCAAGGCCCGTTCCCGCGTGTCCTACCCGGAAGAAGGGGGACGACGTCCGCCGGTCGGCACCACGGGACACGGCCGCCCGGGCGCGGGACCCGCACGCCCTGCTCGCAGAGAGAAGGCACCCGCATGCGCCGCACCACCACCGCCGTGATCGCCGCCACGGCGCTCGCCCTGATCCTTCCCGCCACCACCGCCACCGCCGCGTCCACGGCCTCGACGCCGCGGTTCCTCGCCCCCGCCGACCTGCCGCCGCACCCCTCGTCCGACTGGTACGGCGGCGAGGTCACGGCGGGAGTGCCCGACCCGGTGCCGTTCTGCTACGGGCAGGCGCTGCCCGGGGCGACCTCCCTGCACCGGGAGTTCTGGACCGACCTGGACACCGGAGCCCGCCAGGTGACGGTCGTCGAGAAGGACCGCGCCTCCGCCAAGGCCCTGGCCGGACTGCTCCGGCGGACCGTCGAGGAGTGCGCCGGGCGCACCGAGGCGGAGTACCCCCACACCGAGGCCGAGTTGACCCGTCTCGGCCGGGTCAAGGTCCAGGAGGGCGCCCGGCTGTACGCGGTCGAGGTCAACACCGAGTACACCCAGGACATCCACCTGTTCTCGGTGGGCCGCGACGACCGCACGGTGACCGTGGTCCAGTGGGGGCGGATGGGCCGGTTCGCCGACGCGCCCGTCGCCGCCTTCCGCGACACCGCGCGCACGTCCGTCGCCAAGCTCTACTGAGGACCCGCCGCCCGGTCGGCGTTCCACTCCTCCGGCAGGTCCCCGTCGCAGAAGACGCACACGAAGTACGCGTCCCGCACGATCTGGACCTGCCGGCAGGAGGGACACCACCGGAACACCACCGGGTCGGTGAACCCCTCAGGACGCCCGATCCCCGCCGCGTCCAGCGCGGCGGCCACGGCCTGCCAGGACGTCACGTCCGGGCAGTACCCGGTCGACAGGTTGCTCACCTCCGCCACCACCCGGCCGCCCGCCACCGCCGGGCCGTCCCCGCCGCCCCGGCGGTCCGTGCCGCCCCCGCCGTCCGCGCGGAAGCGGATCTCCCCGGCCGCCAGGACCGGCTCCCCTCCCGCGCACACCACGTGCTCGCTGCGCCGTGGCGCGAGCCGCAGCAGGCCCCGCAGGTCCACCACGTAGGTGAAGACCTCCCCGACGTCCGGCTCCCGCAGATCGCCGGGCCCCCGGATCGCCCTGCCCCGCCGCTCCGGGCGGACCGACGCCCGCAGTTCCTCCGGCCCGACGAAGCGGTAGCGGTTCCCGGTCATGGGCCGCGACGATACCGGCGCCGGCCGCCGAGAACTTTCCGGCGGGGTGAAACATCTGCGGGCCGGTGCCGCGTCAAGGAGGTGAGACAGGTTCGGGAGAGGGTGGGGCGCGGATGAGGAGCGGTCGGGCGATGGAGGAGTACACCGAGTTCGTCACGGCGAGGGCGAGCCATCTCCACCGCTCCGCCTGCCTCCTGACAGGGGGTGACACCCACCTCGCCGAGGACCTGGTCCAGGAGGCACTGGGCCGCCTGTACGTCCGCTGGAGCCGCGTCGCACGCACCGACAACCCGGCGGCCTACGCCCAGACGGTGCTGCACCGCACGTTCCTGACCCACCGGCGGCTGCGCAGGAGCGGCGAACGGCCCACCGACGCCCTCCCGGACCTCGCGGCACCACGCGGCGTGGACTCCGACACCCGGCTGGCCCTGGTCGACGCCCTGGCCCGGCTCCCGGCCAAGGACCGCTGCGTGATCGTCCTGCGCTACTGGGAGGACCGGAGCGTCCAGGAGACCGCCGACGTGATGAACACCAGCTCGGCCGCCGTGCGCACCCGCTGCGTCCGCGCCCTCGGCCGGCTGCGGGCCCTGCTCGGCGAGGAACTGCACGAGTACGCGGCCGTCTGACCCACCGCACGACCCACCCATCCCACCACCAGCACGGAGACGGTGATCCGCCATGCCCGCAGACGAGTCCAAGGAACACGACGACCTCTTCGAGGACCGGTTCGCCCGCGCCCTCCAGGACGCCGGGACGGGCTTCGGGCCCGGCCGGGACCTCGCCGCCGCCGGAGCGGCCCGCGGCCGCAGGCTCCTGGCCCGGCGCCGGGCCACCGTCCTGGCCGGGGCGGCCGCCGTCGCCTGCGCCGGCGTGAGCGGCGCGCTGCTCCTCCCGGGCACCGGGGGAGCGGACGACCCGCGGCCCGTGAGCGCCGCCTCGTCCGGCTCCGCCCCGGCAGGTTCCTCCCCGGCGGCCGGGACCGTCGGCGCCGGCGTCACCGCCGAGGAGATGATCCGCACCCTCAAGGACCTGCTCCCGGAAGGCACGACCAGCCAGGAGCAGGGCGCCGGCAGCGAGCGGCACCCCCTGCCGCCCTACGCCACTCTCGTGTACGACGACGGCGAGGGCGGCGGTGCGGTCGGCGTCAGCCTCAACCGCGTCGAACCGGGCAGCACCCAGGCGCGGGAGACGACCACCTGCCCCGACAAGGCCCAGGTCCGCCACGACGCCTGCCGGACCGAGAAGCTCGCCGACGGATCCACGCTCATGCTGTTCCAGGGGTACGAGTACCCGGACGGCCGGGCGGACACCAGGTGGTGGGCGGCGGACCTCGTCACCCCCCAGGGACACCACGTCTCGGTCGGTGAGTGGAACGCCGAGGCGCAGAAGGACGCACCGGTCACCAGGCCCCGACCGCCGCTGAGCATCGAGCAGTTGCGGACGGTGGCCACCGCCCCCGTCTGGCGAGCCCTCGCCGAGGTCCGTCCCGCGTCGGAGGAGCGGGAGGAGCAGGCCCCGTCGCAGGACACGGACACCCCGCCGGCCGACCCGTCCGGCAAGGCGATCCGCAAGACCCTCGTCTCCCTCCTCCCCGACGACGTCGAGGTCGTCGACCAGGGCGGTCAGGACACCCAGTACGCCTTCCTGGTGCTCGACGACGGCCGGGGCGCGAGCCTGGTCCAGATCAACGTGCAGGCCGACATGTCGGACGTGGAGCACCAGCTCTTCGGCGCCGACGCCGAGACCCTCCCCGACGGCACCAAGGTCGTCGAGCGCCAGGGACCCGGCGAGAAGGGCGTGGAGGGCGGGGTCATGTGGACCGTCGACACCATCCGGCCCGACGGCAGGCGGGTGGTGATCAGCGCCTTCAACTCCGGCGCCCAGGACACGGCCGTGACGCGCGAGACGCCGGCGCTCACCGTCGCGGAGCTCCGGGAGATCGCCACCGACCCGCAGTGGCGGGACATCCGCTGACCGCGCGGCGGCCCGCGCGGGTCGGCCGGCGGGAACCCGATCCCCGCGGGCCGCCCCGCGCCACCCTCGCCGCCGCATCGGGCGCCGTCACCCCGGAGGGGCCGGCGGGCGCTCCAGCGTGATCACCCGGTCGCAGGCGTTCCGGGTGGACTCGACCAGCTCCCCGTTCGGCCGGTCGTTGCCCGTCACCCGGGACCGGGCGACCTCCGGAGCCGAACCGGTGGCCGTGTGGCGGGCGCGCAGCCGCTCCTCCCGCAGCGCCTCGGGGGCGTCCAGGAACCACAACGCGTCCAGGCACGCCCGGGCCCGCGGCCAGGGCCCCTCGGGAACGGCGAGGTAGTTCCCCTCGGTGACCACCAGCCGGGCCGACGGCTCCACCACGTGGAGCGCCGCCACCGGCTCGTGCAGGGTGCGCGAGTAGCCGGGGGCGTACACCGGCCCGTCGTCCCGGTCCCGGATCCTCCGGAGCAGCGCGGCGTACCCCCAGCCGTCGAAGCTCGGTTCCGAGCCCTTGCGGGCGGTCAGGCCCAACCGCTCCAACTGGGCGTTGGAGAGGTGGAAGCCGTCCATCGGGACGTACGCCGTGCTCCCCGGGCCCAGGCGTTCCCCGGCGGCCGCGACCAGGTACTCGGCCAGGGTCGACTTCCCGGCCCCCGGCGCCCCGGCGATGCCGAGGATCACCCGCCCGGTGCCCCGCTCGGTCAGCTCCAGCGTCTCGCGCAGCAGTGTGGTGGCGTCCATGCCCGCCATCGCACCACGACCGGTGCGCGGGTTGCAGCCGCTCTGTGATCCAACTCTCCACGAGCCGTCCTGTCCCGCGGCGCCCGTCCTGGGCGAGGATCGGCGGACGATCTTGTGCGAGGACCTTCGCTGAGCAAGGGAGCAGTCATGGAACGCGGCGACCGCAGCAGCCCGGACTTCGGACTCACCGCGGAGGACTACCGGCGCCACCGCGCCGGGTTCCCGCCCGAGCTGATCACCCGCCTGGAGCGCGAGGGCGTCGAGGCGGACGGCCGCGACGTCCTGGACATCGGCACCGGCACCGGCAGCCTCGCCCGGCTCCTCGCCCTGGCCGGCGGCCGGGTCACCGGCGTCGACCCGGCGGCGCCCCTCCTCGAGCAGGCCCGCCGGCTGGACGCCGAGGCGGGCGTCACCGTCGAGTACCGGGTCGGCACCGCCGAGGACTCCGGCCTGCCCGACGCCGCCTTCGACATCGTCACGGCCGGCCAGTGCTGGCACTGGTTCGACGGCCCGCGGGCCGCCGCCGAGGTCCGGCGGCTGCTGCGCCCCGGCGGCCGGGCGGTGATCGCCCACTTCGACTGGCTGCCGCTGCCGGGCAACGTGGTCGCCGCGACGGAGGAACTGATCCTCGCCCACAACCCGGCCTGGTCCATGGCCGGCGGCACCGGCCTGTACCCGCGCTGGCCGACCGACCTGGCGACAGCCGGGTTCCGCGGCATCGGGACGTTCTCCTTCGACCTCGACGTGCCCTACACCCCGCAGGACTGGGTGGGCCGGATCCGGGCCAGCGCCGGTGTGGGCGCCAGCCTCCCGGAGGAGGAGGTGCGGGTCTTCTCCGAGGAGCTCACGGCCGTCCTGCGGGACCGCTTCCCCGGCGACCTGCTGCACATCCCGCACCGGACCTGGGCGGTCGTCGCCGAGGCGCCCACCGCCTGACCCGCGCCCCGCCCCTAGGCCGCGCCGGGTGCGGGTGGGGGGCGGGGTGTTCACTGCCCCCGCGGCGCCCCGCGCCCCTGCTTCCGGAACACCCACTCCACCCGCGGCTCCACCACCGGCCGGAACAGCCGCCGCACGGGCGCCGTGCACAGCGCGGTCACCACCACGGCGCCCAGGAGCGTCACCGCGAGCAGGCCGGGGCGGCCGTAGGGCCGCAGCAGGTCGTAGAAGCCGGTGTGGGCGAGGAACTTCATGAAGAAGCCGTGCAGCAGATAGCCGTACAGGGTGCCCGCGCCGAGGGCGGTGAACCAGGTCCGGCGGGCCGGCACCCAGGCGAGGAAGCACACCACCAGGGCCAGCGAGACGCCGAACAGCAGCAGCGTCATCACCGGCCCGGCCCACCAGGCCATGCCCAACTGCTGCGCCGCGCTGCTGCGGTAGAGCCAGCCCTGGTCGATCCGGGGCACCGCCCAGTACGCCACGACCAGCCCCGCCGACGCCACCGGTACGGACAGCAGGCGCACCAGGCGGTGCCGCACCAGGCGGAAGTGCTCCGGGCGCAGACAGAGCCCCAGCACGAAGCACGGCAGGAACTGCAGCACCCGCTGCAGGTCGAGGTCCTCGCCGATCGACGGCGAGACGCCGGCCAGCGCGGCCACCCCCAGCGCCACCGGCAGCGGCCACCGCAGCGCCCTCCACAGCGGGGCGGTCAGCCGCCAGACGAACAGCGCCGCCAGGAACCAGGTCACATAGGTCGGGTCCAGCAGGGTCACCGGCCGCTGCGGGTCGTCGTCGGACCAGCGGGTGAAGAGCGCGTACGCCGTCTCGAAGACGACGTAGGGGACGACGAAGCCGGTCACCAGCCGCCGGACACGGCCCGGCGAGGCGTCGAAGGACCGGGAGAAGTAGCCGGAGACAACGATGAACGCCGGCATGTGGAAGGCGTAGACGAAGAAGTAGAGGGCCAGGAGCCCGCGGTCGCCCTCCCGCAGCGGCTCCCAGATGTGGCCGACCGCCACCAGGACGATCGCCAGGTACTTGGCGTTGTCGAAGAACGCGTCACGCGTGTCGGGCGGTTCGCAGGACGGGGTGGACGCCGGCCGGTGCGCGGTGGATGTCGCCGTTGACATGGGCGAGCGCCTCACCGGATGCGCCGAGGTCAAACGTCCGAATCCGGCCTTCCCGAGCACTTCACCCGGCCGGAGCAATCACCGTGAACGATGTCAACAGCCGCGTCGTTGAACACTTCCCCCAGCCCTGTGTACGGTGGGCCGCATGACTGACAGCGCTGGGAACCAGGCGGCGGCGGCTTTGGTGACCGGCTCGGAGATCGCCCGGCTGGCGGGCGTCACCCGCGCCGCCGTCTCCAACTGGCGACGGCGGTACGACGATTTCCCCGAACCCGCCGGTGGTGGCCCCAACAGCCCGCTCTTCGACCTGGCCCAGATCCAGGCGTGGCTGGACAAGCAGCGCAAGGGCCAGGACGTCTCCGAGGAGGTGCGGCTCTGGCAGACGCTGCGCGGCCTCTACGGCGACGACATGATCACCGCGCTGGCCGACACCGCCGCCCACGTCGACGACCCGGACGCCGCCACGCCCCTGCCCGACGAGGTGGTGCGGCTGGTCGGGCGGCTCCTGGAGCGGGGATCCGCCGCCGAACTCGTCACCGGCCTCGCCGAGCGGTTCACCGACTCCGTCCGCCGCGCCGCCTCCGACCAGGTCACCACCGCCCGCGTGGTGCGGGCCGTGCGCCACGTCGCCGGACCGGTGGCCGGGGACGCCGTGATCTTCGACCCGGCCTGCGGCACCGGGACCCTCCTGCTGAGAGTCGGCCCCGAGCGAGGGCCGCGACGCCTCGGGCAGGAGCTGGACCCCGACAGCGCCCGCTTCGCCCAGCTGCGCTCGGACCTCACCGGCCGCGCCGGGGTCGAGATCGTCGTGGGCGACTCGCTGCGCGAGGACCGCCTGCCGGACCTCAAGGCCGACCTGGTGGTCTGCGACCCGCCGGTCGGCGACAGTGACTGGGGCCGCGAACAACTCCTCCTGGACCGCCGCTGGGAACTCGGAACCCCGTCGCGGGCGGAGAGCGAACTCGCCTGGCTCCAGCACGCCTACGCCCACACCGCCCCCGGCGGCCGGGTGCTGATGGTGATGCCCGCCTCGGTCGCCTACCGCAAGGCGGGCCGCCGCATCCGCGCCGAGCTGGTCCGGCGCGGCATCCTCACCCAGGTCACCGCGCTCGCCCCCGGCACCGCCGCCTCGCACGCCCAGCCGGTCCACCTGTGGCAGCTGCGCCGCCCGGCCGGCCCGGGGGACGCCGCCACCGCCGTGCGGATGGTCGACCTCACCGCCAACGACCCGGACGGGCCGCTGGAACCGGAACCGGCGCAGGTCGCGGACGTCGCGCTGATCGACCTCCTCGACGACACCGTGGACCTCACCCCCGGGCGCCATGTCGAGGACACCGGACGGGACTTCGCCGCCGAGTACGAGGACCTGCGCCGGCAGCTCGACGAACGCCTGGCGCGGCTCGGGCGGCTGCTGCCGGAACTGGCGGAGGGCCGGGGGCCCGGCTCGCTGGAGAACTCCACCGTGAGCGTCGCCGAGCTGGCCCGGGCGGGTCTGGTCGCCCACGGCGGGGAGGAACCCGTCTCGGTCAGCGACCAGCTCGACACCGACTATCTGCGCGGCTTCCTGCGGTCGTCCGCCAACGTGCGGCGGTCCACCTCGCTCAGTGGCACGTTCCGCCCGGACGGGCGGGGTGCGCGGGTACCGCAGATGGACATCGAGGAACAGCGGCGCTACGGGGCGGCGTTCCGCACCCTGCGGGAGTTCGAGCAGTGCGCGCGGGAGATCGCCGACCTCACGCGGCGGATCGGCGAACTCGCGGGCGAGGGACTGGGCAACGGGGCGCTCGCCCCGGGCCGCGAGGCCTGACGCGGGGTTCGGCACGGGGTCTGGCGCGAGGCCCGGCGGGAGCGCCCCGCCGGGCGTCCGGCGCCCCGCCCCCGGCGTCCGACGCCCCCCGGGCGGGCCGGCGGCGCCCCGCCCCCCCTGCGGCCGCGGTGGCGGGGTCCGGCCCCCGGCGGGGAAGGAGCAGGGGAAGGCGGCGGACCGCGGACGGCGGAACGCGCCTCAGGAGCCCGCGCCGCAGGGGGAGTCGATGGACCACAGGCCCGACCCGATCCAGATCATCACCCGCCCCAGCGAGTCCGTGGCGCGCGACCGCGTCCAGACGCTGGGGGCGTGGATGGAAGCCGCCCGCCGCGCCGGATGGGAGGTCGACCAGGTCGACGAGCCGGTCGACTGGCCGGCGGGGGAGTGCGGCCTCGTCGACATCGAGGGACTGCGCTACCTGCTCCGCGTCGGCCTGCGCGGACGGACCCGTGCGGTGCTGCTGCCCGCCCCGCACGGTGGCCGGGCCGTCGCGGAACTCGCCGCCGGCGACACCCGGACCGCCTCACGCCCCGCCCTGCAACTCACCACCTGGGCCGAACCCCTCCTCGACCGGATTCCCCCGTGGTGAACAAGGTCCCGTGCAGCCGGCGGTGCCGCTCCGGCGCTCGAGCGCGGTCGGCGCGGGCAGGTCGCAGACGGGAGACAACGTTCGTCGAGGTCGTCGAGGTCGCCGAGAACGGCGTCGAAGGTGGGCGTCACTCGCCTCATGGGCGAGACGCGGCCGGTACGGGCGTTCCGAGCCGGGCCCCGGCGTGTCCCCCCCAGGTCACGCCGGGACCGGTCGGCCCCTGATCCCTCATCCCCCCGGATTCCCCCCGGGATCTCTCGGGTCCCCCCGAGACGCACCGGTTCGTCCCCCCGACGAAGCGGTGCGCCGTGTGCAGAACGCTACACGACCGTGTAGATATCCGCCACTGCCATTTGGTGTTGACATCGTCAACAGGACGTGTCGAAGCCGTAGACCGGTGATGGTGGCGGAGTGCGGGAAAGCCACCGCACACGACCATCGACCACCGAACGGCCGGGAAGGTTGTACGGCGGCGGAAGAAAAATCCCGGGCAGGCGCGACGGCCTCCCGCCGGTCGCTCCGGGGCCGGTCAGGGGAGGGGTCACGGGCAGGTCAGGGGCCCGGACGGGGGCCGGCCGGCCCGGTGCGTCACGCGGAAGCGGGAAATGATCGCCGCATCCCGCGGTCTGCTCCCTGACGGGCGAAGTCGCGGCTAGTGTGGGACAGATGAAGGCTCTCGTCCTGTCAGGTGGAGCCGGCACACGACTGCGGCCGATCACGCACACGTCGGCGAAGCAGCTCGTGCCGGTGGCCAACAAGCCCGTGCTGTTCTACGGATTGGAGTCCATCGCCGATGCCGGCATAACCGAGGTCGGAATCATCGTCGGAGACACCGCCGACGAGATCCGCGCTGCCGTCGGGGACGGCTCGCAGTTCGGCCTCAGCGTCACGTACATCCCGCAGGAGAAGCCCCTGGGGCTGGCCCACGCGGTGCTGATCGCCCGGGACTTCCTCGGCGACGACGACTTCGTCATGTACCTCGGCGACAACTTCATCGTCGGCGGCATCGACGACATCGTCGAGGACTTCCGCGCCAGCCGCCCCGACGCGCAGATCCTGCTCACCAAGGTGCCCGACCCCCGCGCCTTCGGCGTCGCCGTGCTCGACGCGGAAGGGCAGGTGGTGGCCCTCGAGGAGAAGCCGGAACGGCCGCAGAGCGATCTGGCGCTGGTCGGCGTCTACCTCTTCACCTCGCGGATCCACGAGGCCGTCCGTGCCATCGAGCCGTCCTGGCGCGGGGAGCTGGAGATCACCCACGCCATCCAGCGGCTGATCGACGACCGGGCCGCGGTGCGGTCCACCGTCATCCAGGGCTACTGGAAGGACACCGGCAACGTCGTCGACATGCTCGAGGTCAACCGCATGGTCCTCGAGTCGCTGGAGTCCCGCAACGACGGCGAGGTCGACGCGGAGAGCGAGACGGTCGGACGCGTCGTCGTCGAGCCCGGCGCGCGGGTGACCCGCTCGCGGATCGTCGGGCCCGCGATCATCGGCGCCGGCACCCGGGTCAGCGACTCCTACATCGGGCCGTTCACGTCGGTGGGCGAGAACTGCACCGTCAGCGACAGCGAGTTGGAGTTCTCCATCGTGCTGCGCGACGCCGCCATCCGCGGCGTCGGACGGATCGAGTCCTCCCTCATCGGCCGCCACGCCGAGGTGACCACCCAGACCGCGCCCGGCGTCCCCAGCGCCCACCGTCTCGTTCTCGGCGACCACAGCAAGGTGCGAATCCAGCCATGACCTCCACGAACCTCCTCGTCACCGGGGCCGCCGGCTTCATCGGCTCCACCTACGTCCGGGGCCTGCTCGCCGCGGAGTCCACGGCGGACGTCCGCGTCACCGTGCTGGACAAGCTCACCTACGCGGGGACCCTCGACAACCTGCCGCTGGACCACCCGCGGCTGGAGTTCGTCCAGGGCGACATCCGGGACGCCGAACTGGTGGACAAGCTGACGGGCGCCGCCGACCAGATCGTCCACTTCGCCGCCGAGTCGCACGTCGACCGGTCCATCGACGGCGCGGCGGACTTCGTGCTCACCAACGTCGTCGGCACCCAGACCCTGCTGGACGCCGCGCTGCGCCACGGCGTCGGCCCCTTCGTGCACATCTCCACCGACGAGGTGTACGGCTCCATCGAGTCCGGCTCCTGGCCCGAGAGCCACCCGCTGGCCCCCAACTCGCCCTACTCGGCGAGCAAGGCGTCCTCCGACCTGCTCGCCCTGGCCTACCACCGCACCCACGGCATGGACGTGCGGATCACCCGCTGCTCCAACAACTACGGCCCGCACCAGTTCCCCGAAAAAGTGATTCCGCTCTTCGTCACCAACCTCCTCGACGGGCGGAAGGTGCCGCTCTACGGGGACGGGCGCAACGTCCGCGACTGGCTGCACGTCGAGGACCACTGCCAGGGCGTGGAACTGGTCCGTACGCAGGGCCGATCCGGCGAGGTGTACAACATCGGCGGCGGCACCGAGCTCTCCAACAAGGAGCTGACCGGCCTGCTCCTCGAAGCGTGCGGCGCCGACTGGGACATGGTCGAGTACGTCGAGGACCGCAAGGGACACGACCTCAGGTATTCCGTCGACTGGAGCAAGGCCCGCACCGAACTCGGCTACCATCCCCGGCACGACTTCTCCACCGGTCTCGCCGACACCGTCAGGTGGTACCGGGAGAACCGGAGTTGGTGGGAGCCGTTGAAGGAACGGGCCGGCGTCGGATGACCGGCCGGAACCGCAGACGGAGCTGAGGAAGTACGGAGAAGCGCGCATGAGATGGCTCGTCACGGGCGCCGCCGGCATGCTGGGCCGGGACACCGCCGAGGAACTGACCGAACGCGGCCAGGAGGTGGTGACCCTCGGCCGCGCCGACCTGGACATCACCCGTGAGGACGACGTCCGGGCCGCCCTCGCCGCGCACCGGCCCGACGTCGTCGTCAACTGCGCCGCCTACACGGCCGTCGACGACGCCGAGCAGGACGAGGCGACCGCCCTGCGCGTCAACGGCGACGGTCCCCGCCTGCTGGCGAGGGCCTGCGCCGGACAGGACGCCACCCGGCTGATCCACCTCTCCACCGACTACGTCTTCGACGGAGAGTCCCGCACCACCCCCTACCCCGAGGACCACCCGACCGGTCCGCGCACCGCCTACGGCCGCACCAAACTGGCCGGCGAGCGGGCGGTCCTCGCCGAACTGCCCGGGCGGAGCGCCGTGGTGCGCACCGCGTGGCTGTACGGGGTGCACGGCAGGAGCTTCGTCCGCACCATGACCGAGCTCGAGTCCCGCCGTGACACCCTGGACGTCGTCGCCGACCAGCGGGGCCAGCCCACCTGGAGCGCCGACGTCGCCGAGCGGATCGCCGAACTCGGCCTCCGCCTCGTCAGGGACGACCCGGGGGCGACCGGGATCTTCCACGCCACCAGCTCCGGCGAGGCCACCTGGCACGACCTGGCCCAGGAGGTCTTCCGCCTCCTCGGCGCGGATCCGGCCCGGGTGCGCCCCGTGACCAGCGAGGCGTTCGTCCGGCCCGCGCCCCGTCCCGCCTACAGCGCCCTCGGCCACCACCGGTGGCGGCACCTCGGGCTGCCGCCGCTGCGAGACTGGCGCACCGCCCTGCATGTTGCCCTTCCGCTCATCCGCAAGGAGTCCAGTTCGTGAAGCGCCACGAGTTCCTGAAGGAACTCCACAACACCTGCGCCAACCGGAACTACCTGGAGATCGGCGTCAACGACGGTCGCAGCCTGACCCTGTCCCGGGTCCCCAGCATCGCCATCGACCCCGCCTTCAAGGTGGTCACGGAGGTCCGCTGCGACGTCCACCTGGTGAAGGCCACCAGTGACGACTTCTTCGCCCGCGAGAACCCGCTGGGCCACCTCAAGGGCGGCCGTCACCCGCTGCGCAACATCGCCCGCAACCGCAGCCCGTTCGGCTACTGGCAGGACGTCACGCTCGACCTGTCCTTCATCGACGGCATGCACCTCTTCGAGTACGCGCTGCGCGACTTCATCAACGTCGAGAAGCACTCGGACTGGTCCAGCGTCATCGTCCTCGACGACATGCTGCCCCGGAACGTCGACGAGGCCGCCCGCGACCGCCACACCGGCGCGTGGACCGGCGACGTCTACAAGATCGTCGAGATCCTGCGGCGCTACCGCCCCGACCTGAGGACGGTGCTCGTCGACACGCAGCCCACCGGTCAGCTGGTGGTCTTCGGCGCCGACCCCACCAGCACCGTGCTGCAGGACAAGTACGACGAGATCATGGCCGAGTTCGACGTGCCGGACCCGCAGAAGGTGCCCGAGTCCATCCTCGGACGCACCACCGCGGTCCGGGCGGAGGACCTGCTGGGCGCCGCCTTCTGGAAGCCGCTCGTCCACGCCCGCAACCGCGGCACCAAGCGCGCCAAGGGCTGGGAGCAGCTGAGCAGGGCCGTGGACCGGCTGAACGGCGAGTCCGCCTGACACACGGCGCGAACGGCGACGGCCGGGACCCCTCGAAGGGTCCCGGCCGTCGCCGTCCTCGCGCGTCGGACGGATCCTCGCGCGTCAGACGGACTCGTCGCCGCGGAGCTTCTCGTAGTACGCGACGCACTCCTCGTAGACCGGCAGCAGGCCCGCCGCGCGGGCCTCCGCCAGCGAGGGCGCCGCCGCGTCCTTGTCGGACAGCACCGGCTCGATGCCGTCCGGCCAGACGATGCCCAGCTCCGGGTCGAGCGGGTGCACGCCGTGCTCCCGGCCGGGGGAGTAGCCCGTGGAGCACAGGTACAGCACCGTGGCGTCGTCGGTCAGCGCCATGAACGCGTGCCCGATGCCTTCGGCCAGGAACACCGCGCGACGGCTCTCGTCGTCCAGCCGGACCGACTCCCACTGCCCGAACGTCGGGGAGCCGACCCGCACGTCCACCATCACGTCCAGCACCGCGCCCCGCGCGCAGGTCACGTACTTCGCCTGCCCGGGCGGGACGTCGGCGAAGTGCACCCCCCGCAGCACGCCCCGCCGGGAGACCGAGCAGTTGGCCTGCGCCAGCGGCAGCCGGTAACCGGTGGCCTCGTACAACTCCCGCCCCCGGAACCACTCGTGGAAGGTTCCCCGGTCGTCCGGGAAGACCTTCGGTTCCAGCAGCCAGGTTCCCTCGATGGTCAGCGGTCGCACGTACTCAGTCCCTCTTCCCATGGGTCAGCCGCACCCGCAGACCGGGTGCCAGCGTGTCCGTCACCTTCACCACCGCGCGGCGGGCCGGCAGCGGCAGCCGGCGCCCCAGACGCAGCAGGAGACCGGGCTCGGGCCGCGCGGCCCGCGGCAGCGCCGCGTGGCGCACCTGCACCCCGTCGTCCGTGGCCCGCAGGGTCACCGGAAGAGCCAGGAACCGGGGGGACGCCGCACGCGGGTCGGAGGCCAGCGACAGCCGCAGCGGGACCTCCCGCGGCAGGCGGTCCAGCGGCAGCTCCGCCTCGAGCACCGCGCCCGCCGCCGCGTCGCCGCCCGGCGCGAGGGCGGCGGGCACCTCCTGGGCCGCCGCTTCGCCGGCCGGGGCGGCCAGCCGCAGCAGCACCTCGGTGCGGTCCGCGACGTGCAGCGGCAGCGTCGTGCGCAGGCGGGCGCCGGACACCGTGACGTCGGCGGGGGACAGCCGGTCCAGACGCAGGTTCCGGGATGCCTTGTCGACGTCCAGCGACAGGGTGTCCCGGGCCGTCCAGTACGGGAGCACCACGCTGCCGGCCGTGACGGCGGCGGGCCCGGCCGGGCGCGGCGCGCCGGGAGCCGGGTCGATCCGGCACTCGCGGGCCCAGCCGCCCATCTTGACCCGGACGAACAGGTCCCACAGGCCCGGCCGCAGCGGCGACCCGCCCGCCGCGACCACCGGGTCGATCGACACCGAGGCCCGCACCCGCAGCTCCACCCGCCCGGCGTCCCCGTCGACGGGCTCCGCCTCCCCGGTCACCTCGACCGGCAGGTAGAACTGCGCGGCGGTCGACCGCTCGCGCACCACCACGTCCACACTCGCCGAGCCGAACCGCTCCGTGGCGTCGGCCAGCACCCAGGCGATCGCCGAGGACACGTCCTCGGGAGCCCCCTCGGGAGCCGGGTGCGCACCGTCGGCCGGGAAGGTCATGGGGGCGCCGTCGGCGGTGTAACCGGCCTCCAGGCCGACGCGCAGCACGCCCTTCTCCCACCCGACCGCCGTGGCCGCGGCCCGGGGGGCCAGCGAGGCCTCCCACCGGGCGAACGCCAGGGTGTCCTCGTAGCGGTCGGCCGCGACCAGCGCCGCCACCACCCGCTGGGTGGGAGCCAGCGGCTCCGCCACAGAGGGCCCGAACCGCTCGTTGATCACGTCCCGGATCTCGGCGAACATCTCCCGCCGGTAGTCGTCCGGCAGGACCAGCAGCCGCTTGCCGCGCATCCGCTCGACCATCTCGTTGCGCAGCCAGCGGCGGTACATCCGGTCACGCAGCGCACCGGGCTCGGTGTGGCGCTCGACCACGTCGAGCGCCTCCCGCAGGTTCTTGAAGTACCCGACCGGGTCGAAGCGCTGGAAGCCGGCGTTGGAGGCGTCCTCGCGCTTGACGTGGTAGTAGCAGACGTAGTCGCTGAGCACCGAGATCGTCTCGGCCCGCAGGTACGCCTCGGCGATGAAGACGTGGTCCTCCAGCCGCCGCCGGCCCTCCGGGAAGCGCAGGCCGATCCGGTCCAGGAAGGCGCGCCGGAACATCTTGTGCGGCGTCAGACTGTCCATCAGGGGCGCGTTCTCCACCGTCGCCCGCGGATGGTTCCTGCGGAACAGCTCCACCGGCACCGGGCGGCCCTTGCCGGCCATCTTGCCGATGACGACGTCCGAGCCGTTCTTCACGGCGTAGTCGTACATCCGCTCCAGGGCCTCGTCGCCCAGGTAGTCGTCGTTGTCGACGAACATCACGTACTCGCCGCCCGACGCCTCGATGCCGACGTTCCGCGGCTTGCCCGACCAGCCGGAGGGCTCCTGGTGGATCACCTGGACGTGGGGGTGCTCGGCCGCCAGCGCGTCCAGGCGTGCGGGAGTGCCGTCCGTCGATCCGTCGTCCACGAAGACGACCTCGAACTCCCCGGGCGCGAGCGACTGCCGCAGGAGGGAGTTCACGCAGTCCTCGATGTACGGACCTGGGTTGTACACCGGGACGACCACACTGACCTTGATGGACATGCGCTTCACAGGCTCCTCGGAAGACGAACGTAGGGCGAACCTACCGCGAACCGGACGTTCCGCGGGGCCGGTCGACCGCGCGGGAAAATGCGGTGCCCTGTCCGTGGTCCGACCCTACACTCGCCTCAACACCCGGGTTTTTGCCCTCCGTTGGCCGCGTGTCCGCGTCCACGGACCCACCCGGGAGCCGACCGTGACGAGTGAAGGGGGACAGGCCGTGCGTCAGCGTGCCGAAGCCGTCGTTCCCCGTTCGCGGTACGAGGTGATCCTGGTGTCCCCGGTGCTCCGGCGCCCGCTGCGCGGCCGGCGCCGGACGTCCGCCCCGTCCCGCTGAACCACGCCCGCACGCGCGGCGTGGCGCGGGCCCGGCGGTGATCGCGCGTCCCCAGGACCGGATCATCCACCAGAAAGGCCGAAGGCCGTGCGCAACGACCTCGTCCGCGGTTCCACCGTCACCCTCGCCGCCGTCCGCAACCTGGGCGTGCTGGCCCACGTCGACGCGGGCAAGACCACCGTCACCGAGCGGATCCTCTACGCCACCGGCGCCGTCCACCGGCGCGGCGAGGTGCACGAGGGCACCACCGTCACCGACCACGACTCCCAGGAGCGCGAGCGGGGCATCACCATCTTCGCCGCCGCCGTCACCTGCGAGTGGAACGGCTGCCGGATCAACCTGATCGACACGCCCGGCCACGTCGACTTCGCCGACGAGGTGGAGCGTGCGCTGCGGGTCCTGGACGGCGCGGTGGTGGTCCTCGACGCGGTCGCCGGGGTCGAGCCGCAGAGCGAGGCGGTGTGGCGGCAGGCCGACCGGCACGGAGTGCCCCGGATCGTCTTCGTCAACAAGATGGACCGGGCCGGCGCCGACCTCGACGCGGCCGTCGCCGCCGTCCGCGAACGGCTCCATCCGGCGCCGCTGGCGGTGCAGTTGCCGCTCGGGGCACCGGACGGCTTCCGGGGCGTCGTGGACCTGCTCGGCCTGCGTGCGCTGGTGTGGCCGGAGGGCGCCGAGGCGCCCGTCGAGGAGCCGGTCCCCGAGGCCCTGCTCGCCGAGGCCGCGCGGCGGCGGCGCGCGCTGGAGGAGACCGTGGCCTCGCTCCACGCCGGAGCGCTCGAGGAGTTCTGCGAGGACGGCGCGCTGGGCGCGGACACCCTGCGCACCGCCCTGCGGGACCTGACCCGTACCGGCGACGCCGTCGTGGTGCTCTGCGGCTCCGCGTACCGCGACAAGGGCGTGGAGCCGCTGCTGGACGCGGTGGCCGACTACCTGCCGTCCCCGCTGGACCTGCCGCCCGTGGCCGGCACCTGGGAGGGGGCGGAGACACGCCGCGAGGCGGACCCCGAAGGGCCGCTCGCCGCCCTGGCGTTCAAGGTGAACGCCACCCGGACCGGCAGGCTGACCAGCCTGCGGATCTACTCCGGCACGCTGAGGAAGGGGGACGTGGTGCGGGACACGACGACGGGGCGGACCGAACGCGTCGCCCGGGTGCTGCGGCTGCGCGCCGACCGGTACACCGAGGTGGAGGCCGCGGTCGCCGGTGACATCGTCGCGGTGGCCGGTCCCAAGCAGGCGCGCCCCGGGGCGACGCTGTGCGCCCCGGAGCATCCGCTGGTGCTGGAACCCCCGGCACCGGCCGAGCCGGTGGTGTCGGTGGCCGTCGAGGCGGTGCGCTCCACCGACACCGGACGGCTCGCCGAGTCGCTGGCCCGTCTCGCCGAGGAGGACCCGTCGCTGACGGTGCGCACCGACCCGGAGACCGGGCAGACCCTGCTGTCCGGCATGGGCGAGCTGCACCTGGAGGTGGCCGTCGAGAAGGCCCGCCGCTCGGGCGGACCGGACCTGACGGTCGGACGCCCCCGGGTCGCGCTGCGGGAGACGGTGGTCGCCGGAGTGGCCGGGTTCGTCCACCGGCACGTCAAACAGGACGGCGGCGCGGGCCAGTTCGCGCACGTCGTGCTCGACGTGGAGCCGCTGGACGGGCTCGGGTTCGCGTTCCGCTCGGCGGTGACGGGCGGACGGGTGCCGCCGGAGTACGTGCGCGCGGTGGAGGCGGGGTGCCGGGACGCCCTCCTGGACGGTCCTCTCGGCGGACACCCGGTGACGGGGCTGCGGGTCGTCCTCACCGACGGCGCGACCCACGTCAAGGACTCCTCGGAGAACGCCTTCCGCACCGCCGGGCGGGCCGGCCTGCGGGCCGCGCTGCACGCCTGCCGCCTCGGTCTGCTGGAGCCGGTGGCCGAGGTCACCGTCACCGTGCCGGCCGAGTTCCTCGGCGGGGTGCTGGGCGACCTGGCGGCACGCCGCGGCCGGGTGCACGACTCCGGGATCCGGACGGGGACGGCGGTCGTGGACGCGGTGGTCCCGCTGACGGAGCTGTTCGGCTACTCCGCCGCGCTGCGGGGCCGGACCCGGGGCCGGGGGACGTTCGTCTCCCGCCCGGCCGGCTACGCCCCGGCCCCCGGCCAGGGCTGAGCGGTGCCCCGGGGCCGACGCCCCGGGGCGGTGCCCCGCCGGCCGCCCGGGCGCGTCCTGGACGCGCCCGGGCGGAACGGGCCCATGCCGGCCGGGTGGCCGGCGCGGGCCCGACCGTTCCGGTGGGACCGGAGTTCAGCAGTCCCGCAGTTCCGGGGACTGGTTGGGCAACTGGGCGCGGGGCGAGACGAACCGCGCGTGCCGCTCGCCGACGCCCGCAGCGACTCGCCCCGTTCCCGCCCGGTCGGTCCACTCAGTCCACGACGGACGCGTGGGTCAGCCGCCGGATGTCCGGGTAGATCATCCGCGACCGCCGGGGGCGCACCTGCGTCATGAACTGCACGGTCATGTCCCGCACCGGGTCGACCCAGAAGGCGGTGGTCGCCACCCCCTTCCAGCCGAAGGTCCCCGCCGAGGACGGCGACTCCGTCCGGGCGGGGTCCACCACCACCGAGAAGCCCAGGCCGAAGCCCACGCCGGAGTTGGCCGGCTCGTCGTGGGCCGGGCAGCCGAAGCCGCGGAGATCCGCGCCCTCCGGGAGGTGACTGCGGGTCATCAGGTCCACGGTCTCCGGGCGCAGCACCCGCACCCCGTCGAGCTCGCCGCGGCGCCGGAGCATCTCCATGAAGCGGTGGTAGTCGCCCGCGCTCGCCACCAGCCCGCCGCTGCCGGACAGGAAGCGGGGCCGCCCGCGCACCGGTGTGCCGGGCACGACCTGGAGCCTCCCGTCGTCGCCGTCGCCGTAGAGCTCGGCCAGGCGTCCGGCCTGTTCGTCGTCGATCTGGAACCCGGTGTCCGTCATGCCCAGCGGCGCGAGGACCCGGGCGGTGACGAACTCGTCCAGCGGGCGGCCCGACACCACCTCGATCACCCGTCCCAGCACGTTGGTGGCCACCGAGTAGTTCCACCGGCTCCCCGGCTCGAACTGCAGCGGCAGCCGCGCGTAGGCGTCGCAGGTCTCGGCCAGATCGCCGCCGGGGAGGACCGAGGCGTGCAGTCCCGCCTCCCGGTAGAGGGCGTCCACCGGATGGGCGTGGTAGAAGGCCGAGGTCAGGCCCGCCGTGTGGGAGAGCAGGTGGCGGATCAGGACCGGGCCGTCCGCGGGGCGGGTCCGCAGGGAGGGGCCCTCGCCCGCCACGTGCACCCGCGGCCCGGCGAAGGCCGGGAGGTGGCGCTCCAGCGGGTCGTCGAGCCCGAGCAGGCCCTGCTCCACCAGGGTCATCGCGGCCACCGAGGTGACCGGCTTGGACATCGAGTAGATCCGCCACAGGGTGTCCGGCTCCACCGGCAGACCCGCCGCCAGGTCCCGGCTGCCGTAGGTGGTCAGCCACGCCACTTGGCCGGCCCGCGCCACCGACAGCAGGTAGCCCGGCAGGCCGCCGGTGTCGACGTGCCGGGCCAGCACCCGGTCCAGCTCCTCCAGCCGGGCCGGGTCGAGTCCCGCCTCGTCCGGACCGATCTCCTGCCGCAACACCGACCCCGGGGTCGCCACCATCGCTCCTCGCCTTCCGTGTCCGTTCCGCAAAAGCTGCTCCGAGATACCCCGTTCGGCGCAATGTCAGACCCGACCGGGCCGTTCGGGGAACACCGCGGGCGCGGGAGGCGTTCGGCGGGTATGAGCGAAGAAGCCCTGCTCGCCCTGCTCTCCGAGGCCGACGGCGGAGTGCTGGCGACCCTCAGGTCCGACGGCCGGCCCCAGCTGTCCAACGTCAACCACGCCTACTACCCGGAGGAACGCCTGATCCGGATCTCCGTCACCGACGACCGGGCCAAGACCCGCAACCTCCGCAGGGACCCCCGCGCCTCCTACCACGTGACCAGCCAGGACCGCTGGGCGTACACGGTGGCGGAGGGGACTGCGGAGCTGAGCGAGGTCGCCCGGGACCCGCACGACGAGGCGGTGGAGGAACTGATACGCCTCTACCGCGACGTCGCCGGCGAGCACCCCGACTGGGACGAGTACCGCGCGGCCATGGTGCGGGACCGGCGCCTGGTGCTGCGGATCCGTGTGGAGCGCGCCTACGGGATCCCGCGGGGCGCCCTGGGCTGACGCCGGGCCGGCCGGCCCGGCGGCGCGGGCGCTACAGGCCCGTGCCACCGGGGCGGGCGTTCCACACCGCCACCACCGCGCGGCCGTGTTCGGTGGAGAGCCGGCCGACCGTGCCGGTCTGGATCTGGAACAGCCTGCCCTCGGTGGCCGGCAGCCCCAGCCGACGGGCGGTCAGCACCCGGAGGAAATGGCCGTGGGCGACCAGCAGCACGTCGCCCTCGTCGGCCCGCAGCAGCGGTTCCACGCGGTCCAGGACGCGGTCCGCGCGTGCGCCGACCTCCTCCGGCAGCTCACCGGCATGCCCGTCCGCGGAGGGCGGGCAGCCGTCGGTCCAGATGTTCCACCCGGGGCGCTCCCGGCGGATCTCCTCCGTCATCAGGCCCTCGTACGCGCCGTACTCCCACTCCCGCATCTCCGGCTCGGTCCGCGCGCCGGAGAAGCCGGCCAGCCGTGCGGTGGTGACGGCGCGGAGCCGAGGACTGGTCAGCACCGCGGCCAGGCGCCGCCCGGCCAGCAACGGCGCCACCGCCCTTGCCTCCTCCTCGCCGCGCGCGGTGAGCGGCAGGTCGGTGCGGCTGGTGTGGCGGCGCGCCGCGCTCCACTGCGTCTCGCCGTGCCGCAGCAGCAGAAGGTCTCCCACGTCCCGCCTACCTCGCCGCCGGCCGGCCGGCCGCCTCGACGGCGTGTCCGCCGAACTGGTTGCGGAGCGCGGCGATCATCTTCATCTGGGGCGAGTCCTCCTGGCGGGAGGCGAACCGGGCGAAGAGCGAGGCGGTGATGGCGGGCAGCGGGACGGCGTTGTCGATGGCGGCCTCGACCGTCCAGCGGCCCTCGCCGGAGTCCTGGGCGTAGCCGCGGAGCTTGTCGAGGTGCTCGTCCTCGTCGAGGGCGTTGACGGCCAGGTCCAGGAGCCATGAGCGGATGACGGTGCCCTCGCGCCAGGAGCGGAAGATCTCCCGGACGTCGGTGACCGAGTCCACGGCCTCGAGCAGCTCCCAGCCCTCGGCGTAGGCCTGCATCATGGCGTACTCGATGCCGTTGTGGACCATCTTGGCGAAGTGGCCGGCGCCGACCTTGCCGGCGTGCACGGCGCCGAAGTCGCCCTCGGGCTTGAGGGCGTCCAGGACGGGCTGGACCTTGGCCACGTGCTCGGCCTCGCCGCCGTACATCAGCGCGTAGCCGTTGGCGAGGCCGTGGACGCCGCCGGAGACGCCGCAGTCCACGAAGCCGATGCCCTTCTCGGCCAGCTCCGCGGCGTGCTTCTCGTCGTCCGTCCAGCGCGAGTTGCCACCGTCCACCACCACGTCACCGGCGTCCAGCAGCCCCGACAGCTCGTCGATCACCGACTGCGTGGCCGGTCCGGCCGGGACCATCACCCACACCGCCCGGGGTGCGTCCAGCGAGTCGACCAGCTCCGCCAGACTGGCCACGTCGGAGAGGTCCGGGTCCCGGTCGTACCCGAGCACGGTGTGGCCCGCGCGGCGGATCCGCTCGCGCATGTTGCCACCCATCTTGCCGAGACCGATGAGTCCGAGCTGCATGTCGTCCACTTCCTCCTGTTGGTCTTCCGACGGGGTCCGCCGCTGCCGCCCGCACCGGGCGGCGCGCCGCTCCCGTCCCGTCACACGGGCCGGGCCTCGGCCTGCTCGCCCGCCGCCGCGCCCGCGTCGCCGCGCAGGGCGATCTCGTACATGTCGTCCGCGTCGAGCCGGCGCAGCTCCTCGGCGATCAGCTCCGACGTCGGCCGGATCTTCAGCGCCAGGTTGCGCGGAGGCTGCCCCGGCAGCGTCAGCGTGGCCAGCGGTCCCTCCTCCCGGACCACCGACACGTCGCCCTGGTCGGTCGACAGCCGCACCGCGGTGATCGCCGGACCCTCGGAGGGCCTGACCTCACCCGGGACCCGCAGCCTGGCCCGCAGCCAGCGCAGCAGCAGTTCCGCGCTGGGGTTGCCGGGCTCCGCCTCGACCACGATGCCGCGCACCGGCGCGCGCTCCTGGTCCAGGGCCGCGGCCAGGGCCGAACGCCAGAGCGTCAGCCGGGTCCACGCCAGGTCGGTGTCACCGGGCGCGTAGTGGGCCGCCCGCAGCTCCAGGGCGCCGAGCGGGTCGGCGCCGGCGTCCATGTCGGTGATCCGGCGCTGCGCCAGCGCCCCCAGCGGATCCTCGGCGGGGCTCTCCGGTCCCTCGACCGGCCACCACACCACCACCGGCGCGTCCGGCAGCAGCAGCGGCAGCACCACCGACTGGGCGTGCTCCCGGACCTCGCCGTACAGCCGCAGCACCACCGTCTCGCCCGGACCCGCGTCCGCTGCCACCCGCACCTCCGCGTCCAGCCGCGGATGGGTGCGGTCCCGCGGGCCCCGCGGGTGACGCCGGATCACCACCAGGGTGCGCGACGGGTGCTCCTGCGAGGCCTGCCGCGCCGCCTTCATGGCGTCGTAGGCGTACTCCTCGTCGATCACGACCACCATGGTCAGCACCATGCCGACGGCCGGAGTGCCCGACGCCCGGCGCGCGTGCAGCAGCGCCTTGTTGACGTCTCCGGCCGTGGTGTCGGTGAGGTCCAGTTTCATGGCCTGCGCCAGCTCCGTCCGTCTCGTGCGAGCATCTCGTCGGCCTCCGGGGGACCCCAGCTGCCCGCCGGGTACTTCGCGGGCACGCCGTGCGTGGCCCAGTACTCCTCGATCGGGTCCAGGATCCTCCAGGACTCCTCGACCTCCTCGGTGCGGGGGAACAGGTTGGCGTCACCCAGCAGCACGTCCAGGATGAGCCGTTCGTACGCCTCGGGGCTGGACTCCGTGAAGGACTCGCCGTAGGCGAAGTCCATCGAGACGTCCCGGATCTCCATGGAGGTGCCCGGAACCTTCGATCCGAAGCGTACGGTCATGCCCTCGTCGGGCTGCACCCGGATCACCAGCGCGTTGGAACCGAGCTCCTCCGTGGCCGTGGAGTCGAACGGCGAGTACGGGGCGCGCTGGAACACCACCGCGATCTCGGTGACCCGGCGGCCCAGCCGCTTGCCGGTGCGCAGGTAGAACGGCACGCCCGCCCAGCGGCGGTTGTCGATCTCCAGCTTGATCGCGGCATAGGTGTCGGTGGTGGACGACGGGTCGATGCCGTCCTCCTCCAGATAGCCCAGCACCCGCTCGCCGCCCTGCCAGCTTCCCGTGTACTGGCCCCGCACGGTGTGCTCGCCCAGGTCCTCCGGCAGTTGCACCGCCCGGAGGATCTTCAGCTTCTCGGTGAGCAGCGACTCCGCGTCGAAGGCGGCGGGCTCCTCCATCGCGGTGAGCGCCAGGAGCTGCAGCAGGTGGTTCTGGATGACGTCACGCGCCGAGCCGATGCCGTCGTAGTAGCCCGCCCGGCCGCCGATGCCGATGTCCTCCGCCATGGTGATCTGCACGTGGTCGACGTAGGAACGGTTCCACACCGGTTCGTACATCTGGTTGGCGAAGCGCAGCGCCAGGATGTTCTGGACGGTCTCCTTGCCCAGGTAGTGGTCGATCCGGAACACCTGGTCCGGGTCGAACACCTCGTGCACCAGCGCGTTCAGCGCGCGGGCGCTGGCCAGACCGTGACCGAACGGCTTCTCGATGACGGCCCGCCGCCAGGAGCCCCGGGGTGCCCGCGCCAGACCGTGCTTCTCCAGCTGCTGCACCACCCGGGGGAAGAACCGCGGCGGCACCGACAGGTAGAAGGCGTAGTTGCCGCTGGTGCCGCGCGAGGTGTCCAGCTGCTCGATGGCCTCACGGAGCTGTTCGAACGCCGCGTCGTCGTCGAAGTCGCCGGGCACGAAGTGCATGCCCTGGGCGAGCTGCTGCCAGACCTCCTCGCGGAACGGGGTCCGGGCGTGCTGCTCCACGGCGTCGTGCACCACCTGGGCGAAGTCCTGGTCCGCCCACTCCCGGCGGGCGAAGCCGACCAGGGAGAAACCGGGCGGGAGCAGGCCCCGGTTCGCCAGGTCGTACACGGCCGGCATCAGCTTCTTGCGGGAGAGGTCGCCCGTGACGCCGAAGATGACGAGTCCGGACGGGCCCGCGATGCGGGGGAGCCTGCGGTCCCGGGGATCGCGCAGTGGATTGGTCCTGCCCAGGAAGGGACCGCCGGCCCCGCGGCGCGCGGTGCCCACCGTTCCGGTCGCTTCGGTCAATGTGATCATCTACTTTCTCGTCGGACGGGTGAGGGCGGACGGGTGAGGGCCGAGTACCGCGCCGGGCCGCGGGCCATGCGGCGACGCTGCCCCGCACGCCTCCCCGCAGGTCAGGGCGGTGCCGCCGGTCACCCCGTGAGGGGTTCCCGTCCTCGCGGGGGCCCACACCGCGTCCCTCAGGGTCCCTCGGGCCCGTCCCCGTCCGCCGACCGCGTTAGGTTGGCGGGATGAGGCTCACGATCGTTGGTGGGGGCGGTTTCCGGGTGCCGCTCGTGTACGGGGCGCTGCTGGCCGACCGGGGACCCGGGCGGATCACCCGGGTGGCGCTGCACGACGTGGACGGGCGGCGGCTCGCCGCCGTGGTCCGGGTGCTGGCCGAGCAGGCCGAGGGAGTCGCCGACGCGCCGGAGGTGGTGGCCACGACCGACCTGGCCGAGGCCCTGTCCGGCGCGGACTTCGTCTTCTCGGCGATCCGCGTCGGAGGCCTGGACGGCCGGGCCGCCGACGAACGCGTGGCCCTGGCCGAGGGCGTCCTGGGGCAGGAGACGGTGGGAGCCGGCGGCGTCGCCTACGGCCTGCGCACCGTGCCCGTGGCGGTCGCCCTGGCCCGGGAGGTCCGGCGCCACGCCCCGGACGCCTGGGTCATCAACTTCACCAACCCGGCCGGACTGGTCACCGAGGCGATGTCCCGCACGCTCGGCGACCGGGTGATCGGCATCTGCGACTCCCCGGTGGGCCTCGGCCGCCGGCTCGCCCGGGTGCTCGGCGCCGACCCGGAGCGGACCTTCGTCGACTACGCCGGGCTCAACCACCTCGGCTGGGTCCGCGGCCTGCGCGTCGACGGCCAGGACCTGCTGCCCCGGCTGCTGGACGACCCGGACCTGCTCGGATCGTTCGAGGAGGGCCGCCTGTTCGGCGCGGACTGGCTGCGGGCGCTCGGTGCCGTCCCCAACGAGTACCTGCACTACTACTACTTCAACCGCGAGACGGTCCGCGCCTACCAGGAGGCCGAGCGGACCCGCGGCGTGTTCCTGCGCGACCAGCAGGCCCGCTTCTATGCGGAGGCGGGCCGCCCGGGGGCGCCCGCGCTGGACCTGTGGAACCGCACCCTGGCCGAACGCGAGGCCACCTACATGGCGGAGAACCGCGACACGGCGGGGGCGGGGGAGCGTGAGGAGGAGGACCTCTCCGGCGGCTACGAGAAGGTGGCGCTGGCGCTGATGCGGGCCATCGCCCGGGACGAACGGGCCACGCTCATCCTCGACGTCCGCAACCGGGGCGCCCTGCCCGGCCTGGACGAGGACGCCGTCGTCGAGGTGCCCTGCCGGGTGGACGCGAACGGCGCCCACCCGGAGCCCGCCGCGCCGCTGCCCGGCCACGCGGCCGGTCTGGTGACCACGGTGAAGGCGGTGGAGCGCGAGGTGATCGCCGCGGCGGAGACCCGGTCGCGGGCGGCGGCGCTCAAGGCGTTCGCGCTGCATCCGCTGGTCGACTCGGTCACCGTCGCGCGCAGGCTCCTGGACGGATACCGCGAAGCCCACCCGGGTCTCGCCTTTCTCAGGTGAGACCCGGGGCCCCCGGCTTCATGGTGGGGCGGGTGCCGCACTCCCCCCGGGCGCGGCGCCCGCCCCATCCCCCGCACCGTTAAGAGCGCGCCGGACACCTTCTGATACACCTTCGGGAAATTATTTTTTGCGGGCTTCTCCGTCAGGCGGGCGCGCCCGCCGCCGCCGAGGCGGAGGAGGCCGTCGCGGCCCCGGTCTCCGGGGAGGCGGACTGGGCCGGAACGGTGCGCAGGGCCGCCGGGAGCTCCTCCTCGTCCCACGGCGCGCCCGCGGGCCGCAGCCGTTGCGGGCCCGCCACCACGGCGTAGTCCGCGCCCAGGAACGGCGGTTCCAGATCGCCGGGGTCCTCGCCCAGCGCCAGCCGGACCGCGGCCCAGGGGGCGTTCAGGCCGCACAGCGACAGCTGGTGGAGTCCCCCGGCCGCACGGGTGTTGACGTCCAGGAGAACCGGTTCCCCGCGGAACATCCGGAACTGGACGTTCGCCAGGTGGTGCAGCCCGAACCGCCCGGCCACCAGCCGCGCCGGGGCGATCCACCGCTCGTCCAGGGTGAAGCCCCGCCGCCGCCCGTTCTTCGTGCGGCCCACCGCCATCCGGACGCGGTCGTCCGTGCCGGTGAGGCAGTCCACCGAGACCTCGGGCTCCTCCAGCCGCGGCATCACCAGCCAGTTGACCTCGTCACCGGAGGCCCGCAGCGCCCCCAGCACCATGTCGAGCGGGACGCGGGGACTCGGGAAGCCGTTCAACTGGTCCGTCGAGAACGGCTCCCGAGTGACGATCCGGAACCCCACCCCGCCCGCGCCGGCGGCCGGCTTGAAGCAGGCCTCGTGCCCGTCGGCCTCCAGCTTCTCGACGGCGACGACCAGTTCGTCCGCCGTGCGCACCCGGAACCACGGAGGCACCGGCACGCCCAGCGCGGCGACCCGCTCGTACGCGGTCGCCTTGTCCTGGAAGGCGGCCACCCCCTCGGCCGTCGGCGCCAGCAGCGCCGTGCCCAGGGCCGCGAACTCGGCGCGGTGCCCGACGATCGCCTCCTGGTGCAGCCGCGGCACGAACACGTCGATGCCGCGCCGCGCGCACTGGTCCAGCGCGAACTCGACGTACGCGGCGGGGGAGAGGCCCTCCGGCTCCATCGCCGCCGTGTCGGCGGCGGCCGGCACCGGCGAATCCGGGTCCCCGTGGGTCGCGTGGATCTCCACCGCCCGGTCCTGCGGGTTTCTCCGCAACTGGTCCATGAAGAACACGTTCTCCGCGTACGTGCGGTTGAGCCAGACGCGTACGCGAGAGATCATTCAGGCCGCCTTTCGGGTGTGCGGGCACGGCGAAGCCGCCGGACCGGCCGGGACATGGACGCAGGGACACCGAACCGCCGGGAGAGAACCCAGGGGCACTGCGGTGGTGTTGGGCCGATCATAGAGCTTCGTGGGACGCGTCACTGCTACGCGTGTGTTACGGAACGCCCTACCGCGTGTCGTGCGCCCGCCGCCGCTCCCGCACCGCCCCGCGCGGCACGCGACCCACGTGCACGATCCGCCCGAGGCGCCCTAACGGCCCACCCGCCGGAGGAACGCCTCCTCGTTGCCCGCCAGTCCGGCCTCGCGGAGCGCCCGGTCGGCCTCCTCGAGCACCGCGGGCGGAACCGGCGCCGGCCCTCCCGCCTGGGCGAACGCGGCCCGGACCGCGCCCAGCAGCCGCAGATAGGCCTGCGCGGCCCGGCGTTCACGGTCGGTCGGCACGGTGGTGGTGGTCATCCTCGGCATCTCCTCGGCCGGTCGGCGGATCCTCCCCACCAGCCTGCCGCGCACCACTGACAGCGCGTCACGCCCGCAGCGCGCGCAACGCCCGGGAGAGCCGCACCAGGTCCTCCGGGCCCTCGGCGGGCGGCCCGGCCGTACCCGGACCGGCGGTGTCCGCGTGCCACGCCGCCCCGTGGGCCCGGACCGCGACCAGCACCATCACCGCGTCGGCCTGCGCCCCGGCCCGTTCCGCCCCCGCCCCCGACGCCACCGCCGCGGCACGGGCCCGTTCGCGCACCGCCGGGTCGAAGTGCGGGCACAGCACCAGCAGCGCGTCGTGGATCTCGGCCTGCCGCCGCACCGCCCGCAGCGACGGCGGCGACCACCACCCCACCCGCACGGCGGCCCGGGCCTCCTCACCGGCGGCGCACACCGGACGCAGCTCCCGCCACAGCGGGGTGAGCGCGTGGTAGGAACGCCACGCCGACCAGACGTCGCCCAGCAGCCGGGTCGGCAACGACCACAGCAGCGGCAGCGAGAAGCCCGCCGCGCACAGCACCCCGCCCAGCGCGGCCAGCGCCGGCGCCCCCCTGGTGCTGAGTCCGTCGAGGTTCCCGCCCGCCCAACGCGCCGCCACCGCGAGCAGTTTGGCGACCGAGTACAGCGCGCAGAAACCGAAGCCCAGGGCGATCAGCAGCAGCGACGACCGCAGCGGCCGGCCGCCCACCCGGCGCCGCCAGCGCAGGCACAGCACGTTCATCGCCACCCCCGCCGTCAGCAGCGACAGCAGGTACAGCACCACCATCTCGCGCAGGAACGGCGTCGTCGCGTAGTACGTGTCGAAGTCCCGCAGCCGCTCCACCGGGGCGTCGCCCAGCGCGAACAGCACCACCAGCACGGCGATCACCGCGCCGGCACCGGCCGTGCAGCGGACGATGAGCCGGCGGGCCTCACCCGGAGGACCGCCGCGCCAGCTGACGATCAGCACCAGGCCGGCCGCGCAGACGGCGGTGAGCAGCGCGTACACCAGCGGCGCCGAGGCGTTGGGAACCCCGGTCAGCCGGTTGACGGCGACGACGGTGGGCGGCGCGGCGAAGGCGAACGCCAGGGCCGTGAGCAGCAGCAGCGCGCACACCGACCGCACCAGCGGGTCCCGCCAGGAGGCCGCGCTGCGGCCCTTGAGCACCAGGGGCACGGCCAGCGCCAGGGCGGGGACGTAGTAGCCGGCGTCGTTCACCGGCCGCCCGCCCCGCGCCCGGACGCGCCGCCCGCACCGCCCAGGGACGCCTCGATCCGGCCCACCAGCCCGTCGGGCAACGACCGGTCGTGGGCGGCCGGGGCCCCCGGCCCGGGAACCGGCGGCCCGGGAACCGGCGGCGGGGCCGGCGTCCACGCGCGGAACCGGCTCGCCAGCAACAGGCCGAAACGCTCCGCCTCCGCCTCCTCGTGCCGGTCGAACCGGGTCCGCGCGGCGACCTGCGCCCCGTCTCCCGGGCCGCCCCGGTGACCGGCCGCCATGTGCCACAGCTCGTGCCCCAGGATCACCAACTGGTGCCCCGGCGCGGTGCGTTCCTCGACCACCACGACGTCCTGGTCGGCGAGGTCGATCCACAGGCCGCTGGCCGTGCCCGGCGGGAACACCGCCGTGCGGAAGCGCACCGGACGGCCCCGCAGCCCGCTCATCACCGAGCAGAGCGCCCGGTGGGTCTCCTCCGGTCCGGCGGCGGCCGGAACGCTCAGGCCGGCCAGCAGCGCGTCGCACAGGCGGGCCATCTCCCTGCGGGTGCGCAGCATCCTGATCACGCCCAAGGTCACGGCCCCGGCCGTCGGACGCTCTCCAGCAGCATGTCCAGCCACTCGGCGACCTTGTCCCGGTGCTGGTCGGTGGGGAGCTGCGCCGCCCGCCAGGCGATGCCGCGCACACCGTGGTCGCGCAGCAGGCGCTCCAGGGCGTCCTCGCCCACCTCCGTCCCGTCGCCCGCGGTGGCCGACACAGCGGCGGCCGGAGCGGCGGGCGGAGCGGCGGGAGGCGGCGCGGGCTCCCGGCCCTCGCGGTCGGCCAGGCGCCGCAGCAGCTCGCGTTCGGTGCACTGCAGTGCGTCGGCCAGCGCCTCCGGGTCCTCGGCGGTCAGGAAGCCCGCGTGCACGCCGAAGAACCGCTGCAGGGCGTCGCAGTGCTCCATGGTGGGCCGCCGGTCGCCGTTGAGCAGGGCGCCGGCCTGCTGGCGGGACATGCCCGCGCCGTCGGCTATCTCGCGCTGGGTGTAGCGGCGGCCGTCCGGCCTGAGGCGGGTGCGGCGCAGCAGGTCCAGCCGGTGCAGGAAACGGGTCTGCACGTCGCGCTCCCCGCCCGCCCGGCCGCTCAGCAGCGTCTTCACCGTGCCCTCGGGGACCCCCGACGCCGCGGACAGCCGCGCCACGTCGAAGACCTCGCCGCGCGGCACCCCGAGGCGGTCGGCCAGCGAGGACACCCGGGCCGTCACCGCCCGCAGCGGGGCGGCGTCCCCGACGCCCCGGTCCTCCATGTCACCAGCCACCGCGATCTCTCCCGCGTCCTGTCCGTCCGGACCTGGTGAGACTAGCCGGGCACCACGCGACCCTCCAGGTTCCGCCACAACTGTGGCCGGATCCAGCCGTCAACACCCCTGAAATGCCACAATGGTTGACACGCGCTGCTCCCGACGGCAAGGATCGGGGCGCCGACGGGGCCGGAGCCGAGAGGGGGACCTCCCGATGACAGCTCGGGCTGGAGGCCGGCGCCCGGAACCGCGGCCCGGTCCCGACGACGCCTACCTGCGGGACTACGCCGCCCTCCTCGAGGGCGTGGCGTTCCCCTCGGTGCTGCTGGACCGTCGCTGGGACGTGGTGCTCGCCAACACGGCGTTCGCCGAGCTGTTCCGTCCGGTCGGGCCGCACCCCACCGCCATGCCCGGCGACAACTTCCTGCGCTTCGTGCTCTTCCACCCCGACGCCGGCCTGGTCCTGGCCGACCGCGAGGTCCGGTGGTGCCTGCCCGCCCTCGCCCGCTTCGCCTTCCTCAGCGAGCGGCACGCGGACGACCCGGTGCTCCAGGCGGTCCGCCGGGAGATCGCCGAGGACCCCCTGATGGAGGCCGCCTACCGGCAGGGACTCCCGCACTGGACCCACCTGGTGGGGGAGCGTGCCGCCCGCGAACACGACGGCGCGCTGCGGCCGTTGATGTGCCCCGGGCGCCAGGGGACGGTGCTCGAGTGCCGTCTGGTGGTGGAGACGCCCTCCGCCCTCGCGGAACTCGGGTACGAGCGGATGACGCTGGTCCTGCCCGAACCCGCGCCGGAACCGGAGCCGGACCCGCGGGCCGTCTGGCCGGTCCGTCAGGGGCGGACCCGGGGGCACCTGTCGCTGGTGTCCCCGGCCGCGCACGACGCGGACTGAACCCGGCCCGCTCCCCGCACCCGCGGCAGACCGCCCCAGCACCCGCGCCGGGGGGTTCGGGCGTCCGCGCGGCCATGTGCCGCGGCGCGGCGGCTCCCGGACGCGCCAAGGGGCCGGTTCCGTGCTCCCGCGCACCGGACCGGCCCCTCCGACGCCCGTCAGACCTCCTTGCCGGTACCCGGCGCGGCCCCCAGCTCCGACTCCTCGATGCCGTCGACGACCTCGTCGATCACCGACAGGTCCTCGCCCGCGTCGATGCCGAACCGGACCACCACCATGCGCCCGGGGTCGGCCGGGGACGGGAACGCCACCGACTCCACGATCCCGTCGGCGCCCTTCTCGGTCACCGCCGACCAGCGGACCCGGTAGCCCTTCTGCCCGGCCACCGTCACCGGACCGGCGTCCAGCTCCTTGTGCGAGGTGATGGAGCCGTAGGTGTCGCCGCCGTAGGAGTCCTCCATGTTGGCGGCGATGTCGGCGAGCGCCACCTCCCGCGCCGAACCGTCCAGCCCCAGGCCCTCCGCCCCCAGCGAGTAGGCGCCGCCCGGGGTGCAGTCCTTGGAAGGCGCACCGGGGCAGGGGTAGGTCTCGTCGAAGCCGATCTGCGCGCCCGCCTCGTGCGCGGAGCCCGTCCAGCCGTCCGGCAGCGGCAGGCTGATGCCGTTCGCCGGGTCCGGCACCGGCCCGTCGGTGATCTCCTCGGAGCTCCCCGGCGCGCCCTCCTCGCCGGGCACGCCGTCGTCGCCCGGACCGCCCGGCTCCTCCGGAGCGGACGCCGAGGACCGGTCCCCGTCCGTCTGGTTCAGCACCAGCACGGCTCCGGCCGTCCCGCCGGCCACCACCACGACCGCGGCGACGATCCCGGCGACCAGCGCGCCCCGCCGGCGCCGCGGAGCCGGCGGGGCGCCGTGGACCGGGTAGCCCTGGTAGGCCGGATAGGCCGGAACCGTGAAGTCCGGCCCCGCCAGGGTGGGGTGGGCCGCGATCGCCTGTGCCGAGGCGTCGGCCGCGGGAGGCCCCGGCGGCACCGGCACGCCCGCGGGCAGGATGTGCTGCGTCCACGCCCCGCCGTCCCACCAGCGCACGCCGCGGGGGCCGTCACTCGTGTGCCCGGGATCCGGGTACCACCCGGGAGGAATAGCCTGCGTCATGCGACAAAGGTATGGGGCAGGCGTGAAGAAGGAACCGGAGGGTCGGCGAAGAGACGATACTCGGTCCCGCACCCGCCCGGCGGGACGGCGCCGGCTCCGCGCGCGCCGGGCGTCCCGCCCGGCGACACTTCCCGCGGAGCTGACCGCCGTCCGGCGCGCGGCGGGCTAGGCTCGGACCACATACGTCGTCCGTGTGACCTGGGGAGGGGTCGGAATTGACGGAGGAAAGGCCCGGTGCGGCCTCGCTCTGGGAACGTGACGACGAGGTCGCCGCGATCGAACAGGCCGTCGACGCCCTGTGCACCGGGCACGCCCCCGCCGGGCGCTTCCTCGTCCTGCGGGGCGACGCCGGCCTCGGCAAGACGACCTTGCTCGCCCGGGCCCACCGCATCGCCGAACTCCGCGGCTGCACCGTCTGGTCGGCACGCGGCGGGGAGACCCTGCGGTCGGTCCCGTACAACGTGGTGCGCCAGCTCCTGCAGCCCGCGCTGCTCGGACTCCTCCCCGAGGAGGCCCGCGAATACCTCGGCGACTGGCACGACATCGCCGGCCCCGCCCTCGGCCTCGCCGAACCCGGCATCGGGCAGCCCGACCCCGGCTCGGTCTGCGACGGCCTGGTCACCGTCCTGCGCCGGCTGGCCCGCCGCGAGTACCCGCTGGTGCTGCTGGTCGACGACGCCCACTGGGCCGACCTGGAGACCCTCCGCTGGCTGGCCGAGCTCGGCCGGCGCCTGGAGGACACCTCCGTCCTCGTCCTGGTGGCCAGCCGCCCGGGCGGCACGAGCGGCGAACGGGCCGCCTACCTCGACCGGATCGTCGACGTCGCCGGCTCGGTCACCTCCCTCCAGCTGCTCACCCCGCAGGCCACCGCCGGGCTCACCCGGGCCACGATCGGCGAACACGCGGACGACCCGTTCTGCCGCGAGGTGTGGGCCGTCACCGGAGGCAACCCGTACGAGACCGTCGAACTCCTCGCCAAGGTCCGCGACTGCGACATGGAGCCCGTCGAGGCGTCCGCCCACGAACTGCGCGACCTCAACCGCGCCGCCCGCGGCGGCGGCCTCGTCTCCCGCCTCGACAAACTCGGCATCGAGGCCACGCGCTTCGCCTGGGCCGCGGCCATCCTCGGCGCAGGCATCACCGTCGACCTGGTCGCCCGGCTCGCCACGCTCACCCCGGCCGCCGCCGGGCGCTGCGCCCGCATCCTCTGCGAGGCCCGCATCCTCACCACTCCCGACCCGCTCAACCAGCAGGCCGGTGACGGCGAGCTGGAGTTCACCCACCCGCTCATCGAGTCCGCCGTCTACAACTCGATCCCGGACAGCCTGCGCACCGCCATGCACGGCATCGCCGCCCGCATCGTCACCGACTCCGGCCGCGGCGCGGCCGCCGCCTCCCGGCACCTCCTCCAGGTCCACCCCGACGACGACCAGGAGGTCGTCGAGCAGCTCCGCGAGGCGGCCCGCGCCCACCTCGCCGTCGGCGCGCCCGTGGCCGCCCGCGCCTGCCTGGAACGCGCCCTCATGGAGCCCCCGAGCCCCGAGGTCCACCCCCGGGTCCTCTACGAACTCGGCTGCGCCACCCTGCTCACCGCGCCCGCCGTCACCATCGCCCACCTGCGCGACGCGCTCGCCCTGCCCGGACTCGACGTCGGCCAGCGCGTCGACGCGGTGGTCCGGCTCTCCCAGGCGCTGCTCCACAACGACCAGGTCGGCGAGGCCGTCCGGACCGTCGAGGCGGAGGCCGGCCGGCACGCCCAGGGACCCGCCCGACTGCGGCTCCAGGCATGCCAGTTCCTCTGGCAGGGCATCCACGCCGCCGAGGTCGACTCGCCCGGCCGCTCCCAGCACCTGGCCGAACTCGCCGCCGCCTGCACCGGCCGCGACAACTCCGAGCGCGCCCTGCTGATCCTGCACGGCTTCGACGTCCTCATGCACGGCGGCGACGCCGACGAGGTCGTGGCCATCTGCGACCGCGCCCTCGTCAACGGCCGGCTCGCTCCAGGCCTGAGCTGGACCGACAGCGACTGGGGCTTCGAACTGCCGCTGATGATCGCCGCCATCTACGCCTACACCGACCGCCTGGACCGCGCCGAGGCGCTCTTCTCCGAGGCGGTCCGCGAGTACGAGACGGCCGGCTGGAGCGGCGGCCACGTCTCGCTCTCCTACGGCTACCTCGGACTCGCCCTGCGCCGCCGGGGACGGCTGCGGGAGGCGGAGTCCACCCTGCGCGAGTCGCTGCGGCTCGCCGACCGGGTGGGGTACCGGCTGCCGCTGCACTGGACGGCGTTCTGCAACCTGATCGACACGCTGATCGCGCGCGGGCACCACGACGAGGCGATGGAGGTCGCCGAGCGCTACCGGTTCGGGACGCCGTACCCGTCGACGATCCTGCTGCCGGACGCCCGGTCCATCCGCGGCCGGCTGCTGCTGGCGGCCGGGCGCGTGGACGAGGCCGTCGAGGAACTCGAGGCGGCGGGGCGCACCGCCGCCGAGCGGGGCCACCGGAACCACCTCGTCGCCCCCTGGGCCGCCGACCTGGCGCGGGCGCTGGCCGACCGGGACCCGGAACGGGCGCGGGAGCTGGCGGCGACGGTGCGGGCGGGCGCGGAGCGGTTCGGCACGTGGACGGCGATCGGGGAGGCGCTGCGGTGCGAGGCGGCGCTCGCGCCGCGGCCCCGGGCGGTGGAGCTCGCGGCGCGGGCCGCGAAGCTGCTCGAGGAGTCACCGTGCCAGTACGAGCACGCGGCGGCGCGGGTGGAGTACGGGGAGCTGTCCGGTTCCGTCGCCGAACTGCGGCGGGGGCTCACCCTCGCCGACTCCTGCGGCGCCGACGCCCTCTCCCACCGCGCCCGCACGGCCCTCCAGCACCTGACCACCACGACCTGAGCCTGTGCCCCCGCGCCCGGTCCGCAGGACGGCGGGGGCACCGCGAGGGCGGGGTCAGGCGGTGTCGTCCTCGGCGAGGACGCGTTGGGCGACGGCGAAGGCGGAGTTGGCGGCGGGCACGCCGAGGTACACGCCGGCCTGGAGGAGGACCGCCCCGATCTCGTCGGCCGACAACCCGTTCCGCCGAGCCGCCCGCACGTGCATCCCCAGCTCGTCGAGGTGCCCGTGCGCCACCAGTGCCGTGAGCGTCACCATGGACCGCTCCCGCCGCGAGAGCGTGGGGTCGGTCCAGATCTCGCCCCAGGCGTACCGCGAGATGAAGTCCTGGAACCGCGCGGTGAACGGCGTCTGCCGGGCCTGCGCCCGGTCGACGTGGGCGTCGCCCAGCACCTCGCGCCGCACCGCGATGCCCCGCCGGGCGAACCCGGTGAGGTGCCCCCGCAGCGCCGCCAGCACGGCCTCCGGCCGCTCCGCCGGGGCGAGGTGCGAGGCGCCCGGGATCTCCGTGAGCGTCGCCCCCGGCACCACGTCCGCGATCTCCCGCAGGTGGGCCGGCGGCGTCGCCGGGTCGTCCCGCCCGGCGATCAGCAGCGTCGGCACCCGCACCGACCCGAGCAGCTCCCGCACGTCGAACGCGGCCAGCGCGTCGCAACAGGCGGCGTACGCGCCGGGGTCGGCGGCCCGGTGGTCCTCGACCAGCCGCCGCACCGTGAAACCGGGCGTGAACCAGCGCGCGTCGGCCGATCCGGCGAGCTCCTCCATCGCGGCCCGCCCGCCCCGGCGGACCGTGGCCGCCCGCTCCTCCCAGGGCCGGGCGCCGTTGAAGTGGGCGGAGGAGCAGATGACGGCCAGCGACGAGACCCGCTCGGGGTGGTGGATCGCCAGGTGCAGGCCGACCGCCCCGCCCAGCGACACGCCCGCGTAGGCGAACCGCTCCACGCCCAGGCCGTCGGCGAGCTCCAGCACCAGCCCCGCCAGGTCGGCGACGGTGGCACCCGGACCGATCCGGTCGGCCGGGGAGGCACCGTGTCCGGGCAGGTCCCAGCGGATCACCCGGTGGGTCGCCGCCAGTTCGGGGGCGACGGCGTCCCACAGGGCCAGGGAGGTGCCCAGCGAGGGCCCCAGCAGCAGCGGTTCGCCCGAAGCGGGGCCCTCGGCACGGTGGTTCAGCGGCTTCTCGGTCAACGTCGCTCCAGAGCACGGTCGGTGAGGGCGGCGGCGGACCCCGTGTAGTCGGCCGGGTCGGTCGCCGACGCCAGGTCGAGATTCCTCAACTCGGGTTCCGAGGAGAGGACGTCGAGCAGCGGCAGCCCTTCGGCGTAGGCCCGCCGCGCGGCCTCGGTGAGCAGTTCCTTGGCCCGGGACCGGCCCAGCACGGGAGCCAGCTCGATGGAGAGCCGCTCGGAGACGATCAGGCCGTGGGTGACGCCCAGATGCGCGCGCATCGCGGCGGCGTCCACCCGCAGCCCCTCGGCCAGTCCGGCGGCCTGGTGGGCGGCCGAGCCGGCCAGGCGCAGCAGGTCGCGCAGCGGCTCCCACTCGGCGTGCCAGGCGCCGGCCGGACGCTCGTCCTCGGCGACCAGGGAGCCGAAGAGGGTGGCGGCGAGCTGCGGGGCGCGGCGGGCCGCCGAGGCGATCAGGGTGGACCGTACCGGGTTCGCCTTGTGCGGCATCGCGGAGGATCCGCCGCCGGTCGGCTCGGCGAGTTCGGCGATCTCGGTGCGGGCCAGTGCCAGGACGTCGGCGGCGATCTTCCCGAGGGCGCCGGTGGTGAGCGCCAGCGCCCCGGCGAGGTCGGCGACCGGCGTGCGCAGCGTGTGCCAGGGCAGCACGGGCTCCGCGAGGCCCAGTTCGCGGGCGTAGGCGGCGACCAACTCCCGCGGATCCTCCGCCCCGTACGCCGCGAACGCGGCCAACGTGCCCGCAGCGCCGCCGAGTTGCACGGGGAGCGCGGCACGGACGGTCCGCAGCCGGTCCCGGGCGTCCAGCACCAGCGAACGCCACCCGGCGGCCTTCAGCCCGAAGGTGGTCGGCACGGCGTGCTGGGAGAGGGTCCGCCCCGGCATCGGGGTGTCGCGGTGGGCCGCGGCCAGCCGGGCGAGCGCGCCCTCGGTGCGGTCCAGGTCGGCGAGGACCAGGTCGACGGTGCGGGCGGCCACCAGCATGGCGGCGGTGTCCATGATGTCCTGGCTGGTGGCGCCCCGGTGCACGTACGGCCCGTGCTCCGGCCCGACGGCCGCCGTGAGGTCGGCGACCAGCGGGATGACCGGGTTGCCGCCGGACGCGGCCCGCCGGGCGAGGTCCACCAGGTCGAACCGGTCGGGGACCGCCGCCTCGGCGACCGCGGCGGCGGCCTCCGCGGGCACCAGCCCGAGGGACGCCTGGGCGCGGGTCAGCGCGGCCTCGGCCTCCAGCAGCGCCGCCAGGAAGGCGGCGTCGCCGGTCGCCTCGGCCGCGGGGGAGCCGGCCCGCCCGGGGGAGAGCAGACCGGCGTCGGGCGCGGGGTGGTGCAGCGATGTCACTGGTACTCCAGGAAGACCGTTTCGTTCTCGCCCTGCAGGCGGATGTCGAAACGGTACGTCGCCGGGGCCTGCTCCTCGGCGATCAGCGTGGAGCGCCGGTCGTCCGGAACCTGCCGCAGCACCGGGTCGGCGGCGAGCGCCGCGTCGTCGCCCGCCAGGTAGATCCGGGTGTACAGGTGCATCAGCAGGCCGCGGGCGAACACGCACACCGCGATGTAGGGGGCGTTGCCGCCGCGCGCGCCGGGGCGCAGGGTGCGGGCCACCCAGTGGCCGTCGGCGTCCGTCTGGATCCGGCCCCAGCCGGTGAACTCCAGCCCGTTGCGGCCGAGGAAGCCGCCGGAGGCCGGGTCGCGGCGCATCGAGCCGGTCGCCGTCGGCACGGAACCGTCCGGGGCGGGGCCCCAGAGCTCGACCAGCGCGTCCGGCAGCGGGTTGCCCTCGCCGTCGTAGACGTAGCCGTGCACCGTGACGGTGTCCGGGTGGCCGACGGGGGCGATGTTCCCGCCGTCCGGGATGGGCAGCGCGTAGCCGTAGAAGGGGCCGACGGTCTGCGAGGGCGTCGGGAGCACGGCCTCGCCGCCGGTGGTGTCCTGCGTGGCGATGTCGGTCATGGCGGTCAGCGTCCTTCTTCCATCCAGGTGGCGCTCGGGCCGTCGAGCACGATGTCCCAGCGGTAGCCGAGGGAGAACTCCGGCACCGAGAGGCTGTGGTCGTAGCGGGCGACCAGGCGTTCCCGGGCGGCCTGGTCGGTCACCGCGTGCAGGATGGGGTCGTACGGGAACAGCGGGTCGTTCGGGAAGTACATCTGGGTGACCAGGCGCTGGGTGAACGACCGGCCGAACACAGAGAAGTGGATGTGCGCCGGCCGCCAGGCGTTGGTGTGGTTGCGCCACGGGTACGGGCCCGGCTGGATGGTGGTGAACCGGTAGAACCCGTCGGCGTCGGTGATGGTGCGGCCGGCGCCGGTGAAGTTCGGGTCCAGCGGGGCGTCGTGCTGCTCGCGCTGGTGGGCGTACCGTCCGGCCGAGTTGGCCTGCCAGATCTCGACGAGCTGGCCGCGGACCGGGCGGCCGTCGCGGTCCAGCAGCCGGCCCTCGACGGTGATGCGCTCGCCGACCGGCTCGCCGCGGTGCTGGCGGGTCAGGTCGTTGTCGATCTCGGTGATGTCCCGCTCGCCCCAGGCGGGGGAGGAGAGCTCCACCAGCTCCGGGTCCTTGGTGACGTCGATGTTGACCGGCGGCTGCTTGGGGTGCCGCAGCACCGAGGAGCGGTACGGGGCGTACCCGCGGTCCGGGTGGTGCTGCACCGGAGCGCCGTCCGCGACGCGCTGCTCGTAGGCCTCGCGCTCGGCGGCGATCTCCTTGTCGATGTCGTGCTGGGTGAGGGCCATGGTGGCGGCGACTCTCCTTCGTTCGGTCGGCCTTCGCTCGCGAGGCCTTCGTCGGGCGGGAGACGGGCCGAAGAGGCCGGCACACCCCTTCGGACCGCGCCCACCGCGGTCACGACCCGGCCGGACCGGAGCAATCAGGCAATCAGTCAGTGCACTGATGATCTCGGCGGGGCGGGTACACGCTTTCACCGCTGCCGCCCGGGAGTCAAGACGTTGCCGATTGCCAGGGAAACAGGGGGGTGGTGTTCGGGGCGGAGAGGCGGCGCGGTTGCGGCCGAGTGGGTATTGTTCAGTGCACCAACGAAAAACGGCACCCACGGGAGAGCGCATGGCCGCGGTGGACGTCACCACCCATCCCGGGCACCTCGCCCGGCGTCTGCAGCAGGCCCACACCCTGCTCTGGAACACCATGGTCTCCGAGGAGATCACCTCCCCGCAGTTCGCGGTGCTGAGCGCCGTGACGGCCGAGCCCGGCCTCGACCAGCGCACGGTGGGGGAGCGGGTGTCGCTGGACCGCTCAACGGTCGCCGAGGTGGTCGGCCGGCTCACCCGCCGCGGCCTCCTCGACAAGGTCCGCGACCCGCAGGACGGGCGCCGCTACCTGCTGCGCCTCACCGACGAGGGCGCGCGCCTCCACCGCCGGCTCGCGGTCCGTGCGGCGCGGATGAACCAGGTGCTGCTCGCCCCGCTGAGCGCCGAGGAGCAGGACCTCTTCGTCGGCCTCATCCGCAGGGTCTCCGAGGCCGCGGAGACACTCCGGCAGCCTGGCCAGGGCTGACCGGCGGAGCGGCTCCGGCCCTCCGAAACTTTCGGGACCTTCTTCCGTGGGTTCGCCTGGTCCGGGCGGCCGCTCTGTCGTCCCAACGGTCAATTTTGTCCGCGGTGTTGACGCCCGGGGCCGTCCTCCGTAGCTTCCGTCGCGGAAACTTTCGCGTACGTGCCGAAAGTTTCGAACAGGCGTCCCCCGCCGGTCCGGCACCACGGCGTGGGGCGCGGAGCCGCGCATCGTGAGGGAGCCCCATGCCGTCCTCGTCCTCGTTTCGCGAAAGATGGAGCCGCGTGGCCGTGCGGTCCCGGCTCCGGCTCCGTGCCGGGGCCCTGCTCCGCACCGCAGCGGTCGCCTCGGTGGTGGTCATGGTGACCGTGGCGGCCACCGCGACCGGCGCTCCGGGGGCGGACGCCGACCGCGGCCGCGAGCCCGGCGTCGGCCCCGGCGGTGACCGCTGGGTGGACACCTGGGTCTCCATGCCCCAGCTCACCGAGCCGCACAACATGCCGCCGGCGCCCTTCACGGACGGCGAGTCGGTCCTGAAGGACAGCACCCTGCGGCAGACCGTCCGCACCACCGTGGCGGGCGAGAAGCTGCGGCTGCGCTTCTCGAACGCCTTCGGCGGGGCCGAACTCCCGCTGACCCGGGTCTCGGTGGCGCTGCCGTCCGGCGGCGCGGCGGGCGTCCCGGCGATCGAGCCCGGCACCGCACGGCAGGTCACCTTTGCCGGGCGGGCCGCGACCGTGGTGCCGACGGGCGCCCAGGTGGTCTCCGACCCGGTGGACATGGAGGTGCCGGCCGGGACCAACCTCACCGTGACGGTCTACCTCGCCGACGGCCAGTCCTCCTCGTCGGTGACCTCGCACCCCGGCTCCCGCACCACCTCGCACCTGCTGCGGGGCGACCACACCACCGCCGCCGACCTGCCGGGCGCCACCCGCACCGACCACTGGTACTTCCTCAGCGGGGTGGAGACCCTGGTGGACACCCCGCGCGCCGCCGGGCTGGTGGTGATCGGGGACTCGCTCACCGACGGCCGGGGCTCCACCACGAACGGCAACGACCGCTGGACCGACCAGCTCCACCGCCGTCTGCTCCGCTCGCCCGCCACCGACCAGGTGGCCGTCCTGAACGAGGGCGCGGGCGGCAACCGCGTGCTGCGCGACGGCCTCGGCCCCAACGTGCTCGCACGCCTCGACCGCGACGTCCTGGTGCGCAGCGGCGCCCGGTGGGTGCTGGTGTTCGAGGGCGTCAACGACCTGGGCACCGCCGAGGCCACCGCCTCCGCCCAGCAGGCCACCGCCGACGACCTGATCGCCGCCTACCGCCAGATCGTCGAGCGGTCCCACGCCCAGGGCCTCGCCGTCTACGGCGCCACCCTCACGCCCCTCGGCGGCAACGAGATGTACGACGACCCGGCCGGCCACCGCGAGCGGGCCCGGCAGCGGGTCAACGACTGGATCCGGCACAGCGGGGTGTTCGACGCCGTCGTCGACTTCGACCGCGCGGTCCGCGACCCTGAGGCGCCCACCAGGCTGCTGCCCGCCTACGACACCGGGGACCACCTCCACCTCAACCCGGCCGGATACCGGGCGCTCGCGGACGCGGTCCCGACCCGCCTGCTGCGGTGAGGCCCCCGCCGCGGGGACGGTGACACGGCCCGAGCGGCGACACGGTCCGAGCGGCGACACCCGGGCCGCCGGCGGTCGGTGCACGGCCGGTGGCGGCCCGGCCCGTATCCCCGGGCGGCGCCTGCCCGGGGCCGGGGACACCTGGGGACGCGCGCTCCGCCCGGCCGGCGCCCCCGCGTTCCGTCGGCCGGCTCAACCCCTGTTCCGCCCGGCCGGGGAACACTCGCGCCCCGCCCGGCCGGCGACACCCGCTCACCGCTCGGCCGGGGACGCCCCCTCACCGCTCCGCCAGCACCACCCACACCTGCCCGTCGCCCGTGTTCACCGGCGCGCCGCCCTCCGTGGTGAACCGGGTGCCGTCGGCCTCCGTGGCGCGCTGCCAGCGCGCCTTCCACACCTTGCCGTCCCGCAGCAGGTCCGCGGTCCCGGTGCCCACCGTCTCGCTGAAGGGCGTGTTGTTGCCGCCCCGGTCCTGGAAGCCGGACGCCCGCACCGTCACGTACTGCACGATCACGGTGGGCGGGGCCAGCTGCACGCCGCCGTCCGTCGTGGGGCGGCCGTCGGTCTCCACCAGCCACCCGCCCCGCTCCGCGGACCAGGTGAAGGCGAAGCGCGCGGAGGGGAAGGTGACGGTGCGACGCTCCTCCGGGTCGCCGCCCGCCGGGGCGGGTCCCTCGCGGAAGCCCGCGGCGGTCAGCGCCTCCCGCCCCGCGGGCCCGTCCACCAGGCGGCGCGGCCGCAGGTACAGGTTGTGCGGCGCCGGGCGCGCGTCGTCGCGGTACCAGGCCTCCGGCCGGTTGCCCGGGGACTCCGCCCGCAGGGGCGCCGACTCGATCAGGGGCCGCAGCCGGCTCTGCGACCCCGAGTAGGCCAGCACCGGCTCGTTGAACTGCCGCAGCAGCCGCAGGTCGGTCTCCCGGGCGCTGCGCACCGGGCCGACCGCCTCGGGGAGCCTGGTCGCGTAGAGCGCCATCAGCCTGCTGAGGCCCGCCTCCACCCGCTCGGCGTAGACGACGTCGGCCTGGGCCAGCCCGGTCTGCGGGCGCGCCGGGAGCACGTTGTCGATCTTGACGGCCAGCACCTCGTCGGGCGGGCGGGCCGAGGCGGGCGAGGTGGTCTCGGAGCCCTCCGGATCGAAGGGGCCGCCGGTGCAGCCCGACGCCACGACGAGAGCGGCGATCGCGGAGGCGAGCAGTGCTCTCGTTTTACCGGGCCCTGTCGCTCGCCCGGTACCCGTCGCTCTCCCGGCTGCCGGTGTGCCCCTCGTGCACCTCGTGCCCATCGCGCCCCACCGCCCACCGATCATCGGTCCATATGCCTGAGCCGGTCCGTCAGGGCCTTACCCCGGCGCGCCCTCCACCGCACCTCCGGTGGGCGACCCGTGCCGGTACGGCCGGTTTCGTGTAGGCCGTCCGGGTACCCGTCGCACGGACGAGAGCACGCCGAAGCAGGGAGTCGCACGCGATGAAGGCAGTGACCTGGCAGGGCAAGCGGGACGTCCGGGTGGAGACCGTCCCCGACCCGACGATCGAGGAACCGACCGATGCCGTCGTCCGGATCACCTCCACCGGACTGTGCGGCTCCGACCTGCACCTCTACGAGGTCCTCACCCCCTTCATGACCCCCGGTGACATCCTCGGCCACGAGCCGATGGGCATCGTCGAGGAAGTGGGGCCGGGGGTGACCAACCTGTCGCCCGGGGACCGTGTGGTGGTGCCCTTCCAGATCTCCTGCGGCAGTTGCTGGATGTGCGGCCAGGGCCTCTACACCCAGTGCGAGACGACCCAGGTCACCGGTGAGGGCATGGGCGCCCAGCTGTTCGGCTACACCCGCCTCTACGGCGCCGTTCCCGGCGGCCAGGCGGAGTACCTGCGCGTCCCGCAGGCGCACTTCGGGCCGATCAAGGTGCCCGAGGGGCCGCCGGACGACCGCTACGTCTACCTCTCCGACGTGCTGCCGACCGCCTGGCAGGCCGTCGAGTACGCGTCCGTCCCGCCGGGCGGCACCCTGGCCGTCCTCGGCCTCGGCCCGATCGGGGACATGGCCTGCCGGATCGCCCTGCACCGGGGCGCGGAGCGGGTCATCGGCGTCGACCTGGTCGGCGACCGGCTGCGCCGGGCGCGGGACCGCGGCGTCGAGACCTACGACCTGCGCGACTTCGACAGCGAGAAGGAACTGGTCGCCGCCGTCCGGGACGCCACCGGCGGACGCGGCCCGGACTCGGTCGTCGACGCGGTCGGCACCGAGGCGCACGGCAGCGCCGTCGCCCGGCTGGCCCAGAACGCCACCGCGCTGCTGCCCAACAAGATCAGCGGCCCGCTCGCCGAGCGGTTCAGCATCGACCGGCTGGCGGCGCTGTACACCGCCATCGAGATGGTGCGCCGCGGCGGCACCATCTCGCTCTCGGGCGTCTACGGCGGCATGGCCGACCCCATGCCGATGCTGACCCTGTTCGACAAGCAGATCCAGCTGCGAATGGGCCAGGCCAACGTCCGGCGCTGGACGGACGACATCCTGCCGCTGCTCACCGACGGCGACCCGCTGGGCGTCGACGACTTCGCCACCCACCACGTGCCGCTCTCCGAGGCCCCCGAGGCGTACGACATGTTCCAGAAGAAGCGCGACGGCGCCGTCAAGGTGGTCATCAACCCCTGACGGCCCCTCACTCCATGCCCAGCACCTCGGCCAGGTCGTAGCGCACCGGCTCCTCCAGCTGGGCGAAGGTGCAGCTCCCCGGGGTGCGGTCCGGACGCCAGCGGCGGAAACGCGCGGTGTGCCGGAACCGCGCCCCGTTCTCCATGTGGTCGTACGCCACCTCGGCCACCAGGTCGGGCCGCAGCGGCACCCACGACAGGTCCTTCTTCCCCGACCAGCGGCTCGGCGCCCCCGGCAGCCGGGCCGTCTCGTGCGCCGCCGCGTCGCCCCACGCCGCCCACGGGTGCCCCGTCACGTCCTCCAGGCGCAGCGGCTCCAGCTCCTCCACCAGCTCCGCCCGCCGCTTCATGGTGAACGCGGCGCACACCCCCACGTGCTGGAGCACCCCCTGGTCGTCGTGCAGGCCCAGGAGCAGCGAGCCGACCACCGGCCCGCTCTTGTGCAGCCGGTAGCCGGCCACCACCACGTCGGCGGTCCGCTCGTGCTTGATCTTGAACATGGCGCGCTCGTCCGGCCGGTACCGCAGCGTCGGCGGCTTGGCCACCACCCCGTCCAGCCCGGCGCCCTCGAACCGCTCGAACCACTGCCGCGCCACCTCGATGTCCTCCGTCGCGGGCGCCAGGTGCACCGGCGGCTCCACACGGTGCAGCATCCGCTCCAGCAGCGCCCGCCGGTCCGTCAGCGGCCGATCGGTCAGCGACTCGTCGTCCAGCGCGAGCAGGTCGAAGGCGACGAACGAGGCCGGGGTGCGCTCGGCCAGCATGCGGACCCGGGAGTCCGCCGGATGGATGCGTTCGGTCAGCGCGTCGAAGTCCAGCCGCCCCTCCCGGGCGATCACGATCTCCCCGTCCACCACGCAGCGGTCCGGCAGCCGCTCCTCGAGGGCGGCCACCAGCTCGGGGAAGTAGCGGGTGAGCGGTTTGGTCGTCCGGCTGCCGAGCTCGAGTTCCCCGCCGTCGCGGAACACGAGTGCGCGGAAGCCGTCCCACTTGGCCTCGTAGTGCATCCCCTCGGGGATCTTCGCCACCGACTTGGCGAGCATCGGCTTCACGGGCGGCATCACCGGCAGGTCCATGGGGTCGATTCTGGGTGTGCGCGCCGCCCGGGGCACGCCTACCGTGGCACACATGGGTGACGACGCCGTGGAACTGGACGCCGGAGGACGGAAGGTGCGCCTGTCCCACCCGGACAAGGTGCTCTTCCCGGAGAAGGGCTACACCAAGCGGGACCTGGCCGAGTACTACCTCGCCGTCGGTCCGGGCGTCGTGCGCGCCCTGCGCGAGCGGCCCACCACCCTCCAGCGCTTCCCCGACGGCGTCGAGGGGGAGTGGTTCTTCCAGAAGCGGGTCCCGAAGAACCACCCCGACTGGATCCCCACCGCGCACATCACCTTCCCCAGCGGCCGCAGCGCCGACGAGATGTGCCCGACCGAGATCGCCGCCGTGGTCTGGGCCGTGCAGTTCAACACCATCACCTTCCACCCGTGGCCGGTGCGGCGGGCCGACGTCGACCGGCCGGACGAACTGCGCCTGGACCTCGACCCGCAGCCCGGCACCGGGTACGAGGACGCCGTCGCCGCGGCCCACGAACTCCGCGCGGTCCTGGAGGAGCACGGCGTGCGCGGCTGGCCCAAGACCTCCGGCGGCCGCGGCGTCCACGTCTTCGTGCCGATCGAGCCGCGGTGGACCTTCACCGAGGTGCGGCGCGCGGCGATCGCGGCCGGCCGGGAGCTGGAGCGGCGGATGCCGGAGCGGGTCACCACCAAGTGGTGGAAGGAGGAGCGGGGCGAGAAGATCTTCGTCGACTACAACCAGACGGCACGGGACCGGACCATCGCCTCCGCGTACTCCGTCCGGCCGCGCCCGCACGCCCCGGTCTCGGCGCCGCTGCGCTGGGAGGAGGTGGGGGAGGCCCGCCCCGAGGACTTCGACATCCGCACCATGGCCGCCCGGTACGCCGAGCTCGGCGACGTCCACGCGGACATGGAGGAGCACGCCTTCTCCCTCCAGCCGCTGCTCGACCTCGCCCGCCGCGACGAGGCGGAGCACGGGCTCGGCGACCTGCCGTACCCGCCGGAGTACCCGAAGATGCCGGGTGAGCCGAAGCGGGTGCAGCCGAGCCGCGCCAGGAAGGCCTGAGACGCCCGCGCCCGCCCGCGCCGCCGGAGCACCCGCGCCGCCGGAGCGGCACGGGCGGACGCGGGACGGAGTCAGCTCTGCGAGGGGTCCGGGCGCAGGACCGCGAAGCGGGCTCCGTGCGGGTCGACGAGGTGGGCCATGCGCCCGACCCCCGGGATGTCGACCGGCTCCACCCGGACCTCGCCGCCCCGCTCGCGGGCCCGGCCGGTGACGGCGTCCACGTCGGCCACGGCGAAGTACGGGAGCCAGTGCGCCCCGCCCTCCACCTTGTCGCCCGCCGCTCCGACGTAGCCGCCGAACGCCCCGTCCTCCCCGGTGCCCACCGGGGTGACGGCGGTGTACGAGCCGCCCGGGAAGGACACCGCCGAGGTCTCCCAGCCCAGCGCCGAGTGGTAGAAGCCCGCCGCCCCCGCCACGTCCGTGGTGTGCAGCTCCACCCAGCACAGCGCGCCGTTCTCCCCGGTGACGTCCAGCCCCGCCAGCGTCCCGGGGCTCCAGACGCCGAACCACGCGCCCATCGGGTCGGTGAAGACCGCCATCCGGCCCTTGTCCATCACGTCGTCCGGCTCCATGACGACCGAGCCCTGGGCCTCCCGGACCGCCCGCGCGGTGGCGTCCGGGTCGTCCGAGCGGAAGTAGACCGTCCACGACGGCGGCGCCGTGTCGGCGGGAAGCTCCATGCCGCCGGCCACGGTGCGTCCGCCGGAGGTGAAGAAGCCGTAGCCCCCCGCCTCCGGACCGGCCGAGCGGAACTGCCAGCCGAACAGGCCGCCGTAGAAGGTCATCGCCACGTTGATGTCGGGCGTGCCCAGGTCGACCCAGTTCGGTGAGCCGGGGACGAAGTCGGTGGTCAGCATCGTTGCCTCACGTTCGGTCGTCGGGAGGGGGCCCGCGGGCGCCCGGGTCACAGGGGGGAGTCCTCGGCGACGGTGGAGCCGGAGGAGGGGCCGGTGCCCTGCGCGGGCCGGACCTGGAGCTCGAAGTCCCCGTCGAACTTGCGGTAGCCCTGCACGACCGCGTCCTCCAGCGCCTCGTTGGCCGCTTCCTCCCGCAGCATCAGCGGGTCGCGGCGCAGGTCCCGCATCAGGGCCACACAGATCCCGATCATCACCAGGACGAACGGCGCCGCCGCGAGGATCGTCAGGTTCTGCAGGCCGGTGAGCGCGTCCCCCTTGCCGCTGCCGACCAGCAGCATGATCGCGGCGACCGCGCCGGTGACCACGCCCCAGAAGATCACCACCGACTTCTGCGGCTCCAGCGCGCCGCGCTGGGAGAGCGTGCCCATCACGATCGAGGCCGCGTCCGCACCGGAGACGAAGAAGATGGAGACCAGGATCATCACCAGCAGCGAGGTGACCGTGGCCATCGGGTACTCCCGCAGCACCGCGAAGAGCCGGCCCTCGACCGTGGTCGCGTCGTCGAGCGCGCCCCGCTCCTGGAGCCGCATGGCCGTGCCGCCGAAGATCGCGAACCAGAGCAGGCTCACCGTGCTGGGGACCAGGATCACACCGCCGATGAACTGGCGGATGGTGCGCCCGCGGCTGATCCGGGCGATGAACATGCCGACGAAGGGCGTCCAGGAGATCCACCAGGCCCAGTAGAAGACCGTCCAGCTCGACAGCCACGCGTCGACGGTCGGGCCGCCGCTGATCTCGGTGCGCCCGGCCAGCTGCGGCAGCTCGCCGATGTAGGCGAAGAACGAGGTGGGCAGGAGGTCGAGGATGACGATCGTCGGCCCCACCACGAACACGAACACCGCCAGCAGCAGCGCCAGCACCATGTTGGTGTTGGACAGCCACTGGATGCCCCGCTCCACCCCCGAGACCGCCGAGGCGACGAACGCCAGGGTCAGCACGGCGATGATGGCGACCAGCAGACCGGTGCCGGCCGTGCCCAGCCAGTCGACCTCCTCCAGACCGGAACCGATCTGCAGGGTGCCCAGGCCGAGCGAGGCCGCGGAGCCGAACACGGTGGCGACGATGGCCAGGATGTCGATGATCCGGCCGACCGCGCCCTCGGCGTGCCGGCGGCCGATCAGCGGGGTGAAGACGGAACTGATGGTCTGACGGCGCTTCTTGCGGAAGGTGCTGTAGGCGATGCCCAGACCCACCACCGCGTAGATCGCCCACGGGTGCAGCGTCCAGTGGAAGAGCGTGGTCGCCATGGCGTTCGACATCCGCTCGCCGGAACTGCCGGGGCGGGTCCCGGGCGGCGCGTCGACGTAGTGGGCCAGCGGCTCGCTCACGCCCCAGAACATCAGGCCGATGCCCATGCCCGCGCTGAACATCATCGCGACCCAGGACACCGTGCGGAACTCGGGCTTCTCGTGCTCCGAGCCGAGGTGGATCCGGCCGTAGCGGCTGATCGCCAGCCAGAGGGCGAAGATCACGAAGCCGGAGGCGGCCAGGACGAACGCCCAGCCGCAGGTGTGGATCAGCTCCCCGAGCAGGTTGCCCGACACGCTCTCCAGCGAGTCGGTGCCGAAGGCTCCCCACAGGACGAAGGAGAGGGTCAGCGCCGCGGTCACCCCGAAGACCACCCAGTCGGTCCCCCGGCGCTGAGGTCCGGGCAGGCCGGCCTCCGTGCCCGGCAGGGACCCTTTGGGGTGGTGTTGTGACGGATTGGGGGCGTCTTGCGACACTGCGGCACCTTTCGCCGAGCGGATCTTGATTGGTTCCGCTACGCAGCTACCACGTATCCCGCGTTTCTCACCCGCGTAACCCCCCTGCCACCGTCCCCGTGCGGCCGGGCCACCCGCCCGGCCGCACGGCACACGGTCAGCGCCCGGTCGGGGCGGAGATCCCGGAGTCCTCCGCACGGGTGACCCGGCGGCGCACGCCGAACCAGCCGAGCACCAGCGCCACGGCGATCACCGGGATGAGCAGCAGCGTCTTGCGCCCCACCTCCGGGTCGCCCCACATCAGCACCAGCACCGAGACCAGGAAGGCGATGGTGACGATCTCCGTCACCGGGCTGCCCCACAGCCGGAAGGCGGGCCGCGTCAGCAGGCCGGCCTTGGCGCGCCGGACGAAGACCAGGTGACAGATCATGATGATCACCCAGGTGCTGATGATGCCGAGCGAGGCGACGTTGAGCACGATCTCGAAGGCCTGGCCCGGCATCAGGTAGTTCAGGCCCACGCCCAGGACGCAGACCGCGCCGGTCAGCATGATGCCGCCGTAGGGCACCTGGTTCCGGTTCATCACGCCGGTGAACCTCGGGGCGGAACCGGCGGCCGCCATGGAGCGCAGGATGCGGCCGGTGGAGTACAGGCCCGAGTTCAGCGAGGACATCGCGGCGGTCAGGACCACCAGGTTCATCACGTCGCCCGCCGCCGGCACGCCGATCCGGGAGAGCACGGTGACGAAGGGGCTCTCGTCGCCGGAGTAGACCGAACCCGGCAGCAGCAGGGCCAGCAGCACCACCGAGCCGACGTAGAAGAGGCCGACCCGCCACATGATCGAGTTCACCGCGCGCGGGACGACCTTGCGGGGCTCGGCGGTCTCGCCGGCCGCGGTGCCCACCAGCTCCAGGGAGGCGTAGGCGAAGACCACGCCCTGCATCACCAGGACGACCGGGAGCACACCGTGCGGCAGGAAGCCGCCGTTGTCGGTGATCACCGACAGACCCGGGGTGGTGCCGCCCACGTCCTGCTGGGTGACCAGCAGGAAGACGCCCACCAGCATGAAGAGCACCAGGGTGGCGACCTTGATGATCGCGAACCAGAACTCCATCTCGCCGAAGTACTTCACCGAGATCAGGTTCACCACCAGCACCACGGCGAGCGCGGCGAGGGCCAGCACCCACTGGGGGATGTCGGAGAACATGCTCCAGTAGTGGGTGTAGAGCGCCACCGCGGTGATGTCGGCTATACCGGTCGTGGACCAGTTGACGAAGTACATCCAGCCGGCGACGTAGGCGCCCTTCTCCCCGAGGAACTCGCGGGCGTAGGACACGAAGGAGCCCGAGGAGGGCCGGTAGACGACCAGCTCACCGAGCGCCCGGACGACGAAGAAGGCGAAGACGCCGCAGACCAGATAGGCAAGGGCGAGCGCGGGACCGGCGCTGTTCAGGCGGCCGCCGGCGCCGAGGAACAGGCCGGTGCCGATCGCTCCCCCGATGGCGATCATGTTGATGTGGCGGGCCTTGAGGTCCTTGCTGTAACCGGCGTCGCCCGCGTCCGCGGGCGGTTCGGCGGTCAGGTCGGTGCTCACGACGGCTTCTTCAGCCGTCGCGGTCGCGACGTCCTTGCTCACGCGTGTTCCACTCTGTGCGCCCCGCTTCGCTGTTGGCACGGGGTGTTGGAAAAGGTGCTGCGGCCGCTCCACCTGCGCTTGTGGCGCCCGGCGGGGATGCGGACCGCAGGTGAATCTCTCATTCCGCATGACAATGTGCAGTGGCGGGTGTCACACGACGCCTTTCGCACACCCGGTGAGACAGCAATACTGTTCCGCATGAGGACCGACACGGAGGAGCCGACGCTCACGGTCGACGAACTGGCCGCGCGCGCGGGCGTGACGGTCCGCACCGTCCGCTTCTACAGCACCCGGGGGCTGCTGCCGCCGCCGGAGATAGGGCCCCGCAGGGTCGGCCGTTACGGTCCCGGACACCTGGCACGGCTCGCGCTGATCGAGGAACTGCAGCGGCAGGGCATGACACTGGCCGGCGTCGAACGCCACCTGCGCGGACTGCCCCCCGACGTGACCGCGCACGACCTCGCCCTGCAGCGCGCGGTGGTGGCCTCCTGGGCGCCGGAGACCAGCGAGCGCCTGGACCGCGCGGAACTGGAACGCCTGGCCGGACGCGCACTGGACGCGGCCGACCTCGAGCGGCTCGCCCAGCTCGGCGTCCTGGAAGGCGTGGAACCCGACGGCGACGGCACCCACCGGGTGGACACCGGGCTGCTGCGGCTGGGCGTCGAACTGCTGGACATGCCGTTCGCCCAGGAGACGCTGCTGGCCGCCCGGGAAGTCCTCATGGAGCACTCCCGGGCGGCAGCGCAGGCGCTCTCCGGACTTCTCCGCGAGGCGTCGGCGGAACGGGAACCGGACGCCGTGCGGTCGCTCTCCGTCCACATGCAGCCCTTGGTGGTGCAGGCGCTGCTGACCGCCTTCCAGCGGTCGCTCCGACAGGAGCTGCAGAGCTGGCTCGGCGGCCGGCCCTGAGAACGGGACCGGCCGCCGGGAGTCGTGCCGGACGACGGGGGTGTGCCGGACGACGGGGTGGTGCCGGACGACGGGGTCGCGCCGGCGGGGGATCAGCGGGCGTCGGTGAAGACCTCGCCCTTCTCGGCCTTCTCCACCAGCAGCGCCGGCGGCAGGAACCGGTCGCCGTACTTCTCCGCCAGCTCCCGGGCCCGGGCCACGAAGCCGGCCGGCCCGCCCGGGTAGCCGTTGACGTACTGGAGCACGCCGCCGGTCCACGCCGGGAAGCCGATGCCCATGATGGAGCCGATGTTGGCGTCGGCCACCGAGGTGAGCACGCCCTCCTCGAGCAGCCGGACGGTGTCCAGCGCCTCCGAGAACAGCATCCGCTCCTGCATGTCCTCGAACGGGATGGTGTGCCCCGGCTCGGTGAAGTGCTCGCGCAGCCCCGGCCACAGCCCGGCCCGCCTGCCGTCCACGTAGTCGTAGAAGCCGGCGCCCCCGCTGCGGCCGGTGCGGCCGAACTCGTCGACCATCCGGTCCACCACGGCCTCGGCCGGGTGGGCCGTCCAGGTGCCGCCGGCCGCCTCGACGGCCTCCTTGGTCTCCTTGCGGATCTTGCGCGGCAGGGTCAGGGTCAGCTCGTCCATCAGGTTCAGCACCTTGGCCGGGTAGCCCGCCTGCGCCGCGGCCTGCTCCACGGAGGCGGGGTCGACGCCCTCGCCGACCATGGCCACGCCCTCGTTGATGAAGTGGCCGATGACGCGGGAGGTGAAGAAGCCACGCGAGTCGTTGACCACGATCGGGGTCTTGCGGATCTGGCGCACCAGGTCGAAGGCGCGGGCCAGGGCCTCGTCGCCGGTGCGCGCGCCCTTGATGATCTCCACCAGGGGCATCTTGTCGACCGGCGAGAAGAAGTGCAGGCCGATGAAGTCGGCCTGGCGCTCGACGCCCTCGGCGAGCTCCGTGATCGGCAGGGTGGAGGTGTTGGAGCACAGCAGCGCGTCCGGGGCGACGACGTCCTGGATCTCCTGGAACACCTTGTGCTTGAGGGAGGTGTCCTCGAAGACGGCCTCGATCACCGCGTCGCAGCCCGCCAGGTCCTGGACGTCCGCGGTCGGGGTGATCAGGGCGAGCAGGGCGTCGGCCTTCTCCTGGGTGGTCCGGCCGCGGGAGACGGCCTTCGCGCAGAGCTTCTCCGAGTACGCCTTGCCCTGGGCGGCGGCCTCGGCGGTGACGTCCTTGAGGACGACCTCGATGCCCGCCCGGGCGCAGGAGTAGGCGATGCCCGCGCCCATCATGCCCGCGCCGAGCACGGCCACCTTGGCGACCGCGCGCGGCTCGAAGCCCTGCGGACGGTTGGCCCCGGAGTTGACGGCCTGCAGGTCGAAGAAGAACGCCTGGGTCATGTTCTTGGCGGTCTGCCCGGCCGCCAGCTCGGCGAAGTACCGGGACTCGACGATCTGCGCGGTCTCGAAGTCGACCTGGGACCCCTCCACCGCGGCGGCCAGGATGGCGCGCGGGGCGGGATAGGGGGCGCCGGCCGTCTGCTTGCGCAGGTTGGCCGCGAAGGCGGGCAGGCTCGCGGCGAACTTCGGGTTCGACGGCGTGCCGCCGGGGATGCGGTACCCCGGGGCGTCCCAGGGCTGCGCCGACTCGGGGTGCGCGTCGATGAAGGCGCGGGCCCGGGCGATCATCTCCTCGGGTGTGTCCACCACCTCGTCCACCAGGCCGTTCTCCAGCGCCCGGCGCGGGCCGTACTGGGTGCCCTGCAGCAGCACCTTCAGCAGGGCGTCGGTGATGCCCAGCTTGCGCACGGTGCGGACCACGCCGCCGCCGCCCGGCAGCAGGCCCAGGGTCACCTCGGGCAGGCCGATCTTCGAGCCCGGGGCGTCGAGCGCGACGCGGTGGTGGCAGCTCAGGGCGATCTCGTAACCGCCGCCCAGCGCCGCGCCGTTGATCGCCGCGACCACCGGCTTGCCGAGGGTCTCGATGCGGCGCAGGTCGCGCTTCATCTCCAGGCCCCCCTCGAAGAGGTCCTGGGCGGTCTCGGGCGTCACCTTGATCAGCTCACGCAGGTCGCCGCCGGCGAAGAAGGTCTTCTTGGCGGAGGTGACGACGACGCCGCGGACCGAGTCCTTCTCGGCCTCCAGGCGGTCGGCGACGGCGCGCAGGGCGACGCGGAACGCCTGGTTCATCGTGTTGGCGGACTGGCCGGGGGCGTCCAGGACCAGCGTGACGACGCCGGTCTCGTCCTGCTCCCAGCGGATGGCGGTGCTCTCGGTCATGACGGGGTCTCCGTTGAAGTCTCGGGTGTCGTAGGGCCGCTGGGGAGGATCAGAGTCGCTCGACGATCGTGGCGATGCCCATGCCGCCGCCGACGCACAGGGTGGCCAGGCCGTAGCGCTTGTCCTGGCGCTCCAGTTCGTCGATCAGCGTGCCCAGGATCATCGCGCCGGTGGCGCCGAGCGGGTGGCCCATCGCGATGGCGCCGCCGTTGACGTTGACCTTGTCCAGGGAGAGCCCCATGTCCTTGACGTAGCGCAGCACCACGGAGGCGAAGGCCTCGTTGATCTCGACCAGGTCGATGTCGTCGACGGTCAGCCCCGCCTTGGCGAGCGCCTTGCGGGAGGCGGGGGCCGGGCCGGTGAGCATGATGGTGGGCTCGGAACCGGAGACCGCCGCGGAGACGATCCGGGCGCGCGGGGTCAGGCCGTAGCGCTCGCCGGTCTCCTTGTTGCCGATGGCGACCAGGGCGGCGCCGTCGACGATGCCGGAGGAGTTGCCCGCGTGGTGGACGTGGTCGATCTTCTCGACCCAGTGGTACTTCTGCAGGGCCACGGCGTCGAAGCCGCCCATGTCGCCGATGCCCGCGAAGGACGGCTTGAGCTTGGCGAGGGAGTCGGCGGTGGTGCCGGGGCGCATGTGCTCGTCGTGGTCCAGGACGGTGAAGCCGTTGCGGTCCCTCACCGGGACCACGGAACGCCCGAAGCGGCCCTCCTTCCAGGCGGTGGCGGCCCGCTCCTGGGAGAGCGCCGCGTACTCGTCGACGTCACGGCGGGAGAAGCCCTCGAGGGTGGCGATCAGGTCGGCGCTGATGCCCTGCGGGACGAAGTCCGTCTCCAGGCTGGTCATCGGGTCCATCGCCCACGCGCCGCCGTCCGAGCCCAGCGGGATGCGGGACATCGACTCCACGCCGCCCGCCAGGACCATGTCCTCCCAGCCCGAACGGACCTTCATGGCGGCCATGTTGACCGCCTCCAGCCCCGACGCGCAGAAGCGGTTCTCCTGGACGCCGGCCACCGTGTCCGGCAGCCCCGCCGCGATCGCGGCGATCCGGGCGATGTCGGAGCCCTGGTCGCCGATCGGGCTGACCACGCCGAGGACGACGTCGTCGATCGCCGCCGGGTCGAGGTCCGGGAAACGGCCGCGGATCTCGCGGATCAACCCGACGACGAGGTCGATCGGCTTGGTGCCGTGCAGGGCCCCGTTGGCCTTGCCGCGCCCGCGGGGGGTGCGGATCGCGTCGTACACGTACGCTTCGGTGCTCACTGGTCAGCCTTTCGCAGGGGTGCGGAGTGGTCGTCGTCGGACGCGGGGGCGCCGTCGTGGCCCGGGGTGTCCCCCAGGAGGGCGGGCAGGTCCCAGTCCCGCGCCACCTCCTCGGTTCCCGCGCCGGACCGCGCGGGTCCGGTCCGCACGCTCGTGGGGGTGGCGGAGAAGCGCGGGGCGGGCGCCGGCTGGACGATGCCGGAGTGCTCGACGAAGGTCGAGCGGGCGGCGAGGTGCGGGTGGTGCGGGGCCTCGCGCAGCGAGAGCACCGGCGCCACGCAGGCGTCGGAGGCCTCGAAGACGGCGGCCCACTCGTCGCGGTCACGGGTGGCGAAGCGGGCGGCGACGGCCTCCCGCAGGGCGGGCCAGCGGGCGAGGTCGAGATGGGCGTCCAGATGCCCGGGCAGGCCCAGCAGGTCCAGGAACTCGGCGTAGAAGCGCGGCTCCAGCGCTCCGACCGCGATGTGGCGGCCGTCGGCGCAGGCGTACACGCCGTAGTAGGGGCAGCCGCCGTCGAGCAGGTTCGCGCCCCGCCGGTCCTGCCACTGACCGGCCGCCAGCATGCCGTGGATCAGCGTCGACAGGTGGGCCGCGCCGTCGACGATCGCCGCGTCGACCACCTGCCCCGTGCCGGTGGCGCGGGCGTGGTGCAGGGCGGCCAGGACACCGGTCACCAGGTAGAGCGAGCCGCCCGCGAAGTCGCCGAGCAGGTTCACCGGGACGACCGGGGGTCGGCCGTCCTCGCCGATCATGCCGAGGACGCCGGTGGGCGCCAGGTAGGCGATGTCGTGCCCGGCCCGGTCGGCCAGCGGGCCGTCCTGGCCCCAGCCGGTCATCCGGCCGTAGACCAGGCGCGGATTGCGGGCACGGCAGGCGTCGGGGCCGACGCCGAGGCGTTCGGCGACGCCGGGGCGGTAGCCCTCGATCAGGATGTCGGCGCGACCGGCCAGATCGAGGACGCGCTCCACGCCCTCGGGCGACTTGAGGTCCAGCACCACCGACCGCTTGTTGCGGTTGGTGACGTCGTACTCCGGGTCGGGGGCGACGGCGATCCCGCCGGGCCGGTCGACCCGCACCACGTCGGCGCCCAGGTCGCCCAGCAGCATGGCGGCGAACGGGCCGGGGCCGATGCCCGCCAGCTCCAGTACGCGCACGCCGTCCAGCGGACCTCGTGGATCGTCCGTCCCGGGGCCGTCTCCCGGGTCCTGCGGCGCCTTCGCCACTGTCATCGCAGCCCCCACTGTTCGCGGCACGGCCTGGGCGTGCCCGCATGTGACACCACTGATGTCACACCGGTGATGCTACGAAGGTGCGGGGGCGCGCACAAGAGCCGGGCAAGCAAGCGCTCAGTCGGGCGTGGCGCCTCAGCCGGCCAGGGCCTCCCTGAGCGCCGCGCGGCAGAGGGCGTCGGCGAGCCGGGTGGTCTCGGGCAGGCGGTACCGCGGGGTCAGCGCCAGGGTGTGCGCGCAGGCGTTCTCCAGGGAGACCCGGTGACCCGCCGAGACGAAGACCGGTTTCACGGCCTCCCGGGTGCGCAGCGCGCGCCCGACCTCCTCGTCCCCGAGCAGCAGCGGGGTGTGGTCGCCGCGGGCGGGACCGGGCGGACTCGCGGCGAAGACGAACGGGTTCTTGGCGACGCCGATGGCGGGCAGCCCGGTGAGCACCCCCACGTGACAGGCGAGGCCGAAGCGCCGGGGATGGGCGAGGCCGTAGCCGTCGCACACCACCAGCCCGGGCGGCCCGGGCAGGGCCCCGAGGGCGGCCAGCACCGCGGGCACCTCACGGAAGGCCAGCAGGCCCGGAACGTACGGGAAGGCCACCGGGCCGACGGCGACGGCCCGGCCGGTCACCGCGAGGGTGGCCGCGTCCAGCGTGACCGCGGCGGCGGCCACCACACCGCGCGCGTCGTCGTAGGCGACGTCCACACCGGTGACCGGGCCGGTGCCCGGGGGAGGGCCCGGCTCGTCGAGGACCAGCCGTTCCCGCAGCTCGTCCTGGACGGCCAGGGCGGCCGCCTCGGTGGTGGGCCAGTCCTCGGGCACGCGCGCGGTCGCCGCCGTGACGGCCTGGATGTCGTTCACGGCCGAAGAGACTACGTGAGCCCCCCGGCGGACCGGAGGGCTCACGGGGCCGCAGAGGCCGCCCGGATCACTTGCCGAGGGCTTCCCGCAGCTGCTGCTTGTTCATGTCCGAGCGGCCGTGGACGTTCTTCTTCCTGGCCTCCTGGTACAGCTGGTCGTACGTCGGCCCCTGGGAGCCGCTGCCGGAGCGCTGCCCGCCGCGGCTGCCCGAGGACTTGTCCTGCGTGGAAGTGCGGCTCGCGCTCTTCGACTCTCCGGACCGGGCCCGCTCCTTGTTCACGGTGCGCGCCGCGATCTCCTTCGCCCGGCCGGTCGACGCGCCGCGCGACTCCTCACTGTCCTTGATGTGCTCGTACTGCCGTTCCCTCTTCGGGCTGGAACCACGGGGCATGGTCTGCCACTCCTCCATGTCGGGAATGCCGGAGCTGCACGGTTACCCATGTTCCGTACGGGCATGGGGGACCGCCACGCGGCGACGGCCGAACGGCACGGCCGTCCGCGCGCATGGGACGGCCGATGCGGGGGACGAGTCCTGGAGATGCCGTGGGGGAATGGTGCCGGGGGGATTCGGTCGGGTGACGCAGGTCACGCTGCGGGGGTGTACGGATTGCCGCGGTCCGGCCTCTGTTCCAGTGCGCGGGTCCGACCAGCCCGGCGTTCGGCCAGCCGACTACTAGGGGGAGCAGACGTTTGTCCACCGTCATCGAGCACCCGGTTCAGGCCCGTCTCGTCGCCGCGGCACCGCGGATGACGGTGATCCCGTCGACGCTGCACTACGACACCGCCGATCCCTTCGCGGTGCGGATGACCTTCCCGGGCCCGGCCACCCTCGAGGGGGTCGAGGTGTGCTGGACGTTCGCCCGGGAGCTGCTGACCGAGGGGCTGCGCCTCCCGCACGGCGCGGGGGACGTGCGGGTGCTGCCCTACGAGGACGGCCGCACGGCGCTGGAGTTCCACTCCCCGGAGGGCGCGGCCGTGGTGCACGTCGCGACCGACGAGGTGCGCCGGTTCCTCGCGGCCACCGCCGCCCTGGTGCCGTTCGGCTGCGAGCACCTGCACCTCGACCTGGACCACGACCTGGCCGAGCTGATGCGGGACGTCCTCTGAGGGGGCCGCGGGCCGGCCAGGCGGGGCCGCCGGACAATTCGCTCGCCTCCGCGGGAGCCGGCGGGTAACCTGGCGGTGGTTCTGTTGCCGTCGATCGGAGAAGGACGTTGCTCGTCTGAGGTCATGAGACACCGCGTCGCACCCCCCTCTTCCCGGGGCTGCCGCGTCGCGTGTGCGACCTCGGACGTCTGAGCCGTCCTCCGCCGCCGCAGGGCCGATCCTCTCCTCTTCAGGCCTCGGCACGGTGTCTCGATACGCGATCACCCGACCGCATCCCACCACCGCGAGGCCTCGTGTCCACCACCACTGCCCCTTCCGTCACCGCCGCGTCCCTGTCGTTCTCCTGGCCGGACGGCACGCCCGTCCTGGAGGACCTCGACGTCTCCTTCCCCGCGGGCCGCACCGGGCTCGTGGGCGTCAACGGCGCCGGCAAGTCCACCCTGCTCAAACTGATCGCGGGGGAGCTCACCCCCACCGACGGATTCGTCCGGGTGACCGGCGAGACCGGCCACCTCCCGCAGAACGTCACCCTCGACACCTCCCTCCGCGTCGACCAGGCGCTGGGCATCGACGCCCGGCGCGCCGCCCTGCACGCCATCGAGTCCGGGGACGCCGCCGAGGAGCACTTCGAGACGGTCGGCGACGACTGGGACGTCGAGGAGCGCGCGCTGGCCACCCTGGGCGAACTCGGCCTGGGCCACCTCGGCCTCGACCGCACCGTCGGCGAACTCTCCGGCGGCGAGTCGGTGCTGCTGCGGCTCACCGCGCTGCTGCTGCGCCGCCCCGACGTGCTGCTGCTGGACGAACCCACCAACAACCTGGACGTCTTCGCGCGCCGCCGGCTGTACGACACGGTGGCCCGCTGGAGCGGCGGCTCCCGGATCCTGATCATGGTCAGCCACGACCGTGAACTCCTGGAACTCGCCGACCGCATCGCCGACCTCCGCTCCGGCGAGGTCGCCTGGTACGGCGGCAACCTCTCCGACTACCAGGCCGCCCTGGCCGCGGAGCAGGAGGCCGCCGAGCGCACGGTGCGCGCCGCCGAGGCGGACGTGCGCCGCCAGAAGCGGGAACTCGCCGACGCCCAGGTGAAGCTGGCCAAGCGCAAGAAGTACGGCCAGAAGATGGCCGAGCAGAAGCGCGAGCCCAAGATCGTGATGGGCCTGCGCAAGAACGCCGCCGAGCAGTCGGCGGGCAAGCACCGGGCGCTCCACCAGGAACGCCTCGCCGAGGCGCGGGAGCGGCTGGACGAGGCGGAGCTCGCGCTGCGCGAGGACGACGAGATCCGCGTCGACCTGCCCGCCACCGCCGTGCCGCCCGGCCGGACCGTGCTGACCCTGGAGAAGCTCCGGCCGGTCCACGGGGCGCGGCTGGAAGGCGTGTTCGAGGTTCGCGGGCCGGAGCGGGTCGCCCTGGTGGGCCGCAACGGTTCCGGCAAGACCACGCTGCTGCGCACCCTGGCCGGGGAACTGGCCCCGGCGGAGGGCGAGGCCCGCACGCACGTGCCGGCGCGCTTCCTGCCGCAGCGGCTGGACATCCTCGACGACCGGCTGTCGGTCGCCGAGAACGTGGCCCGCTTCGCGCCGGGCGCCACCGTCAACCAGGTCCGGGCCCGCCTGGCGCGGTTCCTGTTCCGCGGGGCCCGGGCGGACCAGCCGGCCGGGACGCTCTCCGGCGGCGAGCGGTTCCGGGCGGCGCTGGCCGCGCTGCTCCTGGCCGAGCCCGCGCCGCAGCTGCTGATGCTCGACGAGCCCACCAACAACCTGGACATGGCGAGCGTGCGGCAGCTGACGCATGCGCTGGAGGCCCACCAGGGCGCGCTGCTGGTGGCCAGTCACGACCTGCCGTTCCTGGACTCGATCGGCATCACCCGCTGGCTGCTGGCCGACGGGGACCTCACCGAGATCACCCGCGAGGAACTCGACCGGCTCTGACCGCGGGGTCCGTGGCAGGCCCGTGGCAGGGCGGCGGCCGGGGATCCGTCCCCGGCCGCCGCCCCGCCACGGCCGGGGCGGGTGCCGCCGGGTGCGGGGACGTGCAGCGGTGCCGCGGCGCCCGGGGCGCGTGCCGCCGGTGCCGCGGCAGGCGGGCGCGCGCGGCAGGCGGGCGCGCGGCAGGCGCGGGCCCGTGGGCGGGCGTGTCCTGCGCGGGGCGGACGCGTGGGGCGGGCGCTCGGGCTGCGCGCCGGTGCGCGGCGCGGGCGCGGCCCGGGCTCGCGGGCGCTCAGGCCGCCAGCGCCGCCGCCTCACAGGCGCAGCCCCAGGCCACGGTGACGCCCGCGCCCCCGTGGCCGTAGTTGTGCACCAGCGCCCGCCCGCCCGGCCGTTCCTCCCGCTCCAGCCGCACCGCGGGCCGCGCCGGCCGCAGCCCCACCCGGTGCTCCAGCACCCGCGCCCCCGCTATCTCCGGCCGCACCGCCGCGCACCGGGCCACGATCGCCTCCGCCACCGCCGGATCCGGCTCGGTGGACCACGCGCCCACCTCCGCCGTCCCGCCCAGCAGCAGCCGGCCCGGCTGCGGCAGGAAGTACGTGGACCCGGCGCTGTCGTCGGCGACCGACGTCAGCCAGGTGTCCACCCCCGGGTTCTCCACCACGACCAACTGCCCCCGCACCGGGTGCACCGACGCGTCCGGCACCAGTTCCCGCGCGCCGAGCCCGGTCGCGTTGACCACCACCGGCGCCTCGGCGACCGCCTCGTCCAGCGAGGTGACCGCCCGCTGCTCGACCACGCCCCCCGCCGCGAGGAAACGTTCCCGCAGCCAGGGCAGGTGCACCCGCATGTCGATCAGCGGCACCCGCGCCCACAGACCGCCGCCCGGGCACTCCTCGGGCGTCGCCGTGCGCATCCCCGGCACCCGGGCGGCCCACGGGCCGAGCCCGTCGAGCGAGGCCCCGCCGTGCACCCCCGGCACCATCCGCACGCCGGTCTCCCCGGGCCGGGCGGCCAGCGCGGCGTACACCTCGTAGGAGGCCAGCGACCACTCGCCGACCCGCTCCTCCGGCTCGATCCGGTAGGGCCACCACAGCCCGCCCGCCACCTCCGAGGTGGTCCGCTCGGCCGGTTCGCGCGCCCACATCCGCACCCGGCGCCCGCCCTCGGCCAGCACCACGGCCGTGGTCAGGCCGATGACACCGCCGCCGACGACGATCACTTCACAGGGTCGAGACCGTTCCATGCGCGGACCGTAACGGAATGCCCGGGACCGGGAACAGAGCGCCCGCACTGTGGGAATACTCGCACCATGGCTGCCGAGCACGGGACCCACGCGTCCTTCGCCCTGGCCCCGGCGACCCGCGCGGGCGCGGTCCTCGCGGGCGGGGCACAGGTCACCCACCGGGACTTCACCGACTTCGTGGTCGACGGGCAGCCCCTGCTGTTCCGGCTCGCCGACCTGGACGCGGTCTCACCCCTCGCGGCCGACGTCCCGCCCGCGATCTTCGCCGCACAGGTGCGGGCGCTGCTGCTCGAGGCGCCGGCCCCGCTGCCCGGCGGCCGCTACCTGATCTACGGCTGCCCCGAGTGCGCGGACCTCGCCTGCGGGGCGGTCACCGCGGTGATCGAGCGGGCGGGCGAGGACGACTACGTCTGGCGGGACTTCGCCTGGCAGACCGGCGACCGGCCCGACCTGCAGCTCAACGGCTACCACGGCCTCGGGCCCTTCCGCTTCCGCGGCGCCGAGTACCGCCGGGCGCTGACCGGCCTGCTGGACCACGCCGACGGCACCCGGGAGGAGGGCCGCCGGGTGCTGCTGATCGGCGCGCGGGCCGCCGTGCTCAACAAGCTGGCCGCGGCACTGCGCTCCATCGGCATAGGCGCCGACATCACCGACGACCCGTCCGACGTGCCGACGGAGGAACTGCGCGCCTACGCGGTCGTGGCGTTCGGCCGGGCGGTGACCGAGGACCGGCGCGAGGAGGTCCGGGCCGCGTTCCGCGCGGCGGGGGCCGAGGTGAGGTACGTCAGCGGCCTGGCCCCGGTGATACCGCTGCTGGTGGCCCAGACCGAGGAGGCGCTGGACCGGCGCCCGGAGGGCGGGCGCCGGATCGCCGGACTCCGGGCCACCGTACGGGAGGCGGTGGTCGAGATCAGCTCCGACTGCCGCGTGGGCCTCACCGTCTACCGGCTGGACCGGCTCCACCGGACCCACGAGCACATCGCCTTCGACGACGTGCTGCCGTCCGGCAGCCACCGTCTCCCGCTGGACCGCAAGGCCCTGAAGGGCGACGCCTTCCTGGTGGCGCGCACCTCCGGAGAGGTGCGGGTGGCGGCCGTGCCGCGGTGACGGCCGGCCCGCGAGGCCCGGCCGGCCGCCACCGCGCGGCAGGTCAGAGCAGGCCGGCCCGGCGCAGCGCGTCGGCCATGGCCCCGTCGGCGGGCGGCTGCGACCGGCGGCCGTCACCGCCGCCGCCCCGGCCCTCCTTGGCGCGGCGCTGCTGCGGCGGGCGCCCGCCGCGCTGCTGCCGCTCGCCCCGGGCGGGACGCTCGGCCGTCTTCTCGTCCTCCAGCCGCAGGGTCAGCGAGATCCGCTTGCGCGGGATGTCGACGTCCAGCACCTTCACCTTGACGATGTCGCCCGGCTTCGCCACGTCCCTGGGGTCCTTGACGAAGGTGCGCGACATCGCCGAGACGTGCACCAGGCCGTCCTGGTGCACGCCGACGTCCACGAAGGCACCGAAGGCGGCCACGTTGGTGACCACGCCCTCCAGGATCATCCCCGGCTCCAGGTCGGAGATCTTCTCGACGCCCTCCTTGAACCCGGCGGTCCGGAACGCCGGCCGCGGGTCGCGCCCCGGCTTCTCCAGCTCCTTCAGGATGTCGGTCACGGTCGGCAGCCCGAACGTGTCGTCCACGAACCGCTCGGGACGCAGCGAACGCAGCACCGAGGTGTTCCCGATCAGCGCGGCCACCTCCTGCCCGCTGTCCTTCACCATCCGGCGCACCACCGGGTACGCCTCCGGGTGCACGCTGGAGGCGTCCAGCGGGTCGTCGCCGCCGCGGATCCGCAGGAAGCCCGCGCACTGCTCGTACGCCTTGGGCCCCAGCCGGGCCACCTTCTTCAGCGCGGCGCGCGAGCGGAACGGCCCGTTCTCGTCACGGTGGCGGACGATGTTCTCCGCCAGCGAGGAGGAGATGCCGGAGACCCGGGCCAGCAGCGGTGTCGAGGCGGTGTTCACGTCCACGCCCACGCCGTTCACGCAGTCCTCGACCACGGCGTCCAGCGAGCGGGACAGCTTCACCTCGGAGAGGTCGTGCTGGTACTGGCCGACACCGATCGAGCGGGGGTCGATCTTCACCAGTTCGGCCAGCGGGTCCTGCAGCCGCCGGGCGATCGAGACCGCGCCGCGCAGCGACACGTCCAGCTCCGGCAGTTCCTGGGAGGCGAAGGCGGAGGCCGAGTACACGGATGCGCCCGCCTCGGAGACCATCACCTTGGTGAGGTTCAGCTCGGGGTGGCGGGAGATGAGCTCGCCGGCCAGCTTGTCCGTCTCCCGGGAGGCCGTGCCGTTGCCGATGGCGACCAGGTCGACCGCGTGCTGCTGCGCCAGCCGGGCCAGCTTGGCGATCGCCTCGTCCCACCGGTTGGCGGGCACATGCGGGTGGATCACGTCCGTGGCGACGACCTTGCCGGTCGCGTCCACCACCGCCACCTTGACGCCGGTGCGGTAGCCGGGGTCCAGGCCCAGGGTGGCGCGGGTGCCGGCCGGGGCGGCCAGCAGCAGGTCGCGCAGGTTGGCGGCGAACACCCGCACGGCCTCGTCCTCGGCGCCCGTGCGCAGCCGCAGGCGCAGGTCGATGCCCAGGTGGACCAGGATCCGCGTCCGCCAGGCCCAGCGGACGGTGTCCTTCAGCCACTTGTCGCCCGGCCGGCCGCGGTCGGCGACGCCGAAGCGGTGGGCGACGATCCCCTCGTAGGAGGAAGGCCCCTCCACCGGCTCCTCCGGCTCCAGGACGAGATCGAGGACCTCCTCCTTCTCGCCGCGCAGCAGCGCCAGCACCCGGTGCGAGGGCAGCTCGGCGAACGGCTCGGAGAAGTCGAAGTAGTCGGCGAACTTGGCGCCCGCCTCCTCCTTGCCCTCGCGGACCCGGGAGACCAGCCGGCCCCGCGTCCACATCCGTTCGCGCAGCTCGCCGATCAGGTCGGCGTCCTCCGAGAACCGCTCGGTGAGGACGGCCCGCGCGCCGTCCAGAGCGGCCTGGGCGTCGGCGACGCCCCGGTCCGCGTCGACGAACTCCGCCGCGACGGCCGACGGCTCCGCCGACGGGTCCGCCAGCAGCCGGTCGGCCAGCGGTTCGAGCCCCGCCTCCCGGGCGATCTGCGCCTTGGTGCGCCGCTTCGGCTTGAACGGGAGGTAGATGTCCTCCAGGCGCGCCTTGGTGTCCGCCTCCCGGATCCGCGCCTCCAGCTCGGGGCCGAGCTTGCCCTGCTCGCGCACCGACTCCAGGACCGCCGTGCGGCGCTCCTCCAGTTCCCGCAGGTACCGCAGCCGCTCCTCGAGGGTGCGCAGCTGGGCGTCGTCGAGCCCGCCGGTCGCCTCCTTGCGGTAGCGGGCGACGAAGGGCACCGTCGACCCGCCGTCCAGGAGGTCCACGGCGGCCTGCACCTGCCGTTCCCGTACGCCGAGTTCCTCGGCGATCCTGCCTTCGATGGACGCTGCCAGGGGTGTCGTCACGTTCCCGTACCGCCTTCTGAAGCCTCGAGGTTCCGCGGCAATTCTGGCAGGTCGCGCCGACGACAGGGGGTGAGGGCATGCGCAACGCGCGGGGGCCCGGCCGTCGGGCCGGGCCCCCGCGCGTATCGACGGGTTCGTGCGACTCAGGCGCGACGACCGCGGGCGGTGGAGGAGGCGCCGCCGAACAGCCGGGCCACGGCCCGGAAGGGCAGCGTCACCACGGTGGCGATCGCGCCGGCGATCTGGCGCAGGACGTCCGCTACAGCTCGGAACACGGTTGGTCACCTTTCCTCGGAGCCCCGGCCGGAGGTCCCGGGCCGGGGACCCTACAGGTAACCGGCCCCGCGGCGGACATGCGTGATTCCTCCCGGACCGGCACCGGAACCCGGCGCCCACCCGGGCGAACACCCGGGCGCGGGGCCGGTCGGCGAGCAGGTCGGGGGCCGGTCGGCACGCAGGCCGGGGGGCAGGTCAGGGGCCCGTCGGAGGGCAGGTCAGCGCGGCCAGGTGAACTCCGGGCTGCGGCGCTCCAGGAAGGCGTCGACGCCCTCCTCGAGGTCCCGGCTCGCCCGCGCGGCGGCGGCCCAGTGGGCGTCCCGGTCGGTGCGGCCGTCGGCGAACTCCTTCGCCGCGGCCTGGGTGAGCCGCGAGCGGGAGACCAGGATCCGGGTGAACGCGGCGACCCGGGCGTCGAGTTCGCCGGCCGGCAGCAGTTCGTCCACCAGACCGGTCCGCAGCGCCCGCTCGCCGTCGACGAGCTCGCCCGAGAACAGCAGGTACTTCGCGCCCGAGGGGCCCACCAGCGACACCAGCCGCCGGGTCGAGGAGGACGGGTAGACGATCCCCAGCTTGGCCGGGGTCACGCCGAAGAGGGCGCCCTCCTCGGCGAAGCGCAGGTCGCAGGCGGCGGCGAGCTGGGTGCCGCCGCCCACGCAGTGGCCGCGGATCGCCGCCAGGGTCGGCCTGGGGAACGCGGCCAGCGCCTCCTCCGCCTCCGTCGCGAGCCGCCGCGTCACCTCCGAGGAGTCGCGCAGCCCCGAGATGTCGGCGCCCGCGCAGAAGGTGGCGCCCTCACCGGTCAGGACCAGGGCCCGTACCGCGTCGTCCGCGGCCAGCGCCTCCAGCACCGGCGGCAGTGCCCGCCACATCGCGTTGGTCATGGCGTTGCGCCGGGCGGGATGGCTGATCACGACGGTGGCGACGCCGTCGGCGACGCGGTGCGACAGATGGGGCATGCGGCGGATGGTACCGGCGGCCTGGGTACTCGGCGGCACGACGGGTGTACGGCGAGCGAGGAGGCCCCTATGAGCAGGTTCCGGGCGAAGGACGAGAGGACGCGGCTCAGCCGGGGCTTCGGCTGGCTGGCCGCGCTCGGGGTCGTGCTGGTGATCGCCGGCGTGGTCGGTCTCCTCTACACCGGGCTGGCGACGCTCACCAGCATGCTGCTGTTCGGCTGGTTGCTCCTGGTCGGCGGAGTGGTCGGGCTGATGCACGCCGTGCAGGCGCGCGGCACCGGCTTCTTCTGGCTGGGCACGGTGGTCGCCGCGCTGAACATCGCCGCCGGCGCGGTGATCCTGGTGCGGCCGGAGGCGGCCGCCGTCTCCCTGACCCTCTTCGCGGCCCTGCTCTTCCTCACCGGCGGCGTCTTCCGGGTGGTGGGCAGCCTGGTGGTGCGCGGACCGCAGTTCGGCTGGACCCTGGTGCAGGGCGTCTTCGGCCTGCTGCTGGGCATCCTGGTGCTGAACGCCTGGCCCAGCGACAGCCGCTACGCGCTGGGCACCTTCTTCTCGCTGGCCCTGCTCTTCGACGGACTGGGCCTGATCGCCACCGGCTTCGGCGGCCGCAACGTGGTCGGGATGGTCACCGAGGCGGAGAGCGCCGACCGCGACCTCGGGGGCGACGCCTACTACGCGGGCCGCCCGGACGCCGACCGGAACGCCGCGACCGGTCACCGGACGGCCGCCGAGGACGCCGCCGGGCACGAGGACCGCGGGCGCGGAGGGGACGTTCCGCCCCAATAAGCGGAAGAGTTCGCGAAGCCGCCGCAAGGCGTGCAGGAATGGTCTCGCAACCGCCTTTGGCGTACGTCAGCGATCAAAAGTGGTCGATAGTCGACGTCTTGTGGTCAGTGTCCAGGCCGTGACCTGGCGTTTCCCACACTCGGACATGTGGTGACAGTCGAGCACGAGGGCGGGGGCCGGACGATGGAGGACCGAGGGCGCGGCGACGATCCGGGCCACCAAGGGCCCGGGGGAGCGGTCGCGCTCCCCGGTGCGCACGCGTCCTACGAGGGGGTGTGGCGGTTCACCGCCCCCGCCGTGGACGCCTCGGTGCCGCAGGCGCGGCGGGCCGTACGGGACCTGCTCAGGCGCCAAGGCGTGCCGGCCGACGAGGACGTGGTCGACGGCCTGCTGCTGATCGTCTCGGAGCTCGTCACCAACGCCGTCCGCCACGCCGCCCTGCTGTCGCCCGTGCTGGCGGTGGAGGTCGCGGTGGGCCCGGAGTGGATCCGGGTGTCCGTGGAGGACAACCACCCCTACCGGCCCACCGCGCTGGTCGCGGACACCGGCCAGACCGGCGGGCGGGGCCTGCTGCTGGTCCGCGAGACGGCACGGGAGTTCGGCGGAGCCTGCGAGGTGGAGCACACCACCACCGGCGGGAAGATCATCTGGGTGGCGCTGCCGCTGCGCCCGGCCCGGCCGTACTGAGACCGCCGGGCCGCCGGGGCCGCCCTACCAGCCGGCCGACGTGCCGGTCAGCTCGCGGATCGCCGGCCGGGCCGCGTCCAGCACGGTCATGAACCACGCCGAGAACGGGTCGGCCGCGTGCCGCTTCTCCAGCTCCTCCGGCGTGACGAAGGCGATGTCGCCGACCTCCTCCGGGTCCGGCCCGGGCGTGCCGGTCACCAGGCCGACGAAGAGGTGGTTGAACTCCTGCTCCACCAGACCCGAGGCCGGGTCCGGGTGGTTGTACCGCACCGTGCCCGCCTCGGCGAGCAGTGCGGGGGAGACGCCGAGCTCCTCGAAGGTGCGCCGGGCGGCTGCGGCGAAGGGTGCCTCGCCCGGGTAGGGGTGGCCGCAGCAGGTGTTGGACCACACACCGGGGGAGTGGTACTTGCCGAGCGCCCGCTGCTGGAGCAGGAGCCGCCCCCGGGAGTCGAAGAGGAACACGGAGAACGCGCGGTGCAGCAGACCGGGCGCCCGGTGGGCCGCGAGTTTCTCCTCGGTGCCGATGGTCACACCCTGCTCGTCGACCAGCTCCAGGAGGATGGTCTCGTCCGTCGTCGTCTTCACAGGTGTGCTCGGCATGCCCCCTAGTCTGCCGTACCGGAACCGGTGGCGCGGGCGGGGCGCGTCCTTGCGGGGACGTGGGGCCGCCGGACGCGGGGAAGCGCCGGGCCGCCGGCCGCCGGCCGCCGGACGCCGGACGCCGGGGACGCCTCGCGCCGCCGCACAGGCCGGACAGGCCCTAGTGGCAGAGCCCCGCCTCGTGCGCCGCGTGGCCGGCCGGTTCGATCTGGAAGGTGCAGTGGGCCACGTCGAAGTGGGAGCCCAGGCACGACTGCAGGTCGCGCAGCATCCGCTCGTGCCCCCGCCCCTCCAGCACGTCCGCGCCGACCACCACGTGCGCCGAGAGGACCGGCAGCCCGGAGGTGATCGTCCACACGTGCAGGTCGTGCACGTCGTCGACGCCCGGCAGCGCCAGCAGGTGCGCCCGCAGCTCGGCCAGGTCCACGTCGCGCGGGGCCGCCTCCAGCAGGACGTCCACCGTCTCGCGCAGCAGCCGCCAGGCGCGCGGCACGATCATCAGGGCGATCACCAGGGAGGCGACCGGATCCGCCGCCGACCAGCCGGTGAGCAGCACCACGGCCGCCGAGACCAGGACCGCCACCGACCCCAGGGCGTCCGCCGCGACCTCCAGGAAGGCGCCCCGCACGTTCAGGCTTTCCCGCCGGCCGCCCATCAGCAGCAGCAGCGAGACCAGATTGGCGACCAGTCCCACGGCGCCGAAGAGCAGCGTCAGGCCGCCCTCCACCTCGGCCGGCTCCAGGAGACGGCCGACCGCCTCGATCACCACGTAACCGCCCACCCCGAAGAGCAGCAGACAGTTCGCCAGCGCCGCCAGGATCTCCGCCCGGGCGAAGCCGAAGGTGCGGTGGCCGCTCGCCGGGCGGCCGGCGAAGCGGACCGCGAGGAGTGCCATGCCCAGTCCCAGCGCGTCGGTCGCCATGTGCGCGGCGTCGGCGACCAGGGCCAGCGAGCCGGCCAGCAGCCCGCCGGTGATCTCCGCGACGGTCACCAGTGACGTGATCGCCAGCGCCGCCCGCAGCCGGCCGCGGTACGCCGCCGTCACCGTGGCCCCCGCGCCCGCGCCATGGCCATGCTGATGTCCGGACCCCATGAGAACCGCCCCTCCGTGATCGCCGCCGCCCTCAGTGAACTACGTCCCGCGGCCAGGGGCAACGTGGTGCTGAACACCGTTGTCATATCCTCTGACCTGCGCAAACGATGCGCAGGTCATCGGCCGGAAGGCGGGCGGTGATCGCGGGGGCCCGACGATCCGATAACCTCTGCCGACACGCACCGGCCCCTCGCCGGGCAGGCCACCACGCAACGTCGCCGGCGCCCAGGCGCGCCGCATCCCAGGGAGTGAGTTCGGTTGCCGACCGCCATCGTCACCGGTCCGCCGGTTCCCGGATCCTCCCTGGTGGACGATCTCGGGGCCCTCGGCTTCGAGGTGCGGCACGCCGCCGACGTGGGTGAGACGGAGGCGCTGCTGGCCTCCGTCCCGGGCGACCGCCGGGTCGCCCTCGTCGACGCCCGCTTCATGGGTCACCTGCACGCCCTGCGCCTCGGTCTCACCGACCCGCGGTTCCCGGCCTCCGCGATCCCCGGCGCCGTCTCGGTCAAGCCCGAGGCGCGCACCGCGCTCACCCGCGCGATCGCCCGGGCCAGCTCCGCGGCCGTGGACGCCGGAGGCGCGGCCGCCGCGGACGGCGGCACCCTGGCCGACCGGCTGGCCGCCGCCCTGGAGGCGGACGGCGATCCGGTGCACCGGCCCGAACTGGGCAGCCTGGTCGCGGCCGCCCCCGGCGACCCGCAGAACCGTCAGGCGACCCGCGAGGCCCTCGCGGCCGTCGACGAGGAGGCCGTCCGGCTCCGCTCGGCGGTGAAGGCCCGCGACGGCTTCGTCACCACCTTCTTCATCAGCCCCTTCTCCAAGTACGTCGCCCGCTGGTGCGCCCGCCGCGGCCTGACCCCCAACCAGGTCACCACCGCCTCGCTGCTCACCGCGCTGGTCGCCGCGGCCTGCGCGGCCACCGGGACCCGCGGCGGCTTCGTCGCCGCCGGCGTCCTGCTGATCGCCTCGTTCGTCCTGGACTGCGCGGACGGTCAGCTGGCCCGCTACTCGCTCCAGTACTCCACGCTGGGCGCCTGGCTGGACGCCACCTTCGACCGCGCCAAGGAGTACGCCTACTACGCGGGCCTGGCGCTGGGCGCCGCCCGCGGCGGGGACGACGTGTGGGCGCTGGCCCTGGGCGCGATGATCCTGCAGACCTGCCGGCACGTGGTCGACTTCTCGTTCAACGAGGCCAACCACGACGCCGCCGCGAACACCAGCCCCACCGCGGCACTCTCCGACAAGCTGGACAACCTCGGCTGGACGGTGTGGCTGCGCCGCATGATCGTCCTGCCCATCGGCGAGCGCTGGGCGATGATCGCCGTGCTCACCGCGGTATCCACCCCGCGCATCACCTTCGTCGTCCTGCTGATCGGCTGCGCCTTCGCCGCCTGCTACACCACCGCCGGCCGGCTGCTGCGCTCGCTCACCCGCAAGGCACGCCGCACCGACCGCGCCGCCCGCGCGCTCGCCGACCTCGCCGACAGCGGTCCCCTCGCCGAGACCGCGGCCCGGTTCACCCGGCGTCTCGTTCCGTCCGGATCCGCCCCGTTCGTCGCCGCCGCGGGCGCCCTGCTCGTGGTGATCCTCGCCGCACTCTTCGGCGCCTCCTGGATCGCCGTCGCCGGCGCGGCGGGTTACGCCCTGCTCTCCGGCGCCGCGGTCGCCCGGCCCCTCAAGGGCGCGCTGGACTGGCTCGTTCCCCCCTTCTTCCGCGCCGCCGAGTATGGCGTCGTTCTGCTGCTGGCGGCCGACGCGGAAGTGAACAAAGCCCTTCCCGCGGCTTTCGGGCTGGTGGCGGCGGTCGCCTACCATCACTACGACACGGTGTACCGCATCCGCGGGAACGCCGGCGCGCCCCCGCACTGGCTGGTGCGGGCGGCGCTGGGTCACGAGGGCCGCACCCTCGTGGTCGCCGTGCTCGCCGCGCTGCTGACCGCGGCGCAGTTCTCGGTCGCACTCACGGCGCTCGCCGTGGCCGTGGCCGTCCTGGTGCTCGTCGAGAGCATCCGCTATTGGGTGTCCGCCCACCGGGCCGGCGCACCCGCTGTACACGACGAAGGAGAACCCGCATGATCGGCCTCGTGCTGGCGGCAGGCGCCGGACGCCGCCTGCGCCCCTACACGGACACCCTTCCCAAGGCGCTGGTGCCCGTGGGGCCCGAGGGCAACGAGGAGAGCCTGACCGTCCTCGACCTGACCCTCGGCAACTTCGCCGAGATCGGCCTCACCGAGGTGGCGATCATCGTCGGGTACCGCAAGGAGGCCGTCTACGAGCGCCGCGAGGCCCTCGAGGCCAAGTACGGGCTCAAGATCACCCTCATCGACAACGACAAGGCCGAGGAGTGGAACAACGCCTACTCCCTGTGGTGCGGCCGTGACGCCCTCAAGGACGGTGTGATCCTCGCCAACGGCGACACCGTCCACCCGGTCTCCGTCGAGAAGACGCTGCTCGCCGCCCGCGGCGAGGGCAAGAGGATCATCCTCGCCCTCGACACGGTGAAGAACCTCGCCGACGAGGAGATGAAGGTCGTCGTGGACCCCGAGAAGGGCGTCCGCAAGATCACGAAGCTGATGGACCCGGCGGAGGCCACCGGTGAGTACATCGGCGTCACGCTGATCGAGGGCGACGCGGCCGCGGAGCTCGGCGACGCGCTGAAGACGGTCTGGGAGACCGACCCGCAGCAGTTCTACGAGCACGGCTACCAGGAGCTGGTCAACCGCGGCTTCAAGATCGACGTCGCGCCGATCGGCGAGGTCGCGTGGGTGGAGATCGACAACCACGAGGACCTGGCCCGTGGGCGGGAGATCGCGTGCCGCTACTGACGAGGCTCATCCCGTCCCCCGTCGTCGTCGACATCCGGCCCGGCGCCCTCGAGGACCTGGCCGCCGTGCTCGCGGACGAGCGGATCTCGCACTCCGGCCGCCTGGCCGTCGCGGTCAGCGGCGGCTCCGGGGCCGTGCTGCGGGAGCGGCTCGCCCCGTCGCTGCCCGGCGCCACCTGGTACGAGGTCGGCGGCGGCACGCTCGACGACGCGATCCGGCTGGCCGGCGAGATGAAGGCGGACCGCTTCGACGCGGTCGTCGGACTCGGCGGCGGCAAGATCATCGACTGCGCCAAGTTCGCCGCGGCGCGGGTCGGCCTGCCGCTCGTCGCCGTGCCCACCAACCTGGCGCACGACGGCCTGTGCTCGCCGGTCGCGACCCTGGACAACGACGCGGGCCGCGGCTCCTACGGCGTGCCCAACCCGATCGCCGTGGTCATCGACCTCGACATCATCCGGGAGGCCCCGGGCCGCTTCGTGCGCTCCGGCATCGGCGACGCCATCTCCAACATCTCCGCCGTCGCGGACTGGGAGCTGGCCAACCGGGTCAAGGGCGAGAAGATCGACGGTCTGGCCGCCGCCATAGCGCGCCAGGCCGGCGAGGCGGTCCTCCGGCACCCCGGCGGCATCGAGGAGAACGGTTTCCTCCAGGTGCTCGCCGAGGCGCTGGCGCTCAGCGGCATCGCCATGTCGGTCTCCGGCGACTCGCGCCCCTGCTCGGGCGCGTGCCACGAGATCAACCACGCCTTCGACATACTCTTCCCCCGCCGCGCCGCCAGCCACGGCGAGCAGTGCGGTCTGGGAGCGGCCTTCGCCATGCACCTGCGCGGCGCCCACGAGGAGGCCGGTCAGATGGCCGAGGTGCTGCGCCGGCACGCGCTGCCGGTGCTCGCCGAGGACATCGGCTTCACCGCGGAGGAGTTCGTCAAGGTCGTGGAGTACGCGCCGGAGACCCGTCCCGGCCGTTACACGATCCTCGAGCACCTCGACCTCCGGACCGACGAGATCAAGGACGCGTACGCCGACTATGTCAAGGCCATCGGTAGCTGAACTGCGACCCGTCGTCCACCCCGCAGGGGTGAAGGACCGGCGCAGCGGCGAGCACTGGGCGGGCCGCCTCTACATGCGGGAGATCTCGCTGAGGGTCGACCGCTACCTGGTGAACACCCGGGTGACGCCCAACCAGCTCACCTACCTGATGGTGGTGGCGGGCGTCCTGGCGGGCGCGGCACTCCTGGTGCCGGGCCTCGCCGGGGCGCTCGTCGGCGCCCTCCTGATCCAGCTGTACCTGCTGCTGGACTGCGTCGACGGGGAGATCGCCCGCTGGCGGAAGCAGACCTCCGTCACCGGCGTCTACCTGGACCGGATCGGCCACTACCTCTCCGAGGCCGCGCTGCTGGTCGGCTTCGGCCTGCGCGGCGCCGACCTGTGGGACGGGGCGGAGAGCCCCGAGTGGCTGTGGGCCTTCCTGGGCACGCTGGCCGCCCTGGGCGCCATCCTCATCAAGGCCGAGACCGACCTGGTCGACGTGGCGCGCAGCCGCAGCGGTCTGGCCGCCGTGCGGGACGAGGCCGCCGCGCCGCGCTCCTCCGGCCTGGCGCTGGCCCGCCGGGCGGCGGCCGCGCTGAAGTTCCACCGGCTGGTCGGAGGCGTCGAGGCGAGCCTGTTCGTCCTCGTCGTCGCGATCGCCGACCTGATCGCCGGCGGCGGCCTGTTCTGGACCCGCCTCGGCATCGCCGTGCTGGCAGGCATCGCGATCCTGCAGACCCTGCTGCACCTCGTGTCCATCCTCGCCTCGAGCAGACTGCGGTGAGCGCCCTATGAACGAATCCCTGAAGGACGCCGTGACCGGGACCCAGCCGGACGCAGCCCCCGTCGACGGCCCCCGGCCGATCACGGTGGGAGCGGTCATCATCACCATGGGCAACCGCCCCGCCGAGCTGCGCGCGCTGCTCGACTCGGTGGCCCGCCAGGAGGGCGACCCCGTCCAGGTGGTCGTGGTCGGCAACGGCGCGCCCGTGCCCGAGGTGCCCGAGGGCGTGCGGACCGTGGAGCTGCCCGAGAACCTCGGCATCCCCGGCGGCCGCAACGTCGGCATCGAGGCCTTCGGCCCCGGCGGCACCGACGTCGACGTCCTGCTCTTCCTGGACGACGACGGACTGCTCGCCCGCACCGACACCGCGGAGCTGTGCCGCCGCGCCTTCGAGGCGGACCCGGAGCTCGGCATCATCAGCTTCCGGATCGCCGACCCCGACACCGGCGTCACCCAGCGCCGCCACGTCCCCCGGCTGCGCGCCTCCGACCCGATGCGCTCCTCCCGGGTCACCACCTTCCTCGGCGGCGCCAACGCGGTGCGCACCGAGGTCCTGGCCCAGGTGGGCGGGCTCCCCGACGCGTTCTTCTACGCGCACGAGGAGACCGACCTGGCCTGGCGCGCCATGGACGCCGGCTGGATGATCGACTACCGGGCCGACATGGTCCTGTACCACCCCACCACGGCCCCCTCCCGGCACGCGGTCTACCACCGCATGGTGGCGCGCAACCGGGTGTGGCTGGCCCGCCGCAACCTGCCCGCCCCGCTCGTCCCGGTCTACCTGGGCGTGTGGATGGCGCTCACCCTGCTGCGCACCCGTTCGGGGTCCGCGCTCAAGGCGTGGTTCGGCGGCTTCAAGGAGGGCTGGAGCGGCCCGTGCGGTCCCCGCCGGCCGATGCGGTGGCGTACCGTGTGGCGGCTGACCCGACTGGGCCGGCCCCCGGTCATCTGAGAAGCTCGTCGGAGCGGGACCGGACGGGACCGGGCCGGGGCCGTACCCTTCGCCCCGCCCCCGGCGCCCGCCGTGCCCGTCCCCACCCGTGCATCGGCGCGTCGGCCCCCCGACACGCCGTATCCACCCGAGACAGCGAGAGTTCGAGCAGTGAGTGAGTCAACGCATGACGGCCCGGTCGCGGTGAGTCCGCGTCCGTCGCCCGACGACGGCCTGACGGCGGCGGAGCTCGCCGCCCGGTACGGCCTGACCGTGAGCGGCGCCCGGCCCCCGGTCCCGGCGTACGTGCGTCAGCTGTGGAACCGCCGCCACTTCATCGTCGCCTTCTCCCGGGCCAAGCTGTCCGCCCAGTACAGCCAGGCCAAGCTGGGCCAGCTCTGGCAGGTGGTGACGCCACTGCTCAACGCGCTGGTCTACTACCTGATCTTCGGGCTCATCCTGGACGCGGGCCGCGGCCTGCCCAAGGACGTGTACATCCCGTTCCTGGTGACCGGCGTCTTCGTGTTCACCTTCACCCAGACGTCGGTGATGTCGGGCGTCCGCGCCATCTCGGGCAACCTGGGCCTGGTGCGGGCCCTGCACTTCCCCCGGGCCTCGCTGCCCATCTCCTTCGCCCTCCAGCAGCTCCAGCAGCTGCTGGTGTCGATGATCGTGCTCTTCGTGGTGGTGATGATCTTCGGCAGCCGGCCCTCGCTGTCCTGGCTGCTGATCGTCCCCGCGCTGGTGCTCCAGTTCGCCTTCAACACCGGACTGGCGCTGATCATGGCGCGGGCCGGAGCGCACACCCCCGACCTGGCGCAGCTGATGCCGTTCGTCACCCGCACCTGGATGTACGCCTCCGGCGTGATGTTCTCCATCCCGGCGATGCTCGAGGGCAGGCCGCAGTGGATCGCCGACGTGCTCCAGTGGAACCCGGCCGCCGTCTACATGGACCTGATCCGCTTCGCGCTGATCGACGGCTACGGCTCCGAGAACCTGCCGCCGCACGTGTGGGCGGTGGCGCTGGGATGGGCCGTGGTGATCCTGGCCGGCGGCTTCGTGTACTTCTGGAAGGCCGAGGAGAGGTACGGACGTGGCTGAGCAGCATGCGGAACCCCGCGTCCCGACGGTGATCGCGGACGACCTGCACATCGTCTACAAGGTCAACGGCGCGAAGAAGGGCAAGGGCAGCGCCACCGCCGCGCTCTCCCGCATCATGCGGCGGGGCGAGGAGCGGGGGGTGCGCGAGGTGCACGCCGTGCGCGGCGTCTCCTTCGTCTCCTACAAGGGAGAGGCCATCGGCCTGATCGGCTCCAACGGCTCCGGCAAGTCCACCCTGCTGCGCGCCATCGCCGGCCTGCTGCCGGCCGAGCGGGGCCGGGTGTACACCAACGGCCAGCCCTCCCTGCTGGGCGTCAACGCGGCCCTGATGAACGACCTGACCGGCGAGCGCAACGTGATACTCGGCGGCCTGGCCATGGGCATGTCGCGCGAGCAGATCAGGGAGCGCTACCAGGAGATCGTCGACTTCTCCGGCATCAACGAGAAGGGCGACTTCATCACCCTGCCCATGCGGACCTACTCCTCCGGCATGGCGGCCCGCCTGCGGTTCTCCATCGCGGCGGCCAAGGACCACGACGTGCTGATGATCGACGAGGCGCTGGCCACCGGCGACCGCAAGTTCCAGAAGCGCTCCGAGGCCCGCATCCGCGAACTGCGCCAGCAGGCCGGCACGGTCTTCCTGGTCAGCCACAACAACAAGTCGATCCGCGACACCTGCGACCGCGTGCTCTGGCTGGAGCGCGGCGAGCTGCGGATGGACGGACCCACGGACGAGGTCCTCAAGGAGTACGAGAAGTTCACCGCCAAGTGAACCCGTAAGCCGTAACCCGTAGCCCGTGAATTCGTAGCCCGTGAACTCCTAGCCCGTAGCCCGTGAACCCGGCGTGGGGGGGGGGGCGCCCCCCCCCCCCCCCCGCGCCCGGGCCCCGGCCCCCCCCCCCCCCCCCCCGCCACCCCCACACGACACACAAACACCAAGAACACAAGAAAAAACCACTGA